>JAAYYA010000038.1 GCA_012515595.1 Actinomycetales bacterium
CACGAGGGCGTCGACCGCATCGTGCAGCTCGGCACGCCCAACGCCGGCAGCCCCCTGGCCGATCTCGCGCAGTCGGTCGTGATCTCGATCGGCGGCCTCGGCGGCGGCCTGGTCGGCGCCTTGGCCGCTCCGGCCGGGGTGCAGCTGACCACGCCCTACATGGCCCTCTACAACGCCAACCACGCCCTGAGCCCGCAGGTGGACTTCACGGTGATGGCCGGTGACTACCGCACCGACGGCTGCTGGTGCCTGATCAACCGGTTCCTGCTGAGCGTCACCGGACAGGGCGACACGATCGTGCCGCTGTGGTCCGCGCACCACTTCACCCAGATGCTGCCCGCGACCTACGTCTCCTCGGGTGACGACAAGGACGCGACGCACAGCGGCCTGCACCAGTCCCAGGCGATCCTGGCGCAGATGCAGCCGACCGTGCAGCAGCCCGGCCGCACGACCGGCTCCCCGCAGCCGCAGGGTGCAGGGGTCGCCGCGGCCCAGGAGCCGGTCAGCACGCTGCCCGCCCACACGGCCACCGTCGGTGGCCCGCTCGACACCGGCACCGCCGAGCACCAGGTGCCCATCGACGAGGCCTCCGAGACGTTCGTGTCCGTGCTCTACTCCGCCGGCCCGGAGCTGACGGTGGAGCTGGTCGCGCCCTCGGGCGAGCGGATCACCCCGACGACACCGGGTGCGGAGTTCGAGGACGACGAGGTCGAGGGCGGTCGGCTGGCCGTCTACCGGCTGGCGACGCCCGAGGTCGGCGTCTGGACGGTCGAGGTCTCCGGCGACACCAGCACGACCTACGCGATCCACGCCTGGCCCGCCGAGAGCGGCGTCGCGCTGACCATGGAGCTGCCGGACCCGAGTGTCTCCTCGGGTGAGTCGGTGCCGGTCCGCGCGACCCTCACCGACGGTGCCGCCGCGCTGACCGGTGCCGAGGTCACGGCGACCGTCCAGCAGCCTGACGGCACCACCGTCCAGGTCGGCCTGGTCGACGACGGAACCGGCGCGGACGCGAGTGCCGGTGACGGCGTCTACTCCGGCGATCTCGTGACCAGCCAGGTCGGGATGTATGCCGTGAGCGTGCAGGCCGAGGGCACCACCGGTGACGGCGCGGTGTTCAGCCGGGAGGCCTACGGCCTGGCGACGGCCAGCAGCGGCGCGGCGACGGTGAGCGGCATCGCCGACTCCGGTCAGGACCTGAACGGCAACGGGATGTATGACGTGCTCCAGGTCTCCCTCGACCTGAACGTCGAGGCGGCGGGCACCTACCGCGTCTTCGGTGAGCTCACCGACAGCGAGGGCAACGCGCAGACCACCAGCACCGTCGTGACCCTGCCCGCGGGGACGTCGCCGGTGGCGATGGCCTTCGACGGCGCCACGATCTACGACACCGGTGTCGACGGGCCCTACACCCTGTCGATGCTGCGCATCGTCGAGGAGTCGGACCTGGCGCTGATGCCAGTCACCGAGCTGACCGACGCTCACGTGACCGCCGCCTACGGCTACGCGGAGTTCGAGCACTCGGGGCTGCGCCTCACCGGCGAGGGCACCGCCGAGGGCATCGACCTGGACGGCAACGGCCTCTACGACCAGCTGCTGGTGACCGTGGAGGTGCACGCGGACACCGCTGGTTACTACGAGTGGTCCGGTCAGCTGCGCTCCCCGGACGGCACCGAGCTGGAGTTCGAGTCCGGCGCCGCCAACTTCGGGGTCGGTGACAACGACCTGACGTTCACCTTCGACGGGTGGGCGATCGGCGACAGCGGGAAGGACGGGCCCTACCGGGTCACCGACGTCCTGGCCTTCGGCGGCGGCCACAGCCTCGTCGCGGGTGAGGCCTACGAGACGCCGATGTTCACGGCCAGCCAGTTCGAGGGCTACCGCGGGGAGGTCGAGCGGATCGCCGGCGAGGATCGCTACGAGACCGCGGCGCTCATCGCCCAGGCGGCACCGTCGGGCAGCGACGAGGTGCTGGTCGCCAGTGGTCAGAACTTCCCGGATGCCCTCGCAGTCTCCGCGGTCGCCGGGGCCGCACCGGGTCCGCTGCTGCTCACCAAGGCCGACTCGGTGCCGGGCGCGACCCGGGCCGAGATCCAGCGACGGGTCACCGAGACCGGTCCGCAGGGGCTGACGGTGGCCGGTGGGCCGTCGGTGGTGCAGCCGGACATCGTCGACACGCTGTCGGCTCTCGCCGGGACCGACGGTGCGGTGCTGGCCGGTGACGACCGCTACGCCACGGCGGCCGCCATCGCCGCGGCCACGGTCGAGCCGGGTGCCACGGCCTACGTCGTCAGCGGCCTGGACTACCCCGACGCGCTGACGGCGGCCACGCTGGCTGCCCCGGACCAGGGGTCGGTGCTGTTGACCCGTCACGGCAAGCTGCCGAGGGCCACGG
>JAAYYA010000271.1 GCA_012515595.1 Actinomycetales bacterium
AGCCTGGCAAGCGCCCCGGGCCGCGAGGAGGTCAGCAGCAGGTCGGCATCGTCCAGCAGCTCGTCGAGAGACGCGCGGTCCGTCGGGTCCTTGAGATTGAGCTGCACCACCTGCTGGTGGTCCACCAGGTCGTCCACGAGCGCCGGCGCCACCAGGCGCAGGATGTCCCCGCCCGGGCCCTCGACCCGGACGACCTCAGCGCCCTCGGACGTCAGGCGCCGGGCCGCGACCGGCCCCGGCAGCGTCCCGGCCAGGCTGACCACGCGGACACCCGCCAGCCGGGCCGGCAGCTCTCGGCTCGTCGCTTCACTCATCACTCGCTCCTCCTGCTCACCGGTCGAGTCCCAGCGTGTGTCGGATCATCGCGTGCAGGGCGACGAGCCCGTCGCGCGACAGCACCGACTCCGCGTGACCCTGGATCGTGGCGACGCCCGGGCCGCGGAGCGCCACCACGCCGTGCTGCGGGTGCGCCGCGATCTCGAGCGGCACCGCGGCACCGGCCCTCTCCAGCTGCGCCGGGCCGGGCTGGGCCACAAAGGTGTTGTAGAAGCCGATCCGCGCCGGCGTCCCCCACAGGTCCACCTCGATCTGGACCCCCTGGTTCGGGGCGGGCAGCTTGGCGATCTGCAGCCCCGCCATCCCGGCGAGCACCTGGTGGCTGAGGCACACGGCCAGCAGCGGCCCACCGGCGCCCAACCGGGCCCCGATCAGCTCCCGTAGCCGGGACATCCGCGGGTCGTCGGCGTCGCCGGGGTCCCCCGGCCCGGGTCCGAAGAGCACCAGGTCCGGCTCGCCCATGTCGTCGGGCGTCGCCGCCTCCCAGCGCGTCACGCGGGCGTCCAGTCCCAGGTGCCGCAGCTGGTGGGCGAGCATCTGAGTCCACATGTCCTCGGCGTCCACCACGAGCACCCCGCGACCGACCAGCTCGGGGTCGGGCCGCCGCTCCTGAGGGGAGAGCCAGAACGCGGCCAGCGACTCGTTGCGCGCCTCCAGGGCGTCCCGCACCCCGGGCAGGTCGGCCAGCACCGGCGTCTCCCGGACCTCCCGCCGCGGCCGCAGCCCCAGCGCGGCGAGCATGCCGCTGGCCTTCGCCGTCGTCTCGGCGACCTCCGAGACCGGGTCGGAGTGGCGCACCAGGGTCGCCCCCGCGCTCACCGTCACGGTGCCGTCGTCGGCCAGGTGAGCGGCGCGGATCAGGATCGGTGCGTCCAGCGACTCCGGACCGGCGGCCACCTCAGGATCGACGTGGCCCGGGCGCCTCGGCATACGGCGTCCGTCCCCCTCGCGCTCCACCAGGGCGAGGACACCGGAGTAGTAGCCCCGCCCGCCCGGCTCGTGCCGCCGGATCACCGTGCAGGCGTTCTCCATCGGGGACCCCGTCACGGTCGGCGCGAACATGGTGGCCCGCAGCACGTCCCGGGGGTCCGCCTCGGCGCGCCCGTCGAGGAGGTACTCGGTGTGCGTCAGGTGCGCCATCTGCTTCAGGTAGGGCCCGGTGATCCGCCCGCCGTCGGTGCAGATCTGGGCCATCATCTTCATCTCCTCGTCGACCACCATGAAGAGCTCCTCGGTCTCCTTGGTGTCGGCGATGAACCGGCGGAACGACTCCT
>JAAYYA010000272.1 GCA_012515595.1 Actinomycetales bacterium
CCGGGTGCCCATCTCGCTGGTGGCCCGCAAGGACGTGGTCCCGGACGGGAGCGCGCCGGGGCTGCTCTACGGCTACGGCTCCTACGAGATCTCGATCGACCCCTACTTCTCGGTGGCCCGGTTGTCCTACCTGGACCGGGGCGTCGTCTACGCCATCGCGCACATCCGCGGTGGCGGGGAGATGGGCCGCGGGTGGTACGAGGACGGCCGGATGGAGCACAAGGTGAACACCTTCACCGACTTCATCGCCTGCGCCGACGAGCTGGTCTCCTCCGGCTGGGTCGCGGCGGACCGGCTCGCGGCCGAGGGCGGGTCGGCCGGCGGGCTTCTCATGGGTGCCGTGCTCAACCTGGCTCCGGAGAAGTTCCGCGCGGTGCACGCCGCCGTGCCGTTCGTCGACGCGCTCACCACGATCCTCGACCCGTCGCTGCCCCTGACCGTCGGGGAGTGGGAGGAGTGGGGCAACCCGCTGGAGTATGCCGAGGTGTACGAGTACATGCGCGGCTACACCCCCTACGAGAACGTCCGTGCCGTGGACTATCCGGCGATCCTGGCCACGACCGGTCTCAACGACACCCGCGTGTTCTACGTCGAGCCCGCCAAGTGGGTGGCCCGCCTGCGGGAGACGGTGACCAGCGACCCGGTGGAGCGGCCGATCCTGCTGAAGACCGAGATGGTCGCCGGTCACGGCGGCAAGACCGGGCGGTATGACGCGTGGCGGGAGACCGCCTTCGAGATCGCCTTCGTGATCGACCAGCTGGGTGCGGCCTGACCGATCGCGACTCTCGCGCGACGTCCACGCGACAGTCATCTGATCTGCTCCGGTGTAGGCCAACAGAGCGGAGTCGATCAGCCATGAACTACTGCACGTCCTGCGGGGCTGGCGTCGACGGGGCGGCCCGGTTCTGCGGCAACTGCGGAGCAGCCATCGGGGCGGCGCAGCCCGCAGCGTCGCTGGCGACACCGGGGGAGGTCGAGGGCGTCACCTCCTCGTCGCAGCCCTACAGCGGCGTGCCCGCGGAGCCGGGCGCCGGCACGCAGGCCTCGGACATCGCGACCGTGGTCCGTGCCAACCCCGACTCGGCCATCCGTGCCGCGGTGGCCCTCGCCCTGGTGATCGTGGCACTGGTCAAGCCGTGGGAGGTGACCTCGCTCGGGTTCTGGGGGGAGACCGCCGGCGATGCCGCGGGCAGCAACGGCTGGTCCCTCGTCATCCTCCTGCTCGTGGGGGCCGCGGCCGCCGTGGGCTTCTTCGCCAAGAACGTCGAGGGCAGCGGTCTGCCGGTCCCACCACGCGTCATCCAGGTCGTGCTGGTCTTGCCCTTCCTGCTGACCGCGCTCGTGATGCTCGTGCGGATGGTCGGTGACGAGTCGTTGCCGGGCGTCTCCGTAGCCATTGGTCTGGTGGCGGCCGTCCTGGCGATCCAGGTGGGTGCCCAGGACCACGAGGCGGAGGGGTGGCACACCGCGACCATGGTGCTGCTCGGCGTCGGTGTGGCGCTGTCGTTGTGGGGGATGGCCCCGATGTTCGACCTGAACGGGATCTTCCTCTTCCTGCTCGTCGTCGGCATCGGGTGGATCCCGCTGCTGGCGTTCTGGTTCATCAACGGGTTGCGGCAGCGCCAACCGGCCGAGTGGGCCGCCCTGGTGGTCTTCGGCGGTGGCCTCCTCGTGGTCATGTTCACCCTCACCGGCGGCCTGACCAGCCCCGCGGACGTCGGACTGATGCTCTTCATGGTGGCTGCCGCGGCCGCCACGGCTCCGGGCGTGGCGGAGCTGATGGCGCTCTCCTCCGACCCCGCCGAGCGGTGGCTGCAGTGGGTCGCCGGCATCATGGTGCTCTGGATCGTGGCCGGGGCGGTCACCGGCCTGCTCGGCCTGCTCGGTGCGATCTCCGTGTCCGACCTGGGTGTGTCGCCGACCAGCTTCATCTGGGTGACGATCTGGGGGACGGCCAGCGCGATCGCCGCCGGCGTGGCCCGCAAGCTGCTCGTCGAGGACCCTGCGCGAGGACGCAAGATCGCCGCGGGCTTCGCGGTCGCCTCGATGGTGCTGTGGGTGGTCTCCCTCGCCGCGGCCGACGTGGAGCTCGCCGACCCGGCGACCCTGCTCACCGGCCTGGCCGTGCCAGCCGTCGTCCTGCTGATGCTCACGCTGCCGCGGTCGGTCAACCAGCGCTTCGGCAGCCTGGTCCAGAGCAGCGGTGGGCCGACGGTCGACTGACCTCATTTCCTATCCCTGGGCCGCCCCGGTCTGCGATGCTGGGCAGGTGCCGGAGCGTGCCTGCCAGTTCTGCGCGATCGTCCGCGGCGAGGAGCCCGCTCACGTCGTGCTGGACACCCCTGACGTCGTCGCCTTCCTGGACCGGCGACCGGTCTTCAAGGGGCACGTGCTGGTGGTCCCGCGTGAGCACCTGGTGACGCTGACGGATCTTCCGGACGCGCTGCTGGGGCCGGTCTTCGCCGCGGCCCGGCTGATGGCCGCGACGGTGCGCGACGCCCTGGGGTCCACCGGGTCGTTCGTCGCGATGAACAACGTCGTGAGCCAGTCGGTGCCCCACCTGCACGTGCACGTGGTGCCCCGCACCAAGGGCGACGGGCTGCGCGGCTTCTTCTGGCCGCGCACCACCTACGCCGACGGCGAGATGACCGAGTATGCCGATCGGTTGCGGGCCGCTCTCGCCGGCCCCGGGGCCGGTGGTCCGGCAGGCAAGTCCATGGAAAGTCCGGCTGAGGGAGATCGCAGGTGAACGACATACATCCGCCGTCGCCGATGCCGGCCGAAGTGGCGGCCGACCTGACCGGCCTCCGGGCGGCCCTCGACGACCAGCTCGTGCCGCGCACCGACGACAACCTGCTGATCGGCACCTGGAACATCCGGCACCTCGGGGGCTACACCGACGCCTGGACGGCCGGTGACAACGACAGCCCGAAGCGGGACTGGCACTCGATGGCAGCGATCGCGGAGGTGATCCGGCGCTTTGACGTCACCGCGATCCAGGAGACCCGGCGCGACACGAGCGCCCTGTTCGCGATCCTGTCGTTGCTGGGGGATGACTTCCGGGTGATCGCCTCGGACGTGACCGAGGGCGACAAGGGCAACGACGAACGGCTCGCCTACCTCTACGACACCACGCGGGTGCAGCCCTCGGGCCTCGTGGGGGAGATCGTGCTGCCGCCGCAGGCCGAGGGCGAGGTGAAGCAGTTCGCCCGCACGCCGTATGCCGCGGGCTTCGTCCGCAACGGCGTCGAGTTCATCCTGACGACCGTGCACGTGCTGTGGGGCAAGCGGCCCGAGGACCGCATCGACGAGCTGACAGCCTTCGCCGAGTGGATGCGCGGCTGGGCGGACCGGCCCAAGGACTGGAACCGCAACCTGCTCGTGCTGGGCGACTTCAACATCGACCGCTACGAGGACCCGTTGTGGCAGGCGTTCTTCGCCACGGGGCTCTATCCGCCGGCGGTCCTGCACGACGTCCACCGGACGATCTTCGACAACGACGCCGACCGGCACTACTACGACCAGATCTCCTGGTTCACGCCGACGATGGCCGACGGCACGACGGTCTCTCGGCTCGAGGGCCTCGACTTCGACCAGGTCGGCGGCAACGTCGACTTCGTCCCGCACGTGCTGACCGGCTCTGGCCTGACCCGCCAGGAGATGTCCTGGCGGATCAGCGACCACTACCCGCTGTGGCTGGAGTTCCGCGTCACCGGCTGACGTGGGGCGGGGGCCACGATGAGGTGGCCGTCGAGGGTGTGGACCCGCAAGGGGTGCCCGTACACACGGGACAGCAGGTCCGGGGTCAGGACGTCGTCGGGGAGCCCGTGAGCGACCATGCGACCGTGGTGCAGCAGAGCCAACCGGTCGGCATACCGCGCAGCGATGCTCAGGTCGTGCATCGCGGCGACCACGGTCAGCCCCTCCTCGTGGCGCAGCTCGTCGACCAGCTCCAGGACCTCCACCTGGTGGCCGAGGTCGAGGGCGCTGGTCGGTTCGTCGAGCAGCAGGACCGGCGCCCGCTGCACCAGTGCCCTCGCGATGACGACCCGTTGGGCCTCTCCGCCGGACAGCTGCTGCACCGTCCGCTCGGCGAAGGAGGCCATGCCCAGCCGGCGCAGGACAGCGACGGCGAGCTGCCGGTCGGCGCTTGACTCGGTCCCGAACCACCCCAGGTGGGCGGTGCGGCCGAGCAGGACGTACTCCACGACCGACATCCCGTCGGGCAGGTGCGGCGTCTGGGGCATGAGGGACAGGTCAGTGGGGGTCGGCGTCCGCCCGTGCGCCATCTCGAACCGTCCGGAGCTCGGCACGAGACCGACGGCCGCCCGGAGCAGCGTCGACTTGCCGGACCCGTTGGGCCCGATCAGGCCCAGCCACTGCCCGGCGTGGAGGTCCAGTCGGATCTGCCGCAGCACCTCCACCCCGTGATAGGCCACGCCCACGTCCTCGGCGCGGAGTGCGGGGGGAGTGGCGGCCGGCCCGGCAGCCGGGATGGATGCCGGCCTCACCCGTCCCGCCGTCCCCGCCACAGGACGACGCAGAAGAAGGGGGCACCGACGAAGGCGGTGACCACCCCGACGGGCAGCTCCGCCGGTGCCGCGAGCGTTCGTGCCCCGATGTCGGCCAGTGCCAGGAAGGCTCCTCCGACCAGGGCGGACAGCGGCAGGACCATCCGGTAGGCGTGGCCCACCACCAGCCGGACGACGTGCGGGGTGACCAGCCCGACGAAGCCGATCAGGCCGCTGACCGAGACCGCTGCGGCGGTGAGCAGGGTGGCCGCGGTGACCACGACCAGGCGGGACCGGGCGGGCCGCAGCCCCAGGGCCCGAGCCTCGTCGTCGCCCAGCCGCAGGACGTCCAGGTGCCGGGCGTGCACGAGCAGGACCACGCCGGCCAGAACCACGTAGGGCACCAGCAAGAGGACCGGCTGCCACCCGTGGGTGGCGAGCCGGCCGAACAGCCAGGACAGCACCTCCCGGGCCCGGTCCTGGTCCAGCCGTTGCAGGGCGTAGGTCTGGGTCGCCGAGAAGAGAGCGGCCATCGCCACCCCCGCCAGCAGCAGCGTCGCGGGGGTGCGGAAGGAGCCGCGGGCCACGAGTACGGACCCGGTCACCGCCAGGACCGCCCCCAGGAACGCCGCCGCGGGCAGGGCCCCGATCGGGCCCCAGGAGAGGTCGAGCCCGAACCCGAGGGCGAGCACCGCACCCAGCCCCGCACCGGCGGAGACACCCAGCAGGTAGGGGTCGGCCAGCGGGTTGCGGAAGACCCCCTGATAGCCCGCGCCGGCCATCCCCAGCGAGGCGCCGACCATGGCCGCCAGCACGGTGCGCGGCACCCGGATCTGCCAGAACAGGCCCTCCTGCTGGGTCGTCAGCGTCTGCGCCACGTCGATGCCGGGGACGGCACCGACGAGGGCGCGGACGACCCCGGAGACGGCCAGACCGCCGGCCCCCTGCAGGACCGAGACGACCCCGACCAGCAGCAGCAGCCCGACGGCACCGACCACTGCCGGCCAGCGGAG
>JAAYYA010000039.1 GCA_012515595.1 Actinomycetales bacterium
GACCGTGCCCGACCCCTCACCGGCCACCGCCTCGCCGGCCACCGCATCCCGGCCCGGGAACATGACCTTGTCCAGGTTGGTCAGCCGCAGGCTCCGCCCGAAGACCTCCCAGGTCCCCGACGCACCGAGGTCGCGCAGCGCCGCGAGCTCGTCCCGGTCCGGGGGGTCGGGCACCTCGACGCGCAGCGACTCCGCGGCCTGGTCGGCCGGCCGGTCGGAGTGCCACACCTCGTCGGGGTCGGCGAGCACCTCCTCGTTGGTGCGCCCGCTGAGGACCGAGCGCGGGAAGTCCTCGGCATCCCAGCCGTCGACCGTGTGCTCGTCGTGCTTGTGGAAGAGCAGCCACTGCTCCTTGTCGCCCTCCTGGCGCTTGGTCCGCACCAGCATGAACTGGCCGCGCAGCTTCTCGCCGTGGAGGATGACGTGCAGCGTGCCTGCGCGGATCGCGGTCGCCGGGTCCTCGTCGTTGCCCGGCTCCCAGGTGCCGGTGTCCCACACGATGACGTCGCCGCCGCCGTACTCCTTGCTGGGGATCACGCCCTCGAAGTGGAGATACTCCATCGGGTGGTCCTCGACGTGGATCGCCAGCCGTTTGATCTCTGGGTCGAGGGTCGGGCCCTTCGGGACCGCCCAGCTGGCCAGCACCCCGTCGACCTCGAGCCGGAAGTCGTAGTGCCGCGCCGTCGCCCGGTGCCGCTGCACGACGAAGACCCGCTCGCCCTCGCCGGCCTTCCCGGGAGGCGCACCGCTGGGCTCGGGCGTGCGGGTGAAGTCGCGCATCTGGCGGTACCTCGCCAGCGGCTCCTGGCCCTCGCCGTCCTGACCCGCGCTCTCCCGACCGTCACCCTCCTGACCCGCGTCCCCCGGGACGGGCGGGTGGCCCTGTGCTTGCGGCATACGGCCCACGGTCCCACTGCGGCGTCGGGCCCGCACCCGACGGCGCCCCCTTGCCCCTCGCCTGCCACGCGTCTAGGTTCGGTGCCCACGGAGCTCCCGCTCCCGTCACGACATCACGGAGGTGGGCCGATGCCCGTCAGCGCAGCACGCAAGACCCTCGTCCTGGCCTGCGCCGGAGCCCTGATGACGCTGGCCCTGGGCGCCTGCAGCGACGCGGACGACGGGGAGAACCCGACCTCGCAGGTGACCTCCCCGGACGACGGCGGAGCGGCGACCTCGGATGCGGCGGAGGAGACGGGGACCAAGGACGCGGCAGCGGACACGGAGATGGCCGGGGAGACGGCCGGCCCGGACGACGAGGCCACCAGCGAGTCACCGGCGGCGGCACCCAACCCCGACCTGCCGGCGGCGCCGGGCGAGCTAGTCGACGTGGACGGGCACATGATGCACATCTACTGCAGGGGCGAAGGGAGCCCGACGGTGCTGATGGACACCGGGCTGGGGGACAGCTCGCTCAACTTCTGGCCGCTGCAGGCGCAGTTGACGGCGCGCACGCGGGTGTGTACCTACGACCGGGCCGGCTACGGGTGGAGCCAGCCGGGCCCGGAGCCGCGGTCCGTCGACCAGATCGTGACCGAGCTGGGCACGCTGCTGGATAACGCCGGGGAGGAGGGGCCGTACGTGCTGGTCGGTCACTCCTTCGGTGGCCTGACCATGCAGGCGTTCGCGCAGGCCAACCCCGACGAGACGGCCGGTGTGGTGCTCGTGGACTCCTCCCACCCGGGCCAGGGGCAGGCGCTGGCCGCCGTGCCCGAGGTGGTCGCGGTCCAGGACGCGGAGATCGCCGGCCTCGCCAACCTGGCCACCCAGGTCGAGGCGGGCGTGATGGGACCGGCTGACCTGTTGCCGGCTGCCCCCGAGCTGCCGGGCCAGCTGCGGGACCAGTGGGCCCTCCTCAAGGCGCAACCGGAGGCCCTGCGGGCGGCGATGGCCGAGTATGCCGCGCTCGAGGAGGGCATGGCCGCCGTCGGTGGGCAGGGCGCCCTCGGCGACACGCCGCTGGTGGTGATCGCCCGCGGCATCGGCCTGGCGGGGCAGCTGCCGCCCGAGGCGCTGACGTCGATGGGGCTCACGCCGGAGGTGCTGGAGCGCTTCGACACCGCCTGGCGCGGGTTGCAGGAGGATCTGCTGACCCTGTCGAGCAACAGCGAGCTGATCGTCGCCGAGGACAGCACGCACTACGTCTATCTGGATCAGCCGGACGTGGTCGTCGCGGCGATCGAGCAGGTGCTGGCGGAGTCCTCCTGATCGGCCGGGCGCCCCCGCCTGCCCGCGCGACGTGGCCCGCGAACCTGCCTACGCGAGGCTCAGCAGCACCACCGCCACGGCCGCACCGCAGAGACCGACGAGCTGTCCGCTGCTGAGAGGCTCGCGCAGGAGGAAGACACCGGGACGCCGCCGACCTGTCCCAGCCACGTCACCAGGGGGTAGTGCACCCGTCGCGACAGGATCCCGCCCGCGAAGTCGACGACTCCGTACACGCCTGCTGAGGCCAGGGCCAGGAGGACGCCCACCTGCGGAACCTATGTCGGCTACCGTCCGCCCGCGAGTGGGGAGCCGGGCCCGCCCCACGGCATACTCCCTCGTCCTGTCCTGCGGGTGAAACGTTGGTGGAAGGCGTCTCGGTCACCGTCTGCCAGCGCGGAAGCGGCCTGGTCCTAGTCGTCCAGGAGAGCCTGGACCGCCCGCAGAAGCCGGCCGACCCGCTGCCGGTCGGCCACCTGGGCGCCGCGTGCGGCGGCCCGGCGGGTCCGGGACTCCCAGCCCCCGAGGAACAGCAGGGTGGCCACGGCGAGCTGTGAGGTCGCGGGTGCGCCGGAGATGCCGGGGAGCGACGGCATACGGTCGGGCCAGGTGGCGGGGTCGATGCCGGGTGCGGCGAGGACCTTCATCGCGTCGTGGCACAGGTGGCGCTCCTGTGCGTGCTCCCAGTCGAGCAGCGCGACCCGGCCGTCGGGCAGGCGCAGGGCGTTGCCGAAGCCGGGATCACCGTGCGTCAGCCCGTAGGTCAGGACGGGGCGGTCCTCGAGGACGCTGAGCGCCCGGCGGACCAGCCGCGGCCGGTCGACGTCCTCGGGCCAGAGCTCGAGATCGGGTCCCAGCTCGTCGAGCCGCTGCAGCGCCCGGGCGGCTCCCGCGGCGGTCTTAGCCGGGAGAGGGGTGTGGCTGACCTCTCGGAGTTCCCATAGCTCCGCTACTCCGGCCAGGAGCTGCGGGACGGCCTCGGCCGCCTCGTCCGGCGGGATCGGTGCCCCGTCGACGACCTCCTCCAGCACCCAGTCCACCGCCCCGGTCCCTCTGGGCTCCTGCAGCCCGCCGAGGTCGAGGACCTGGGGAACCTCCAACCCGATGCGCCCGTGCGCCTCTCGCGCGACCTGTGCCCCGACGAGCAGCGGCGCCCCGGCATTGCCGGGCGCCCGCTCGTGGACCGCGAGGGTCAGCGGGGCACGGCGCTGTCGGAAGCCGCTGAGATAGAACGAGCGGGACCGCAGGTGCTTGGCGCGCATGACTCCCAGGACGGTGACGTCGGCGCTGGACCGGCTGCGGCCCGGGCGGATGGCCAGGTCGAGCAGGGTGCGTCCGGGGGTGTGCGGGAACAGCCGCTCGGGCAGCTCGGTGTCCCGCAGATCCGTCCGCACCGCCACCCGGTCGCCGTAGCGGACATCCCGCTGGCGGGGCCAGCTCAGCAGCAGGCGGGAGCGGGCCTCCACCCGGGCCGCCCAGTCCAGTGCGGTGAGCACGTCGGGGCGCTGGGGCTGGGGCATACGCGGACCCTAGCGGTCCGGCGCCGAGGGACGTCGCGGCTGTGAAACGGCCGTGTCGCGGAACGTCCAGGACCCACCGCTCACCAGGCGCGGAATACTCGCGGTATCAATAAAGTTGACTGTAGTAGACTCAAGTTAGCCGCCAAGGTGGCGGATGGCTGATCACAGAGGAGGAACCGTGAGCACCTTTAGCACTTTCGACCCGTTCCGCGAGATCGACCGCGTCTTCGGTTCGGTCAGCCGTGGGCCGGCCGGCCCGGGCATGCCGATGGATCTCTACCGCGACGGCGACCGCTTCGTCGTGGAGGTCGACCTGCCGGGCGTGGACCCGAGCACCATCGACATCGACGTGGACGACCGCAGCCTGACGATCCGCGCCGAGCGCGTCGCCCGCAGCACCGAGACCGGCAAGTGGCTGACCCGGGAGCGCCCGACTGGTTCGTTCGCCCGGCAGCTGACCCTGGGTCGCGGCCTGGCGACGGACAAGATCGACGCGACCTACGCCGACGGCGTGCTGCAGCTGGTCATCCCAGTCGCCGACGAGGCCAAGCCGCGCAAGATCACCGTGGCGCACGAGGGCCAGCGTGGCCTGGACGAGCCCGTGAAGGGCGAGGTCTCCGAGGAGACCGACGCGGCCTGATCCACACCGGAGACGCCGGACGCGGCGTGATCACCTGACGCGTCCGGCCCTGCCGTGACGAAGGCCCCCGACGCACGAGTCGGGGGCCTTCGCGCGTCCCGGCCCCACGGCATACGGCCTCTCTTGGGCGCCCCCGCGCGACCCGGCCCCACGGCATACGGCGTCTTCGAGCGCCTTCGCGTTCATGGAGCCGGTTATTTCCGGCCCTAGGAACCGGAAGGCGCTCGGAGTTGGCGGTCGGGCGCCGGGTCGAGCTGGCGCTGCACCCAGGCGACGTCGTGGAAGGTGCCGAACTTGAAGCCGATGTCGCGGTAGACACCGACCGGCTCGAAGCCGAGCGACTGGTGCAGGCGCTCGCTGCCCGGGTTGGGGAGGGTGTAGCCGGCGACGGCGGTGTGGAGGCCGCGGGCCGCCAGACGGTCGAGGAGTGCGGTGTAGAGCAGGCGACCCACGCCCTGAGCCCGGCGCTCGCGGTCGAGGTAGACGCTGACCTCGCAGGAACGGCGGTAGGCCTCGCGGGCCCGGAACTGCGAACCGTAGGCGTAGCCGACCAGCTGGTCGGCCTCCTCGGCCACGAGCCAGGCGTGCGTGGCCAGCGCCGCCTCGATGCGCGCGGACATCTCCGCCGCCGCGGGAGGCTCGGCCTCGAAGGAGATCGCTGTGTCCCGGACGTAGGGGGCGTAGATCGCGGCGCACGCCTCTCCGTCGCTCGTGGTGGCGTCCCGGACCTGCACGAGGCGACTCTAGTGGGACGCTGCCGTAGTGTCTCCGGGTGGAGTTCGACGAGGCCATCGAGGACGCTGTGGTGCGCGAGGCCTACGAGGAGACGGGGTATGCCGTGCGGGTCGGGCCGCTCCTGGCGACGCACCACTTCACGGGGCC
>JAAYYA010000273.1 GCA_012515595.1 Actinomycetales bacterium
CGCGCCTCGTAGACCACCTCGTAGAGCGCCTTGTCCAGCTCCAGCGCGGTGAGCACCGCGGAGGCGGCGGCCGGGTCCTCACCGGACTGCGCGGCATACCCCTCCAGGAAGGCCGCCCGCGCGGCCCGGGCCCAGCCGGCCCGGTCCAGGTCGGTGTCCTGCGCGAGGGACCCGGCGGCGTAGTCGAAGGACCGGAGCATCCCGGCGACGTCGCGCAGCGCCAGGTCGGGCAGCGTGCGCTCCTCCAGCGGGCGCAGCGGCTCGCCCTCGAAGTCGACCAGCACCCAGCCCCGGTCGGGCACGTCGAGCACCTGGCCGAGATGGTAGTCGCCGTGGATGCGCTGCAGCGGCGGCCAGTCGGCCTCCGCCGCGGCGGCGAAGACCGAGGTGACCTGCTCGTCATACTCCGACAGTGCGGGCACCTCGGTGACGGCGTCAGTATGCCGTGCGCGCAGCCGCTCGAGGATGGTCGCCCGACGCTCAGGCGTGAGTTCCTCGGTGCCGAAGGACCCGCGCAGGGTGGCGTGGACCTCCGCGGTCGCCACCCCCAGCTCCCGGGCGCGGTCGGTGAAGTCGCGGTCCTCGCGGGCCGCGACGAGGGCGGTGCGCCAGGCGTCCTGGACGCCGGGCAGGAACTCCTGGGCGAAGGCCAGGTGGCCGTGGGCGGTGCCGCCGTCGGGGTGCGGCCAGTCGCCGGTGACCCAGCCGACCGGGCGGGGGACCCGGGTGCTGCCGGCCTCGGCGAGGGCGCTCTGCACGGCGACGTCGGGGTTGTCGCCGGACTGCAGCACCCGGAAGACCTTGATGATCACCGGCGCGGACTCCCCGGGTTCGCCGGTCTCCACGATGATCGAGGTGTTGGACTGCTCGCCGACCAGCACCGCGGAGCGGCGCACCACCGGCCGGGGGCCCGCGGCCGCCGTCGTCGTCGCGCAGCCGGTCAGCCGTGAGTCCTCGCCCTCCCCGGTGACGGTGCCGCCGGAGTGCATCAGGTCGGCCAGCGCCTGGACGTAGACCGGGTCGTGGCAGCCGTCGTAGATCCAGCGCGGACCGAGCTCGGAGTGCTCCGCGGTGGCGACGAGCGCCTGGTGCAGCTCCGGCGCGGGCTCGCCGCGGTAGGTGAGCGGCACGTGGTATGTGACCGGCGTCGGGCCGGACTCGTCGACCACCAGGTGGACCTCGACGCCGACCTCGCCGGCGGGGTCCTCCAGCCGGTAGCCGCCGATCCGCCGCAGCACCGGCGTGCGCCCGCTGCCGGTGAACCACCGCTGGGCGGCCAGCCAGCCGGGGAGGAACTCGGCGAAGGGCGGGGTCAGCGTTGCCATGTCAGGCTCCTTGGGGAGAGAGGCCGAGCCAGAAGAAGTCCTGGGCCCCCAGGGTCAGGTGGATCCGACCGTCGTCGTCGACGTCGGGGAAGCCGGTGCCGCCGAAGAGGTCGGCGGTGTCTGCGCCCTTCAGCGACTCGGGCAGGGCGATCCGCGCGGCCTGGGGCCGGGAGGACAGGTTGTTGACGCAGAGCACCGCGCGCACGCCCTGGACCTCGGGCTCGGCGCGGCCCGCGGCCTCCGCCTCCGGCACCGCCGCGCCCGTGGGCACGATGCGGGTGTAGGCCAGCACGGCCGGGTTGTCCGCCTCGCACAGGCTGAACTCCCCGATGCCGAAGACCTCGTGCCGGCTCCGGATGGACAGCATCCCGCGGGTCCAGTGCAGCAGCGAGGAGCCGGAGGCCATCTGCGCCTCCACGTTGACCGCGCCGTGGTGGTAGACCAGGCTCGAGATCACCGGCAGGTAGAGCTTGCCCGGGTCGGCGGTCGAGAACCCGGCGTTGCGGTCCGGGGTCCACTGCATCGGGGTGCGCACCGCGTCGCGGTCCTGCAGCCAGATGTTGTCGCCCATCCCGATCTCGTCGCCGTAGTAGAGGCACGGAGAGCCGGGCAGGC
>JAAYYA010000274.1 GCA_012515595.1 Actinomycetales bacterium
CTCCTCGATCGCCTCCAGCCGCTTGAGCAGCCCGTCGAACTCCCCGTCGCTGATCGTCGGCGCATCCCGCACGTAGTAGGCGAACTGGTGCTCCCTGATCTGCTCGGCCAGCTCGGTCCACTCGTGCCGCACGTCCTCCGGTGCCGTCTCACTCACCCGTCTATCTTCACCCACGCCACCGACACCGCGCTCGGGTGAGCCGGTCGCGGTGGCGAGCGCACGGCATACGACTCCTGGATATCGGGATGCATCCTGGAGGCGGGCGTGCAACCGTGGGGAGCGGTGGCGCGTTGGAGAACAAGAGGCGTCCACCAGCAGGGGAAGCCGACAGCGCGGGCCGGGGGTCCGCACGGAGGAGGACTGAGGATGCAGACGAAGCAGCACCTGGGGGCGGCGAGCAGGAGCCGGGCACGGCGGGGAGCGATGGCGCTGGTGCCGGTGGCGGCGCTGGTCCTGATGACGGCGTGCGGGACCGAGGAGGAGCCGGAGGTGGAGGCGCCCACCACGTCGACGGAGGAGACCCCGACCGACGCCGCACCGACCACAGCCGAGCCGGAGCCGACCGACGGGGCGCCCACGACCGAGGAACCGACCGAGGAGACCACGGCCAGTCCCACCGAGGAACCCACCAGCGAGGAGCCGACCTCCGGGGAGCCGCCCGAGGAGGGCGCGGGCGACCCGATGGCCTTCGCCGAGGAGTATGTCGGGCTGGTCACCTCCGGGGACGTCGACGGGGCCTACGGGATGCTGAGCCCGGAGTCGATCGCCTACTTCCCGGACGTGGAGACCTTCGAGGAGAACGGTGTCGCCGACCTGGCCGAGGATCTCACCGACGCCGCAGGTGAGCCGGAGTGGGCGATCAGGTCGGCCTACGAGGAGACCCATAACGGCGCCCGGGTGGTCAGCGTCTGGGGCGAGGGCGGCGACGGCGAACCGTTCGCACACTCCTTCGCGATCCGCCAGCTGGACGGCGCCAGCTGGGTCGTCGACCAGGGCATCACGCCGGCCACCGGGGGCAACCGCCTCAACTGGCTGAACCCCGGCATCCAGGAGGGCGTGGACCCGTGGGTCGTGAACCCCGACGCGCCTATCACCTTCGCGCTGCTCAAGGACTCCGGGCCGAACGTCGCCGTCACCGCCAGCATCGACGACGGCAGCGAGGTGTCGCAGCAGCTGACCGAGCGACCCACCGGCGGCGCCGTCATGTACGACCTGTCCGACAGCGAGCTCGGCGACGGGCTGCACGTGGTCACCGCGAGCTGGGTGGCCGAGGACCAGCCGTTCGTCCACACCAGCGCCACCCCCGCCATGAACCCGTAATTTCATAGGGGTTTTGCTGGTCTCCCCGGCTTTTCGCAGGGGTTTTGCTGGTCGAAGATCAGGGAAGTCTGGCGTCGAGGCCCAGGTCCCCCGCCCGGCGCACGAGTTGTGCGTCGGTGGACAGGATCCGCCCGCCGTGGGCGGAAGCCGTCAGAAGCACGCAGCAGTCGGGCATTCGCAGACCCGAGACGGACCGCAGTCGCGCGAGTGACTCGGCGTCCCCGTCGTCCACAGGAAGGACCACGAGCTCGAGGTCGGCGATGGCCTCACCGAGGGCGGCGAACCGTTCCTCGTCGGCTGCGGCTCTGGTCATCACCTCGGCCAGCGTCAGCGAGCTGATGGCCCACTCCTCGCGTGCGGCGCCGTTGAGGGCGTGAAGCACCTGCTCGTGGTGGGCGTCCTCAGGGTCCAGCCAGGCGATGAGCACGCTGGCGTCCAGGACGAGCCTCACTCCGGCCACTCGTCCCGCAGGGCCTCGCGATAGCCGGGCGGGAACATGCCGGCAAACTGCCCGGCGTGCTGCCTGAGCGCCGTAGTGCGTCGGGTGAGCCGGGACTCCGGGCTCTGGCCCTCCAGGCTCGCCCTGCCAAGGAGCGCCAACCTGGTCAGCAGTCGGGCACGAGAGCGCTCCTCCGGCCACGTCCGGGCCGCAAGGTCCAGCGCGGCGAGGAGGTCATCGGTCTCGGTGACGAGAACCCGCGGGCGTGTGGTCGGCATACGGAAGTGTAACACCGGGTGCATCACCGGCCGGTGGCGCAGACGCGGAGCCCGTCGGATTCGGCCGGCGCGTGCCACGCCCGATGAGCAGCGAGGCGGCCAGCACGACCACACCGCCGAGCAGCACGACCGGCCCGAGCTGTTCGCCCAGCACCAGGACCCCGAGCAGCACCGACACCACGGTGATCGGGTAGGTGACGCTCGTCGCGACCGTCGGCCCCGCCGCCCGCACGACATCGAACTGCAGCCACTGCGCCAGCCCGGTGCC
>JAAYYA010000275.1 GCA_012515595.1 Actinomycetales bacterium
ACTCGCGGGTCAACCGGGCGCGCTCTGACGACCCCCAGCGTCCCCACGAGACGGCTGCCTCGGTCGCCAGGTGCCTGCGGGAGTGCGGCAAAACCCCTACGAAAATGCGGGGCGGGACGGCAAAACCCCTATCTTTTTGGGGGGTTCAGACCAGGCCGGTCTCGTAGGCCGTGATCACCATGTGCACGCGGTCGCGCAGTTGCAGCTTGTGCAGGATGCGGCCGATGTGGGTCTTGACGGTCGCCTCGGCCAGGAAGAGCTCGGCGGCGATCTCGCTGTTGGACAGGCCGCGGGCGACCGCCAGCAGGACCTCGCGCTCCCGCTCGGTGAGGGGCTCGAGCCGGGCCTCCGCGTCGGCGGCGGAGGTCTCGTCCGCGCCGCCGGGCAGGTGCTCGGCGAACTGGTCGAGCATCCGCCGGGTCGTGCTGGGCGCCACCACGGCGTCACCGTCGTGCACCGCGCGGATGGCCGCCAGCAGCTCGGCGGGTCCGGCGTCCTTGAGCAGGAACCCGGCGGCGCCAGCCTTGAGCGCGGAGAAGGCGTACTCGTCCAGGTCGAAGGTGGTGAGCACCAGTACCTTGGGCCGGTCGCCGGCCTCGGACAGCCGCCGGGTGGCCTCGACGCCGTCCATCCGCGGCATCCGGATGTCCATCAGCACCACGTCGGGCCGCGCCTGCGGGACCGCCGCGAGCGCGGCCGCACCGTCGCCCGCCTCACCGACGACGGTCATGTCGTCCTGGGCGTCCAGCACCATGCGGAACCCGGCCCGCACCAGCTCCTGGTCGTCCACGAGGAAGACCCGGATCGGGGCGTCGTCCACCGGCTGCTCACTCACTCCTGGCTCCTTCCGGCACTCCGGACTCCTTCCGGGGCGCCCGCCGCAGGCCCGTGGGCCGCATCGTCCGCCACCATCTCGTGGGTCACGTCACCGACCGGCACCGAGGCGGTGACCTCGAAGCCCCCACCCTCCCGGGGACCCGCATGCAGTGTGCCACCGAGGAACTCGACCCGTTCGCGCATGCCGACGATGCCGTTGCCCCGCCCGTCAGGCGCCCCCGTGCCGCGCCCGTCGTCGGTCACCCGCACGAGCAGCACCGCCGGGGTGCGCAGCACGTCGACCGCGACGCTGGCGTCCGGCCCGGCGTGCTTGAGCACATTCGTGAGCGACTCCTGCACGACCCGGTAGGCCGCCAGGTCCACCTCCCGCGGCAACCGGTCCACCTCGCCGCGCACCGCCAGGCCGACCGGCACCCCGGAGTCCCGCACCCGTTGCACCAGCCCCTCGAGGTTGTTCAAGCCCTGGGTCGGCTCGAACTCGGCGGCGCTGCCGCTGTCCCGCAGCACCCCCACGAGCCGCCGGGTGTCGGTGAGTGCCTCGCGCGCCGTCGCGGCCAGCGTCTCCAGGGTCTGGGCCGCCTGCTCCAGGGCGACCACATCGCCTCCGGTGCCGCGGTCGAGGGCGGTGCGCGCGGCATACGCCCCGCCGTCGGCCTGGACGACCACCACGGACAGGGAGTGGGCCACGATGTCGTGCATCTCGCGGGCGATGGTCGCCCGCTCCCCCTGCGCCGCGAGAGCCGCGCGCTGCGCCTGGTCCCGGGCCAGCGCCTCGTTCTGCTCGCGGAGCCGCGCGACCACGGCCCGACGCCGGCGCACGATATCGCCGAGCACCCACGCGACGGCGACCGACATCCACATGAACAGCAGCGTCGGCAGCAGGGTGACCAGCAGGGACACCCCGACCGGCTGGTAGTACCGCTCGTACTCCAGCATCCAGTCGACCACCCCGAGCACGGACCCGGCCAGACCGGCGAGGCCCACGACCCGGGAGTGCCAACGCTCCGTAGCGTAGGCGGCGGTGGCGTAGATGATCGCCAGCGCGGCGACGTTGGAGACCAGCGGCTGGTCGATGACCAGGACCTGCAGCAGGCAGGCGGCGGCGATGACCATCGCGGCCGCGAACGGCTGGGTGCGGCGCCACGCGAGCGGCAGGATCTGTGCGGTGATGAGGAACAGGATCCAGCCGTCGGCCGAGCCGCCGAAGACGATGAAGACGAGCCAGACCATCCCGGCCAGCAGCGCGTCCACCGCGAACGGGGAGCGGCTGGCCCAGTCGAGGGCGCGTCGGATCACCTGCACCCCCTGAGCGTATGGCGAGGGGCCGGGTCAGCGCGTCAGCCGCCGGTCGGAGATCGGTCCGGTGGGGGCTACGACCGCGGTCTGACGTTCAGGTGTGCTCGTGCACCTCGGTCCGCGCCCACCTGGCACGGACCCCAAAAGCAGGTTCGCTATGGACGACACCGGCCGGCTCATCCAGGAGACTGTGCACATGGCGGAGCGACTGGTCACCGATCGCGAGCGGAGACACCGGCTCGCGCGGCGGCACGCGATCGCGCCAGCACATCGCGTCACCACGCCCGAGGAGGCGACCGTCGCGATGACGGTGCTGCACGCCACGGAGGCACCTTCGATCTATCTATCAGTGGCGGCACGCACAGACGCGACGGTGCAGGACGTCGACCGGGCGCTGTATGACGATCGCTCCCTGGTCCGCCAGCTCGCCATGCGCCGGACCCTGTTCGTCTTCCCACGTGACCTGCTGCCGGCGGCCTGGGGCTCGGCCGCCGCCCGGGTGGCGGAGGCCGAACGACGCAGGATCGCCCGCAACGTCGAGGAGGACGGCCGCGCCGCCGACGGGTTCGCCTGGCTAGACACACGGCGGGACGAGATCGAGGTGCTGCTGCGGGAGCACGGCGCCCTGTCGGCCCAGAAGATCCGCGAGGCGCTGCCTGAGCTGGACGTCAAGGTCGCGACCTCTGCCACCAGCAGGTGGGGAGGGCCGACGCCCGTCGCGCCGCGGGTGCTCAACCTGCTCGGTGCCTCGGCCGTGCTGGCGCGCGGCCCGAACGCGGGGATCTGGCGTGCGAACCGTCCGACCTGGACGCTGATGGACGACTGGCTGGGCACCGACCCGGAGCCGCTGCCGTCCCGGGACGGGTATCCCGAGCTGGTCCGACGCTGGCTGCGCACCTTCGGGCCCGGCACGGAGACGGACCTGGTGTGGTGGCTCGGGTCGACCAAGGCGGCGGCACGAGTAACCCTCACGGACGTGGCGGCGGTGGAGGTGGACCTGGAAGGAGGCGGCACCGGCTGGCTGCTGCCCGACGACCTGGAGCCCGAGCCCCCGGTGGACCCGTGGGCGGCCCTGTTGCCAGGACTGGACCCGACGACGATGGGCTGGAAGCAACGGGACTTCTACCTCGATCCGGAGCACACGGCATACCTCTTCGACACCGCCGGCAACGGCGGCACCACGGTGTGGTGGGACGGTCGCATCGTGGGGTGCTGGGTGCAAGACCCCGACGGTGTCGTCGTCCCCGTGCTGCGCGAGGACGTCGGGGCGGACGGCGACGCGGCGATCGCGGCCGAGGCTGAACGCCTCACCCGCTGGCTGGACGGGCAGGTGATCCGCAGCGTCTATGCCTCCGCACAGATGAAGCGGGCGCGACTGCCCTGAGCGTTGCACTCTAAGTGGCTGACTCCGGCCCTGATCCGCGATGCAGCGATGCGCGAATCCGGCCCGCCGCGCCGGGCGCGTCAACCGCGAGACGATCAATAACCTGGTCAGGGGTTGCGTCGACGCTTCCCCAAGCATGCGCGATTGCACTCATGATCGCTCTGAGCGTGTCCGGATGCCTGGTGTGCAGCTCAGTCAGGAACGTGTCGGGATGCCTCACACTGACTCCCCACGGCGCCACGTCGTTCGCGGGAAAGTCACGCAGATTCTTGGTGACGATGACGTGCGCCCCGGCATGGATCGCGGCAGCGAGGACGTGCCGGTCGTCCGGATCGGGCAAGTTGACCGCCTCGATCCGATGACCGTAGCCACGCACTGCCACGTCTCGAATCGAGGCATTCATCAGCTCACGGGTGCGATCCAGGCGTTCAGTGTCCAGATCCGGCCGGTTCATCCGCAGCGCGAGGAACATCTCATCGAGAATCTGCTCTGTCCACTTCGGCTGGACCAGACGGGCCAGCCCGACACGGATCAGGACGTCCCTCAGCGTGGATGGATAAAGCACGTTGGCGTCGTAGAGGACGACCAGCGGCATCAGGTCAGCCCGAGTTGGTGCGCCTCCGTGGTCAGCGCGTCCGCGGCCGCGCCTCGCCGCGCATCGTCCTCCCGCATGTATCGCAACAGCGAGGTCGTCTTGATCCGGCGATGCGTGCCCACCGTGCGGTAGTCGATCTGCCCCGACGTCAGCAGTCCGATCAAGAACGGCCGGGACACGTTGAGCACGTCGGCAGCCTGCTGGGTCGTTAACTCGGCGTAGGCGGGCAGCACTGTCACGCTCTCACCCTTGGCGAAACTCTCGAGAACTCGTGCGAGCGCGGGCAGGGCCGAGCGTGGCACCTCAAACTCCGTCCCGTGCCCCGCGCTCAGCCGCACGGGACTATCAGCACTGATCAGCGCATCCAAACTGTGCAGCGCCGTGGCCGCCAACTCCGCATCCGCGGGGTCCGGCCCGAGGGTCGTCACGTCGTCCACCTGCGAGACTCCAATCGAAGCAAATGAAGCATTCGAAATGAGTCTACGCCGATCTGTCGGCGATCCGCTGTCGAGCAGGTAGTTGCTCATCGCCTCTCACCACTCATGATCCGGATGCGGTCCGGGGGCAAAAGGGTCCGACTCGGAGCCGTACCAGGCGTCATCCCGGTAGTAGCCCGCCTCCCGGAAGTCGGCGAGCGACCGGGCCGAGTCCCTCGCCAGGGCGTTCTCGAGCCGCTCGTCCAGGTCCCGTCGCCCGA
>JAAYYA010000276.1 GCA_012515595.1 Actinomycetales bacterium
CTCATCGGGCTGGGCATCGGGATGTATGACGGGGCGCTGGGTCCGGGGACCGGCTCCTTCTTCGTCTTCGCGATGGTCGGGCTGCTCGGCTACGGCTTCCTGCAGGCCAGCGCCAAGGCCAAGATCGCCAACTGGGCCACCAACCTGGCCGCGCTGTGCGTCTTCATCCCGATGGGCGCGGTGATGTGGAAGGTCGGGCTGCTCATGGGGCTGTGCAACATGCTGGGCGGCTACCTCGGCGCGCGGACCGCCGTGGCGCGGGGGAGCGGCTTCGTGCGGACCGTCTTCGTCGTGCTGCTGCTGGTGTTCATCGTCAAGATCGGCTACGACACCTGGGCACAGTTCAGCGGCTGAGCCGTCGCCCGTGCCGAGGCCCGCGCCGCGCCAGTCGCGGTCGGGGTCAGCTCATCGGCTCCGCGTCGCAGGCGTTCTCGCCGAGCCGGTCCATGGTCTCCACGACCCGGTCGTAGGTCTCGGCGTGCTCCTCCGGCGTGGCCAGGCGGATGACGTGGTTGTCGATCTGCACCCGGGTGGGCTGGAACTCCATCTGCGAGGTGACCGTGCCGTCCGCGTCCTTGGTCAGGTGGAAGCGGGCGATCATCCCCTCCTGCGTCTCCTTGCGCAGCTTGCCGCGCGTCGTGTCGGGGGACTGGTTGGACAGGAAGTTGCCCAGGCCGTAGATGACGTACTTGTCGTTGATCTTCTCGCACGGCTGGATGACGTGCACGTGCGTGCCCAGGATCAGGTCCACCGCGTCCGACTCCAGCAGCTCGGCGGCGAGCTCGCGCTGCTGGTCGGTGGGGTCGGTCCAGTACTCGTTGCCCCAGTGCATGCTCACCACGACGAAGTCGGCGCCGTCGTCCTTGGCCGCCTCTGCGTCGGCGATGATGCCCTCCGCGCCGATCACCGGCCACAGGTAGTCGCCCAGCCACGGGGCGTCCGGCGGGATGTCCGTGGTCGGCTGGCCAGAGTTGTAGATCGTGTAGGTGTAGCCGAACTGCGCGACGGTGACGTCGTCGACCTCGTAGGTGGCGTAGTGGCCCGCCTCGGACTCATCGGCGACCGGCCCGGCATACTGCAGCCCGGCCTCCTCGAGCACCTGCTGGGTCTCGGCCAGCCCGCTGAGCCCCTGGTCCCACGTGTGGTTCGAGGCGAAGTCGCAGCCGTCGTAGCCCGCGGCGACGACGGCGTCGGCGATCTCGCGGGGGCTGTTGAAGATCAGCACGCGCGGCACCGTGAGGTTGGTGTTGTCCGCCGAGATCGGGGTCTCCATGTGGCAGATGGTCAGGTCGTTGTCGCTGAGCAAGTCGGTGACGTCGGCGAACATCGGGACGAAGTCGTAGCCCTCGCCGCCGGCGTTGGCCTGGGCGTTGCGGATCACCGGGGCGTGCAGCAGCAGGTCACCGGCCGCCCCGATGGTGATCTCCTTGGGCCCCTCCGGCTCGGTGGTGGTCTGCGTGGCGGCGTCGTTCCCGCCCGCCGCGGAGGTGAACCCGTCCTGCACCGGGTTGGAGCCGGTGCTGGTGGCGGCGGCGTCGCCGGTGCTGTCGCCGCCCTCGACCGGCGAGGTGGTCGGCGGAGGCGTCAGTCCCGGCTCGTCGTCGCCACCACCGCACGCGGCCAGCAGCAGGAGCGGGGCGACCGCAGCGGCCGCCACGGCACGGGTGAGCGGGGCGCGGTCACGGGAAACCATGAGATCACTGTATGGCGAGTGGTCCCGTCAACCATGGCAGCGCGGCGAGGTCCTCGCGATCCGGCGCGGCGGACGGTAGCCGGGGTCACTCGCGGAGCGCCTCCAGGAGGGCCGGTCCACCGGTGACCGGGAGTCCGCAGACGGTGCCCCGGCATACGTAGGCCGCGGCCCGGCCGTCGACGGACGGCCGGTCCTCCAGCAGGGGGACCTGCCCGGCGTGGCCGAAGACCACCAAGGAGCCGGCAGGCGCCGACGTGCGTGCCGCCGCCACCAGCTCCTCCCGGCCGGCGCCGTCGCTGATCGCGACCTGGAGCGGACCGGCCGCGCCCGCCTCGGCGACGGCCAGTGCCCACCCGGCGAAGCGTGGGTCCCGCGCCGCGATCGCCCCCATGGGCAACAGCGCCTGCCGGCCCAGGGTCAGGTGTCGGCCCGACCCGGCGGCGGCGCCGTAGGCCAGCAGTGCACCCGCGATCGCCGACTGGCCGCAGGGCTCGGCGTTGTCCCCCCGTGCTCGGGGTCGCAGGACCAGGCGCTCGGCGTCCGAGGCGGTGTCGTGAATGACGAGCGGCTCGCCCGGTGCCGGGTCGGCACCGTCGCTGAAGCGCTCCACCGCGTCGTCCAGGAGGGTGCCGGCGAGCTCCAGCCAGTGGCGGTCGGCGGTCACCGCGTGCAGCACGACGAGGCCTTCGACGAGGTCGCCGTAGTCCTCCGCGACCGCCTCCGCGGCGCCGACCCGTCCCGCCCGGGAGCTGCGTCGCAGCCGCCCGTCGACGACGTGGGTCCCCGTGACGAGCGTCGCGGCGGCCGTGGCGGCCTCGACCCAGTCAGGCTCCTCCAGCAGCCAGCCCGCCTCGGCCAGCGCGGCGATCGCCAGGCCGTTCCAGGCGGTCACCACCTTGTCGTCCAGGTCGGGCTGCGGCCGCGCCGCGCGAGCCGCCCGCAACCGGTTGCGTACCGCGGCCCACCAGTTCGTGTCGTCGGGGTCGGAGTGCAGCTGCAGGGTCGACGAGCCGTGCTCGAAGGTTCCTCCGGCGGTCACGGACAGCAGCTCGGCCGCCCGGGCACCGTCGTTGTCGCCGAGCACCTCGACCAGCTGCCCGGGGGTCCAGACGTAGGTCGCGCCCTCGACCCCGTCGGTGTCCGCGTCGAGGGAGGAGGCGAAGCCACCCTCTGCGGTGCGCAGGTCGGTCAGCAGGAAGTGCGCGGTCTCCCGCACCACGCGCCCGGCCAGGGCGCGCGTCGCCGTGCCCTGGCCCGCTGCCTGCCAGAGGTGGGCGTAGACCCGCAGCAGCAGCGCGTTGTCGTAGAGCATCTTCTCGAAATGGGGGACCACCCAGGCCTGGTCGACGGCATACCGCGCGAAGCCTCCCGCGACCTGGTCGTACAGGCCGCCCCGGGCCATCGCCACAGCGGTCTCCTCGAGCATCCGCCAGGCCGAGGAGCCTCCGGTGCGCGCGTGGTGCCGCACCAGGAACTCCAAGACCATGCTCGGTGGGAACTTGGGCGCGGTGCCGAACCCGGCGTGCTCCTGGTCGAAGGACCGGGTGAGGGAGGCGACGGCCGCGTCGAGCA
>JAAYYA010000277.1 GCA_012515595.1 Actinomycetales bacterium
GTCACCGACCTCGCGGTCACGGTGATGGCCGGTGACGACCTGCCGCAGTGGCTGCGCGACTACGTCGCGGCCGACCCGCGCGTCGAGCTGGTCACCGAGCGTCCCGCCGGCAGCGGCTTCCCCAGCCCGTTCACCGTGGTCGTGCCGCCCGGCGCGGTGCTGGAGCCCACCAGCCTGTCGACCGGGCTGGGCCTGCTCTCCGAGCGGGTGCGGGTCGTACGGACCCTCCCCGGGTGGGCGGGCGCCCGGGGCGTGGAGATCTGGCGCACCCGGACCCTGGAGCGCGCCCTGCGGGCGGGACTCGGCGAGGTGGACCCCGATGTCCTGGGTGAGCACTGGGTCACCGAGAAGGCGCTGGGCGTGACCCACCCGCAGCCGCGCCTGACACCGCAGGGGATGGTGACGACGTGGTGAGCGACCTGGGGCACGTGCGGGCCATGTGGGCGGACGACCGCGCGTCGGCGGGCCTGGGCATCGAGTGCCTGGACGTCCGGCACGAGGACGGGCTGGGCGCGGCCACGGCGCGGATGCCGGTCACCGAGTCCATGGTCAACGGCCACGACATCTGCCACGGCGGCTTCATCTTCGCCCTCGCGGACTCCGCCTTCGCGCTGGCCTGCAACGCCGGCGGCAGCCTGACCGTGGCGGCGACGTGCGACATCTCCTTCGTGACGGCGGCGCGCCGCGACGACGTGCTGGTGGCAGTCGCCCGGGAGCGCACGACATACGGCCGCAACGGGATCACCGATGTGACGGTCACCCGTCAGTCGGACGGTGCCGTGATCGCGGAGTTCCGCGGCCGGTCCCGCTCGGTGGGTGCCCCGACCGCGGCTAGGACCAGCGCGCCAGCACTAGAATGTCGACCGGGCTCACACAGGCCTGATGGCGATCACTGAGAGCGGCGGCCCCGCCAGTGCCCGGCGACCTTGCGGCCGCCTCTCATGTGCTCGTCAACCCAGACCGGCCCAGCTACCTCCGGCTCCGGTTGTGGTCGGGCACGCGTGTAGTCGCTCAGGACGTACCCTCGTAGGTGCCCGGTCCGGTCGGCGATCCCGTCAACGAACGACCTAGCGACATCCTTATCGATCAGCCCGTCGAGGTCGGTGAGCGCGTCCTCAACAGCATCTGGAAGACCTGCCGAGTACCCCACCGCTTCGTCCAGCAGCCACTCGGGGTCCACGCGGAGCTCCCCAGCAGCCTTCTCCACATGCCGCGCGGCGATGTCACGCAGCTTGTACTTCCCGCCCATTTTCATGGCGAGGCTTACCTCGTACTTCACCTCGTCCACTGACATGACGAACGCCCCACTGATCAGGTCGTACAAAGGGGCCAGTCGGGTGCGACCAGCGAGGTGGAGGAGAGAGTAGTTCTTGGCGTGGGCGTCCGGACACGCGGCGACCCAGCTGAACACATTCGCCTGAGCGAACGAAGCGAGTGAGGCCGGTCGGTCCCGTGGATCGGCAGATGTCTGTAGAAGTGTGGCGATGTCTGCCGCGGATGGCCCACCGTCAGACTGGTACTTCGATGCACGCCACAGTCCGAGGCTCTGGCACATGTCCTCCTGGTGGAGTCTGACGACCGATCCGTCCTCTCGGTGGAACCGGTCATAGCGCGTCACGACGAGCGCATGCTGGTCCTCGAACGACATCACCGCGGCCTGCGCGACATCAAGGCCGAGGGTCCGAGCAGCCTTCATGGTGACGTACTCAGCAAGGTCACTGTCGTCCAGCCCCACGACACCGACCTTGAGAATATGTGTCGATGGCTCTCTACCGCCTGGCTCGTACCAGCCGTGCTGGTCTCGTCCGAGGGCGATCTTTCCCTGCTGGCCGCCCAAGCTCCACCTGCCACGCGCTCCGGACGACGCCCAGGCGGCGTCATCCTTGCGTAGCTCTCGGAGCTTTCCTGCGATGTCGGCGCTGTCGACCCGAGCTCGGGACGACTCGGTGCCAGGGGTGTGATCGCGCGGCAGGACCTGCACAGCGCCAGCGCAGTCAGCACCCACATGACGGAGCAGGTTGAACGCTGACGGGCGTCGCTCACCGAACCTGGCCGCCCAGCGCTGCCGGACTTCATCGTTGTCGGGAAGCAGGTTGTCGAACCAGGGTTCGACCGCGTCGGGCCCGTGGTCGGCTTGAGCCGTGGGGAGCGACAGGGACAGTCCAGGGCTGCGTTGCCGACTCCGAAAGTCCTGGTCGTAGGTGAAACGGACCCTTCCGTCCCTTCCACGGGACAAGACACCTGCCCGGCGTCCGGACAGGTAGACATCGAGCTCATTCAACTGGAGCCCCCGAAGACAGCCTCGATCAGTGCCTGGCTCTCGTCGTCACGGACCACATCGACCATGAGGTCGACGAGCCGGAGCGCCGTGAGATACAGCCCGACCTGGGCCGTGGGCGCGCCCGCCTCTGCGCCAATGACCCACTGGCGACTCACCCCGAGAGCATGGGCGAGCTCAGCCTGGGTCCACCCCTTGGCTACCCTCCCCTCCTTCAGGAGAGCGCCGAGATCCTGCGTGTTGTTGACGATCACCGCTCCACCTATGTTGCGTGTAGTTAACATCTGCTTCGGAGTTAACTAAAGACGACATCGAAGCAGATGTCAACGACAATCAACTTGCTTGCGGCGGCAGGCCGAGGTGGCTCACGAGGACGGCGGCGATGCGCTCCCCGGCGTGGCCGTCCCACAGCGGGGGCACAAGCCAGGTGTCCTGCCGGCCGGCCGCGAGCACCGCGGCGACCGCGCCGGGCAGGGTGTCCCGCGCCACGAGCTGATTCGTGCCGTGGGTGATGGTGACAGGTCGCTCGGTGTTCGGGCGCAGCGTCAGGCACGGCACGCCCATCACGGTCGTCTCCTCCTGCACCCCACCGGAGTCGGTGACCACCGCGGCGGCGCCCTTGACGAGGGCCAGGAACTCGACATACCCCAGCGGGTCGATCACCGCCAGCTGCGGATGGTCCAGGAACCCGGCCGCCTCGAGCCGGCCCCGGCCCCGCGGATGCAACGGGATCAGGACCGGCACCTGGTCGGCCACCGCGTGCACCGCCTCGACCAGCTCGGCCACGTCGGCCGGGTCGTCGACGTTGCCGGGCCGGTGCAGCGTCGCCACCACATAGGGGGCCGAGGGGTCCA
>JAAYYA010000278.1 GCA_012515595.1 Actinomycetales bacterium
GTGCCTGCGTCGTCGGTGCGTCGTCGCTCGTCGTGGTCAAGGCGTCCTGGCTGGTCGGAGGATCGGCAGGCTCAGGATCGCTCTGACAGCCGGCCAAGAGCACGGCAAGAGCGAGCAGGGCGGGAGCGGTGGCCCTCACAGAAGTCCCCTCAAAATCGAGTCGCCCGCACACCCGCGGGCCGGTCTGCAGGCCAGTCTTACCTCCGGACAGTGCGCAGAACGTTGTCCACAGGTAAAAAGTCCGTAAGGAACCAGCGCCGTGCACGTCCCGTGGGGGGGCGCTGCGGTTGACGGGTCGACCGGACCAGGGTTGTGTGGCTGCTAGCGGCGACGGCCGGTTGCCGGGGCAGGAAGGCTCGCCATGGCCCAGGATGCGCTGACCGACACCACCTCCGAGCCCGAGGCCGAGACGGAGCTCAAACGTTCCATCACCGGCCGGCTGCTCTACTTCTACGTGCTGGGCGACGTGCTCGGCTCGGGCATCTACGTCCTCATCGGCCTCGTGGCCGGTGCCGTGGGTGGGGCGTTCTGGCTGGCCTTCGCCGTCGGCGTGAGCATCGCGACCATCACCGGCCTGGCGTATGCCGAGCTGGTCACCAAGTACCCGAAGGCCGCCGGTGCCGCGCTCTACGTGAACAAGGCCTTCGGCAACACCTTCCTGACCTTCCTGGTCACCGTGTGCATGCTGTCGGCGAGCTTCGCGGCGGCGGGCTCACTGGCGACTGGCTTCGCGGCATACTTCGCGCAGGTCTGGGCCGTCCCGCCGTCACTGCTGGTGGCGGTGCTGTTCATCGTCCTGCTTGCGCTGGTCAACTTCATCGGCATCACCGAGTCGGTCGTGCTCAACATGCTGATGACCTTCGTCGAGATCGCCGGCCTGGTCCTGGTGCTCGGCATCGGCATCTGGTTCGTCGCCGGGGGAGACGCGAACTTCGGGGTCCTGACCGAGTTCACCACCGAGGGCAACGAGATCTTCGCGATCATCGCCGGCGTGGCCCTGGCCTTCTTCGCGATGACCGGCTTCGAGAACGCCGCGAACGTCGCCGAGGAGACGATCAACCCGAGCAAGACCTTCCCCCGCGCGCTCGTCGGCGGCATGGTCACCGCCGGCGTCATCTACGTCCTCGTCGCGATCACGGCCGCGCTGACCGTCCCGATCGACACCCTGGCCGGCTCGGACGCGGCGCTCCTCGAGGTGGTCCGGGCGGGCATCATCCCGGTGCCCGTAGGCGTCATGGTCATCCTGTTCGCCGTGATCGCGATGATCGCGATCACCAACACCACCCTGGTCGCCGTCGTCACAGAGTCGCGGATCCTCTACGGCATGGCCCGCGAGGACGTCGTGCCGGCCGTCTTCGCCAAGATCCACCCCAGCCGCCGCAGTCCCTACATCGCCCTGATCTTCGCCGCCCTGGTGGTCAGCGGGCTGCTGTTCGCCGGGGCCGGGCTGCAGTCGATCGGCGTCGGGCTGGACGTCATCGCCCGGCTGGCCACCGTCACGGTGGTCTTCACCCTGTTCATCTACGCCCTCGTCATCATCGCGGCACTCAAGCTGCGGGGCACCCACGAGAGCGAGGACACCTACCGCGCCAATACCCCGCTGCTCTACCTTGGCATCCTCGGCAACGCCGTGCTGCTGGCGTACGTCCTGATCGACGACCCCTCGTCGCTGTGGTGGTGCGGCGCCCTGCTGGCCCTCGGCTTCGCGCTCTATGCGATCGAGTACTTCTTCGGCACCCGGGACCGGCCACCCGGCCATGAACGCGGCGACCCGAGCGAGCTGCGCTCGGCCCCAGAGAAGGGAGAGTGAGGATGCGCGTCATCGTCACCACCGACGGCTCGAAGCAGTCCCTGGCGGCCGCCCGCCACCTGCGCTCGTTCGCCGACCCGGACAAGATCACCGACATCCTCGTGCTCGCGGTGATCAGACCGCTGGCCGCCGTGGCCTTCGCCGACGAGCTGTCGGCCCCGGACCGCAAGCGGGCGGACACCACCTCGCTCAGCTTCCGGGAGGCCGCGCAGAGCGCCGTCGACGCCATCGCCGAGGACCTGGCCGACTGGGGACCCAAGATCGTCAAGCAGATCCGCAGCGGCTCCCCGGCCAACGAGATCATCAAGGCCGCCACCCAGCGCGAGGCTGGCCTGATCGTCGTCGCCTCCGGCGGCCGGGGTCTCAGCGACAACGTGCTCGTCGGCAGCACCGCTCAGCGGGTGCAGCACTATGCCCCGTGCCCAGTCCTCGTGGTGCGCCCGGCACCGCGCAAGCGCGGGACCCGCCGCTCGGCGAAGGGCAAGGGCACCTGAGCCAGGCGTCGCGCCCGGAACCCCGACGGGCAGGGCCTGACCCCCTACATGCAGTTGCATGGATCATTCACGCTCCGCCGACCTTTCCTGCGAAGGATCCGCTCACATGCACGCAA
>JAAYYA010000279.1 GCA_012515595.1 Actinomycetales bacterium
CGGGTCAGCCGGAGGACTCTGCCCGTGGGCAGAACTCTGCCCCGGGGACGGGTCAGTCGGAGGACTCTGTCCCGGGGGCGGGTGAGCACGGGCCGGACTGCGCCTGCTCACTGCCACCGGCGGACCCGCAGGAGGAGCCTGTCTCCAGCACGGGGCCGGCGGGGCCACGGCAGGCCCGGTTCGGTTCCGGGGTGTTCGGGGTCGGGGAGGCCCTGGGACGCCGCCCGACGTTCCTGCCCCCGCAGGAGGTGGCCCGGTTGGCGTTGACCCCCGGGTCGGTGATGCACCGGTTGGTGACCGACCCGGTCACTGGGCGGTGCCTGGAACGCTCCACCCAGGCCTACCCGTTCACGGCGGCGATGAAGACCCAGATCGCCTTCGCCGACGGCATGTGCAGGGCGCCCGGCTGCACCAAGCCCGCCGCGGCCAGCCAGTTCGACCACGTCACCGCCCACGCCGCCGGCGGGCACACCTGCGAGGCCAACGGGGCCCTGGCCCACCCGCCGCACCACGACCAGAAGACCAAGGAGTACCTGGACGTGGTCATCAACGACCGGCGCGACATGACCTGGGAAACCCTGCTCGGCAAGATCTACAAGACCAAAGCCCACGACTACACCCAGTACTCCACCATGCTCACCGAGGCGACCGGGCAGGTCCTGGCCGCCGAGGAGGAAGACCGCGCCGAAGCCCTCGACCGGGCGATCTACCAAGCCCTGTCCTACAAGCCCGGCGGGACCACCCGGCTCATCAGCGGCGAGGACGAGCCCTACGGCGAGGACCAGTTCCTTTCCTGGGACTCCATCCGCCTGACCCGCCGCAACCCCAAGACCGGCCGCAAGATCAACGGACCCAACCCCGACATCGTCACGGCCGAACGAGCCCGCCACACCCGCGCCACCGACCCCGAAGACACCAACGACCAGGCAGGCAGCGAGGCGGACGGGGGCGCGGACCGCGCCGACGGGACCGACCGCACAGACGGCACGGATGGTGCGGCCGCCCAGCCCGGAGCGGACACCCCCGAGCACGGCCCCTGGGCCACCCCCGACGACAACCCGCCACCCTTCTAAGGCGACAGGGCCCGAAGGGTCGGGTCTGTCAGGGGACTACCCGCGGGCGTCCCTCCCCAGGAACCGGTCCCAACGACGGGCGCGGAGCCATCGGTGCGGATCAAGGTGCTGGACCCCCGGCCTCGTGACACGGCACTCCTCAGGTCGTGGCCAGTTCCTCGTCGACGTCGACGACCGAGCCGGCGAACTGGCTCTGGTAGAGGCGGGCGTAAGCGCCGCCCGCGGCGAGCAGCTGGTCGTGGGTGCCCTGCTCGACGATGCCGCCGTTCTCCATCACCAGGATCAGGTCGGCGTCGCGGATGGTGGAGAGCCGGTGAGCGATGACAAAGCTGGTGCGGTCGCTGCGCAGCGCCGACATCGCGTGCTGCAGCAGCAGCTCGGTCCGCGTGTCCACCGAGCTGGTGGCCTCGTCGAGGATGAGCAGGGCCGGGTCGGACAGGAAGGCCCGCGCGATGGTCAGCAGTTGCTTCTCGCCGGCGCTGACGTTGCCACCCTCGGAGTCCAGCACGGTGTCATAGCCGTCCGGGAGGGTGCGCACGAAGCGGTCGACGTAGGTCGCCTCCGCCGCCTGCACGATCTCCTCCTCGGTGGCGCCCGGCCGGCCGTAGGCGATGTTGTCCCGGATGGTGCCCTCGAACAGCCAGGTGTCCTGCAGCACCATGCCGATGCGGGACCGGAGCCCCTTGCGGGTCAGGTCGGTGATGTCCTCCCCGTCCAGGGTGATCCGTCCGCCGTCCAGCTCGTAGAACCGCATCAGCAGGTTGACCAGGGTGGTCTTGCCGGCACCGGTCGGCCCGACGATCGCCACCGTCTGGCCGGGCTCGACGCTCAGGTCCAGGTCGTGGATCAGCGGCCGCTCGGGGTCGTAGGAGAAGGAGACGTCCTCGAAGGTCACCCGCCCGTGCGGGTCGTCCAGCGTCACCGGGCTCGCCGACTCCGGTTCCTGCTCCGGCGCGTCGAGCACCTCGAAGACGCGCTCCGCCGAGGCGACACCCGACTGCATCAGATTGGCCATCGAGGCGACCTGGGTGAGCGGCTGGGTGAACTGGCGGGAGTACTGGATGAAGGCCTGCACCTCGCCCAGGCTCATCGTGCCCGAGGCGACCCGCAGCCCGCCGAGGACGGCGATGACGACGTAGTTGAGGTTCCCGACGAACATCATCGTCGGCATGATGATGCCGGAGACGAACTGGGCGCCGAAGCCGGCCTCGTACAGGTCGTTGTTGGCCTTGTCGAACGAGCGGCGACTCTCGGCCTGGCGACCGAAAACCTTGATCAGCTCGTGACCGGTGAAGGTCTCTTCGACGATCGCGTTGACCTCGCCCGTGTGCTTCCACTGCCGCTTGAACTGCTTCTGCGCCCGGCTCCCGATCACGCCGGTGATGACGACCGAGACCGGGATGGTGATCAGCGCGACCAGCGCCAGCGTCGGGGACAGCACGAACATCATCACGACCATCGCGACGACGGTGAGCAGCGAGTTGAGCAGCTGGCTCAGGGTCTGCTGCAGGCTCTGCGCGACGTTGTCGATGTCGTTGGTGACCCGGCTCAGCACCTCGCCGCGCGGCTGCCGGTCGAAGTAGGGCAGCGGCAGCCGGTTGAGCTTGTCCTCGACGTCGCGGCGCAGGTCGTAGATGGTCTTGTTGACCACGATCACCAGCAGCCGGGCCTGGACCCACGAGATCAGCGAGGCGACCAGGTAGATGCCCATCACGAACAGCAGCACCTGCGCGAGCGCGCCGAAGTCGACGCCCCGCCCCACCTCCAGGTGGTCCATCACCGCGATCATGTCGGCGAGGGTGTCCTCGCCCGCGGCGCGCAGCCCGTCGGCCACCTGCTCCTGCGGGGTCCCCGGCGGCACCCCCTGCTCGGCAAGGATCCGGCCGAAGAAGCCGGCGAAGATGATGTCGGTCGCCCGAGCCAGGATGTAGGGGCCGACGGCGTTGAGCACGACGGCCACCGCCGTGGCGACCACGACGAGGATGACGGCCGCCCGGTGCGGCCGGAGCAGCCCGAGCAGCCGCATCGCGCTCTGCCCGAAGTTGGCGGCCTTGTCGGCTGGGACCCCCAGCCCACCGCCGGGGGACCCGTGGTGGGCCCGCGGTCCGCGGCGCGACGCGGCGGCCTTCTCCTCCTCCGACTTCACTCCCTCACTCATCAGGCCACCTCCGCCACGGCCTGGGACTGCACGATCTCCTGGTATGTCGTGCAGTCACCCAGGAGCTCCTCGTGCGCTCCGACGCCCACCACCCGGCCGTCCTCGAGGACGACGATCTGGTCGGCACTGATGATCGTGGAGACCCGCTGGGCCACCACGATGACGGTGGCCTGGTCGGTCACCGGCTCGAGGGCCGCGCGCAGCCGCCGGTCGGTCATCAGGTCCAGCGCCGAGAACGAGTCGTCGAACAGGTAGACGTCGGGTCGGCGGACCAGGGCGCGGGCGATGGCGAGCCGCTGGCGCTGCCCGCCGGAGACGTTGCCGCCGCCCTGGGCCACCGCGGAGTCCAGCCCTTCCGGCATGTCCCGGACGAAGTCGGCACCCTGGGCGATCCGCAGGGCCTGCCAGAGGTCCTCCTCGCTCGCCTCGGGGTCGCCGTAGCGCAGGTTGTCGGCCACCGACCCGGTGAAGAGGTACGGCTTCTGGGGGATCAACCCGACCCGACGCCATACGGCTGACAGCCCGGCCTCGCGCAGGTCGACCCCGCCCATCAGGACCGCCCCGCCGGTCACGTCATACAGCCGCGGGATCAGGTTGACCAGGGTGGTCTTCCCCGACCCCGTGGAGCCGATGATCGCCGTGGTCTCTCCCGGGCGGGCGGTGAAGCTGACGTCCTGCAGGACCGGGACCTCGGCGCCGGGGTAGGAGAAGGTCACGTCCCGGAACTCGACGGCGACCGGGCCCTCCGGGATCTCGACCGGGGCCGCCGGCTCGACGACGGTGGACTCGGTGTCCAAGACCTCCATGATGCGGCCCGCGGACACCTCCGCACGGGGGATCATGGTGGCCATGAAGGTCGCCATCATGACCGACATCAGCACGAAGATCAGGTAGGCCATGAAGGCGGTGAGCGAGCCGATCTGCATCTGCCCGGCCTCGATCCGGTAGGCGCCGAACCAGAGCACGGCGATCGTCGAGGCGTTAAAGATGAGCATCACCATCGGGAAGACCAGCGCCATCAGCTTGCCGACGGCGACGGCGGTGCCGGTGTACTGCGTGTTGGCCTCGGCGAACCGGGCCCGCTCGTGCTCCTCGCGGACGAAGGCGCGCACCACCCGGATGCCGGTGATCTGCTCGCGCAGCACCCGGTTGACCCAGTCGACCGACTTCTGCATGAGGCTGAACTGCGGGACCATGCGGCGGATGATCAGGCCGACCACCAGCGCGAGCAGCGGCACCGCGACCGCCATCAGCCAGGACAGCCCCACGTCCTCGCGCAGCGCCATGATGACGCCGCCGACCATCATGATCGGGACGCCGACCATCAGGGTCAGCCCCATGAAGGTGACCGTCTGCACCTGGGTGACGTCGTTGGTCGAGCGCGAGATGAGGGTGGGCGCGCCGAATCGCCCGACCTCCTGGGCGCTGAACACCGCCACCCGGTCGAAGACCGACCCACGCACGTCCCGGCCGACCGAGGCGGAGGTGCGCGAGGCCAGGTAGGTGGCCACGATCGTCACCGTGATCTGCAGCAGCGAGACACCGAGCATGATGGCGCCGAGCCGCAGGATCGGGCCGGTCTGGCCGAGCGCGACGCCCTCGTCGATGATGCGGCCGTTGAGGGTCGGCAGGTAGAGCGAGGCGATGGTGCTGGCGAGCTGCAGCACCAGCAGGACCGCGACCAGCCCGCGATAGGGCCGCAGGTGCTCCCGCAACAGTCGGATCAGCATGGGTCACCCTTCCGGGTGCCGTCCAGCAGCACCTCGATGATGGTGTCGGCCGACAGGGTCCGCCCCTGGGTGAGGACGGGATGGCTGCCGGCGAAGGCCAGGAGCCCGACCAGGTCGACCAGGTCGGCCACCGGCACGCGGAGCTGATCGGCGTCCGGCGCGATGAGCGCCTCGAGCTCGTCCTCCACCTGCTGCCGCCAGGAGGCCCCGTGGTCGTCGTCGGGGGCCCCGGGCCTGCGCTCCGGCGGGTGCCCGAGGCGCATGGAGTGCATCAGCCCGAACATGTCCCGGTAGTGCCCCTGGACGACCTCGACGGCAGACACCAGGCGCTCGCGCAGCGGAAGCCCGACATCGATCTGCCGGAGCCCGTCCAGCATGGGGGCCGGGTCGAAGGCGTGCGCCATGGCGGCGCACACCAGGTCCTCCTTGGTGCGGAACACCCGGAAGAGCGTGCCTTCGGCCACTCCCGCGGCCTCGGCGATCTCCCGGGTCGTCGCCGCCTCCCCCTTGACGCGCAGGATGCCGAGCGCCGCGGTCACGATCGTGGCCCGACGCTCGTCCGGCGGCATGGCTGGGGCGCGGGGCGGCATGGTGAGCAGAGTATGTCGAGTGAGTCCTCACTCACAAATGAATTTGGCAGGCGCTCTCGGGCTCGTTGGGGAGCTGCGCCCCGGGCCGATCGGGGGTGGTGCGCTCGGGCTCGCCGGGAGACTGCCCCCGGCCGATTGGGGAGTCACAGGATCGCTGGCTACCCTGACGCGGTTCACCTGTCCCCCGCCAGGAGGCCACTCCTTGATGTTCCGTGCCCAACGCCGCAGCCGACCGCGGGTCCGACACCGGGCCAGACTCCGTGCCGCGCTGAGCCTCGCCCCCCTCCTCGCGATCAGCCTCCTGGCAGGCTGCTCCAGCACCCCGGACGCCGAGGAGCCCGTGGTGCACGACGCGCCGACGGGATCCTCGACCGACGGGGGGTCCGCCGCGGCCGAGGGACAGGACGGTGGCGGGGACGGAGCCGGCGACACGGCCGCGCCCGAGGCCGGCGGAGCGACGGGCGAGCCACCGAGCGCCCAGCTGCAACCGGACGGCACGATCCTCGTCGAGGGCGACCACGCCTCGTTCCTGATGCCGTCGCAGAACGTCGCCTGCGTCCTGCGGCCCGACCAGGTCCTCTGCCAGATCGACGGCAAGGAGTATGACGCGCGGGACCGTGACATCACCCCCGAGGCTTTCGAGGGGTGCACCCCCTCCTCCGCCGACGCGATGTCCGTCGGCGGCGGGGCAGATCCCGCGTGGGCCTGCCTGCCCTACGACCTGCGCCCCGGCACCGACGTGACGCAGGGCGGGGCCTGGTCCGGCCCGGGCCTGGGCGCGACCCTCGAGCGCGAGGGCGCGACCGTCGCGGTCCTGCCCTACGGCTCCACGCTGCGCCTGGGCAACGTCTCGTGCCTGAGCGACAACCTGGGCGTGACCTGCACCGATCTGACGACCGGTCACGGTTTCCAGCTGGCCAGGGAGCGCTACACCACGCACTGACCGGGCAGACACGCAGGCGTTGCCCCTCCTCGTGACCGAGCGAGCCGCGTCACGAGAAGCCACCCCTCGTGGTCCAGCGGAAGACATCTGACGTCCGCGACGTAATCGCGACAGACGAACGGCAAACTGACCTCCCGGGTGCCCGTGACTTCCCGTGATCCGCCCCCGCTCGGCGACCATGCCGTGAATCCCTGAGTCACGAACGCCCTTCATCAACGGCCCTGCCCAGGGCCCGAACGAAGGAGCACACATGGAAAAGACCAGGAAGGCCCGGCTCCGCGCCGGGCTCGCCGCGGGCAGCGTCCTCCCGCTGCTCGTGGTCGCAGCCGCGACCTCTGCCGGTGCGGCCGCCGCCGACTCGTCCACCGATCGAGCTCAGCATCAGGCCACCGCGACCGACGCAGCGACCGTCGGCCCCACCGCGATCGCCCCGACGACCGCGCTCGCGGTCGCCCAGGCCATGGCCACGCCCAGCTTCGGACTCACCGGAGCCAGCTTCCTGACCCAGCCCCCAGCCGGCGGCAGCGCCGGCGTGGGTGACTCCCCCGTCGCAGGCTTCCCCACCGAGTCCTCCACCTTCGGCGTCCTCTCCAGTGGTGACGTGAGCACCATCGAGGCGCCCGGCACCTTCTCCAGCACCGCCCTGGATGGCGACAACGTGCGGGGCAACACCGACCTCGACGTCACCGTGCTAAAGGTCGACTTCACGGCGCCCGCCGGTTCGAACTGCCTGTCCTTCGACTTCCGCTTCCTCTCCGAGGAGTATCCCGTCTTCGTCGGGGGCACCGTCAACGACGCGTTCGTCGCCGAGCTCGACACCACGACGTGGACCACCGCGGACAACGCCATCACCGCGCCGGACAACTTCGCCTTCGACGGTGCCGGCGAGGTCGTCAGCATCAACTCCACCGGGGTGGGCGGCATGACCGCAGCAGCCGGGGCGGGCACCGCCTTCGACGGCGGAACCTCTGGAGGTGACTCGAACGGGGGTGCCACCACGCGTCTCACGGCCTCCACGCAGGTGACGCCCGGAGCGCACTCGGTCTACTTCTCGATCTTCGACCAGGGCGACAGGATCTACGACTCAGCCGTCTTCCTGGACAACCTCATCGTGGGTTACACACCCAACCCGGAGATCGACTGCGCCCCCGGCGCCGAGATCGTCACCCACGACCTGGACCTGGAGCCCAACACCGGCACCGCGCCGGTCGGCACCGACCACACGGTCACCGCGACCCTGACCGACGACGTCGGTGACCCGGTGGCCGACACCTCGATCGAGTTCGCGGTCAGCGGCACCCACAGCACCACCGGCTCGGCCACCACCAACGCCGCCGGCCAGGCCACCTTCACCTACTCGGGCACGACAGCCGGCGCCGACACGATCAGCGGCTGCGCCCGCCCGGAGACCGGCGAGCCGTGCAGCGCCACGGACAGCGTCAGCTTCGTCTGGACCTCCGACGGCGGTCCGGTGGTGGAGCGGATCTGGGGTGAGGACCGGTACGGCACGGCCGTGGCCATCTCCTCCTCCTGGACCCCCGGGGTGGACGTGGCCTACATCGCCAGCGGCCTGGACTACCCCGACGCGATGC
>JAAYYA010000040.1 GCA_012515595.1 Actinomycetales bacterium
GATGATGTAGATGCCGTTGCGCTCGGTCATGATGAAGCGCTTCATCTTGGGGTTCCAGCGACGGGTCTGGTGCCCGAAGTGGACGCCGCTCTCCAGGAGCTGGCGCATGGTGACGACGGCCATGCCGTGGTCTCGCTTTCTTCTAGGGTGCAGTTAGGTCCTGGCACGGGCGACGACCTCCACCCGGCCCCCGCTGAGGGGACGGGACCGCGGAGGTGCGTCCCGGCATACCTGGCCGTCGATCGCGAGATCGGGGTGGTCCGCCGGTGGGCTCGTGCGCGAATTCGCGCGGCGCACCCGGCTCCGGGCACACCACACGTGCAGACCATCTTACGGCTACCGTGCAGGACATGCGAAATCCACTCGTCACGCGGATGACCGGCTTCGGCACCACGATCTTCGCCGAGATGACCCAGGCGGCCCTGCGCTACGACGCGGTGAACCTCGGGCAGGGCTTCCCGGACACCGACGGACCGGCCGAGATCCTGGAGGTTGCCCGGGAGTCGATCGCCTCCGGGCTCAATCAGTACCCCCCGGCCATCGGGATGCCGGTGCTGCGCGAGGCGGTCGCCGACCACCAGCGGCGGTTCTACGGCCTGGAGGTCGACCCGGACACCGAGGTGCTGGTCACCGTGGGGGCGACCGAGGCCATCGCGGCGGCGATCCTGGCGCTGGTCGAGCCGGGCGAGGAAGTGGTGGTCTTCGAGCCGTTCTACGACTCCTACGCCGCGTCGATCGCCCTCGCCGGCGGCGTCCGGCGCACCGTGCCGCTGCACTTCCCGGACCTGGCCGTCGACGAGGCGGCCCTGCGGGCCGCCTTCGGCCCCCGGACCCGGGCGGTCCTGCTGAACACCCCGCACAACCCGACGGGCAAGGTCTTCACCCGGGCTGAGCTGGAGCTGGTCGCGGAGCTGGCCCGGGAGCACGACGCGGTCGTCATCTCCGACGAGGTCTACGAGCATCTGACCTTCGACGGGCTGGCCCACACCCCCATCGCGACGCTGCCCGGCATGGCGGAGCGGACCCTGACGATCAGCTCGGGCGGCAAGACGTTCTCGGTGACCGGCTGGAAGGTCGGCTGGGTTCACGGGCCCCGCGATCTGGTCGGGGCCGTCACGGCCGTCAAGCAGTTCCTCACCTTCGTCGGCTCCGGACCGTTCCAGCCCGCCATTGCCGAGGGGCTGGGGATGCCGGAGTCGTTCTTCACCGGGTTCGCCGCGGAGCTGCAGGGCAAGCGGGACATCCTGGTCGAGGCGCTGACCGGCGCGGGGCTGCCGGTGATGCCGTGCCAGGGGACCTACTTCGTGATCGCCGACGCCGCGCCGCTGGGGGTGACCGACGCGGTCGACTTCTGCCGCCGGATGCCGCAGGAGGTCGGGGTCGTCGGGGTGCCGGTCTCGGCGTTCTGCGACCACACCGAGCCGGTGGCTTCCCTGGTGCGCTTCGCGTTCTGCAAGCGCGAGGAGGTGCTGCGCGAGGGCGCCCGGCGCCTGGCCGGCCTGGGCACGGGGTAGTCCGCACCGGCAGCAGACACGGCTGTGGCCGACCCCCGCCCGGGATCGGCCACAGCCGTTCGTGCTTCAGGGCCTCAGCAGCAGCGCCCCTGCGGATTGCGCTCCTGCCAGTCCGTGCGCCACCGCCAGTAGTCGCGCTCGGACAGGGCCGGGGTCGGGCAGCCGGACCGCTCGTGGTGGGCCAGGTAGGCCTGGTAGGCGTTCTCGCCCAGCATGCCCCTGATGAACCAGCGGGTGCGGTCCCACCAGCCGTCCCCGGTCGGTCCGACGGACAGCCTGGCCGTCCGACGGGCGGCACGGCCGGCGTCTCCCGACAGTTCCGGGTCCACGGGTGCCATCGCCCCAGTCTGGGCCATCAGTGGTGCCCGCGCACGCGCTCGACCGGGTGCTCGGCCAGGTAGGCCGCCCACTGTGCCTCAAGGTCCTTCTCCGCCGGCGTGCTGATGATGCCCGCCGGTGCGTAGATCCGCGACTGGACGAACTCCTCCTCCGTCGTGGGTGCCCCACCGCTGCGGATCGAGGAGATCGTGGCCATCACGGCCGTCGCGATGACGATCAGGGTCAGCACCACGAACACGATGGACAGGGTGCCCTGGATGAAGGTGTTGCGGACCACCGCCTCCATCGCCTCCACCGACCCGGCGGTGCCAAAGCTCGTCTCGCCCCGGGCCAGCGCGTCCTTGAAGGCGGCGTGCTGGGCCCAGTAGCCGATCGACGGCACGGAGCTGAAGATCTTGTAGAGGGAGGCGACCGTCGTGACGACGGTGGCGAAGGCCAGCGGGACGATGATGACCCACAGCGCCTTGCGGTTCTGCCGGGCGGCGATCGCCAGGCAGATCGACAGGGCGAGCGCGGCCAGCAGCTGGTTGGCGATGCCGAAGAGCGGGAAGAGGGTGTTGATGCCACCCAAGGGATCTGTCACGCCCATGATGAGGATCGCTCCCCAGCCGGCCACCATGATGCCCGTGCACACCCAGGCCCCGGTCCGCCAGGAGGTGTCCCGGAACCGCGGCCAGAAGTTGCCGAGGCTGTCCTGCAGCATGAAGCGGGCCACGCGCGTGCCGGCGTCCACGGCCGTCAGGATGAACAGCGCCTCGAACATGATCGCGAAGTGGTACCAGAAGCTCATCAGGCTGGTGCCGCCGATGAGCTGCTGCATGATGTGCGACAGGCCGAGGGCCAACGTCGGGGCGCCACCGGTGCGGGAGACGATGCTCTCCTCCCCCACGTTGGCCGCGGCGGTCTCCAGCATCTCGGGCGTCAGGTTGACCCCGGTCAGGCCCAGTCCGTTGACGTAGGCCACGGCGCCCTCCACGGTGCCGCCGGTGGCGGCGGCGGAGACGTTCATCGCGAAGTAGATGCCGCGGTCGATGGAGATGGCCGCCACCAGCGCCATGATGGCCACGAAGGACTCCATCAGCATGCCGCCGTAGCCGATGAACTTGGTCTGCCGCTCCTTCTCGATGAGCTTGGGCGTGGTGCCCGAGGAGATCAGCGCGTGGAACCCGGACAACGCGCCGCAGGCGATCGTCACGAACAGGAACGGGAACAGCGGGCCGGCGACCACCGGTGCGTCGGACCGCCCCGCGAACTCGCTGAGCGCCGGCACGGTGATCTCCGGGCGGACCAGGACGATCGCGACGGCCAGCATCACGATGGTGCCGACCTTCATGAAGGTCGAGAGGTAGTCACGCGGGGCGAGCAGCAGCCACACCGGCAGCACGGCCGCGATGAAGCCGTAGATGATGATGCCCCAGGCGATCGTCGTGCGGTCGAGGGTGAACCACTCGGCGCCCCAGGAGGTGTCGGCGACCCAGCCTCCGGCGACGATGACCAGGATGAGGAGCACGAAGCCGATGAGCGATACCTCGGAGACCTTGCCCGGACGCAGGTAGCGCAGGTAGACGCCCATGAACAGCGCGATCGGGATCGTCATCCCGACGGAGAAGACACCCCAGGGGCTCTCCCCGAGGGCGTTGACGACAACGAGCGCCAGGATCGCGACGATGATGATCATGATCGTGAGGGTGGCCAGCAGGGCCGCGGTGCCACCCACCTTGCCGAGCTCGTCGCGGGCCATCTGTCCCAGCGAGCGGCCACCGCGCCGCATCGAGAAGAACAGCACCAGGTAGTCCTGGACGGCGCCGGCGAGCACGACACCGACGATGATCCAGATCGTGCCGGGTAGGTAGCCGAGCTGGGCAGCCAGCACCGGGCCGACGAGCGGACCGGCGCCGGCGATCGCCGCGAAGTGGTGCCCGTAGAGCACGCGGCGGTCGGTGGGCATGTAGTCCTGCCCATTCTCCTTGTACTCCGCCGGGGTGGCCCGGTTGTCGTCGGGCTGGGTGATCTTCTTCTCGATGTAGGTCGCGTAGAACCGGTAGGCGATCAGGTAGGTGCAGACCGCCGCGAAGACGAACCAGATGGCGTTGATGGTTTCGCCGCGCACGATCGCGAGCATCACCCAGGCGACGCCGCCGAGGATCGCGATCGCGGCCCAGGTGGCGATGCGGACGGGAGTCCAGCGCTTCTCCTCGGCCTCGACCTGTTCTTCCGTGAGGCTGACGGGGGGCAGTTCCGCCGAGTCCACACTCATCTGCAGCTCCTTGCAGGGTTCGAGCCCGCCCACGGCGGGCTGTGGGTGGTGCGGCCTTCGCACCTGGGGGCGACGCTACAACCGGGTCGGGGACTCCTCAGGAGGCAGGGTCGACTCTTGACCATCTGCAGACCCGGGGCAGAGACGCCCTAGGTCGGGCGCGCGCGTCAGGCGCGCGGGTGCGCCTGCCGGTAGGCGGCGCGGAGCCGGTCGACGGACACGTGGGTGTAGATCTGCGTGGTGGCCAGGCTGGTGTGACCGAGCAGCTCCTGGACGGTCCGCAGGTCAGCACCGCCCTCGAGCAGGTGCGTCGCGGCGCTGTGCCGGAGCCCGTGCGGGCCGAGGTCGGCAGCGTCGGGCAGGTGCGCCAGGAGGTCGTGCACCACGGTGCGGACCTGGCGCTGGTCCACCCGCTTCCCCCGGCGGCCGAGGAAGAGCGCCGGCCCGGACTCGGCGGTCGCCAGCTGCGGCCGTCCCTGGTCCAGCCAGGCGGTCAGCGCCTCGGCCGCGGGGGCTCCGAACGGGACCGTGCGCTCCTTGGCGCCCTTGCCCAGCACCCGGGCGACCCGGCCCGGCAGGTCCACGTCGTCGACGTCGAGTCCGGTGAGCTCACCCACGCGCATGCCGCTGGCGTAGAGCAGCTCCAGGATCGCCCGGTTGCGGACGTGGACGGGGTCGGCATCGTCAGCCGCCACCGCCGCCAGGTCCATCAGCTGGTTGGCCTCGCCGGGCTTGAGGACCCCCGGCAGCGTGCGTCCTTTGCGCGGTGCACCCAGACGCAGCGCGGGGTCCGAGGAGATCCGCCCGGTGCGCCTGGCCCAGCGCAGGAACGTCCGGACGGCCGCCGACCGGCGGGCGATCGTCGATGGTGCTGCTCCCGCGGCTGCCTGCTCCCCCAGCCAGGAGCGCAGGTCGCCCAGCGTGATGTCCCCCAGCCCACCGACCCCCGCCGCGGCCAACGCCTCCGCCATGGCGGAGACGTCACCCAGGTACGCCCGGACCGTGTGCTCGGAACGGTTCCGCTCCGCGGACAGGTGCCGAGCGAA
>JAAYYA010000041.1 GCA_012515595.1 Actinomycetales bacterium
CTGAACCTGCCCCGGCGGGGTCGGTTGGGGCTGCGTCCACGTGCACGGATCCTTCACCGAAACTGGCGGGGGCAACGTGAAGACGGCGTCCACGTGCACGGATCCTTCACCGGAATTGGCGGGGGCAACGTGAAGACGGCGTCCACGTGCACGGATCGTTCACCGAAGCTGGCGGGGCGTCGCGTTGCGCTCCACAGAGTCACCGAGCGCGCCGTATGGCGAGTGGTCGCCTGAGCGGACGTGCGGGAGTGGTCTCAGGCGCTGGGTGAGATCAGAACGGACCCTGCTCCTTGCGCTTGTCCCAGCGCTCCTCGAAGCGGTCCATGAGTCCGGCGCTGCGGTGGCCCTTGCCCGACTGCTTGCCGGTGGACGGGCCGCCCGACTTGGTGCGGAGGGTGACGTTGCCGTCGGCGTCGACCGTGCCCAGGGTCGCGCCCTTGGTGCGCGGGTGGGTCATGGCCCACACGCCGCCGAACACCATCGCGGCGAAGCCGATGCCGCCGATCCAGATCTGCTGCATGGTGACGGCGAGCACGACCAGGGCCAGGCCACCGATGGCGACCAGGAGACCGAGCGCCGCACGGCGCCGCCGGGCACGGGCCTCGCTCTTGCCGACCAGGGACGTCGCGAAGCGAGGATCCTCGGCGTAGAGCGCCTGCTCCATCTGCTCGAGAACTCGCTGCTCGTGCTCGGAGAGCGGCACGGTGACCTCCCTACGGTCGACTTCCGTCCCACCACCGGGGGGTAGCGGGTACGCCGTCATCGCCCTTTGACGACGGCGCCTGCTTCTAGGATAGGCCGGGAACCGCGCCAGCGGTAGCCGGGGGCCATACCCTGAAGACGCACGAGCCGTCAAAAAGGTTTCCTCGACCCTCCCGGGCGCGGTCCGGCGACCGCCGTCCCCGGGTCACGTCACACCCGTGACCTCGGAGGACGTGCGCGGAGACCACGCCGCGGCCCCCCACGGCGGCCGGCGCGCACCGTGCTGGCCACGGGGTCGGGGTGGCCGACCCTCGTGGTCTCCCCTGGCCTCGTCGCGCACCACCAGGCTCGCGGGTCGCACGATCCCGCTCCCGAACCGCTCCGCGGCCCGGTCCATGGCCCGCTCGGCGTCCCGCCACCCGTGCTCCGGGTCGTCCAGCCGGCCCTGCACCGGTGTCTCCGCGGCGTCGGTGAGCCCCTCCAACCGGACCCCGAGCAGCCGGATCCTGGCCCGCTGCAGCCCGAGCGCGGCATACAGCGTCGTGGCGGTGCCGAAGATGTCCCGGGTGACGTCGGTGCTCTCCCGCATCGTGCGGGAGCGGGTGATCGTGGTGAAGTCGGAGAACCGGACGGTCAGCACCACGGTGCGCGCCAGCATCCCGGAGTGCCGCATCCGGGTGGCGCTGCGGTCGCTGAGCCGCAGCAGCTGGCGCCGGATGACGGCGGGGTCGTCCACGTCCTGGTGGAAGGTCTCGGAGGAGCCGACGCTGCGCTCGACCCGCGCCGGGGCGACCGTGCCCGCGTCGTGCCCCCAGGCCAGGGCCCGCAGGTGGGTGGCACCGCCCTCCCCCATCGCCCGGCTCAGCGTGGCGAACGGCAGGTGCGCGATGTCGGCGACGGTGCGCAGCCCGAGCCGGTGCAGGGCGGCCTCGGTGCTCTCCCCCACGCCCCACAGGGCGCTGACCGGCAGCGGGTGGAGGAACTCCACGACCCGGTGGGGCGGCACCATGAGCATGCCGTCGGGCTTGGCGGCCCGGGAGGCCATCTTGGCCACCACCTTGGTGGGGGCACCCCCGACCGAGGCGGTGATCCGCTGCTCGTCGGCGATGGTGTCGCGGATCCACTGCCCGATCTGCGCGGGGCTGCCCAGCCGGCGGCGCGCGGTGGAGACGTCGAGGAAGGCCTCCTCCATGGAGACCGGCTCGACCTGGTGGGTCACCTCGGAGAAGACGGCCATCACCGCCGCGGAGACCGCGCTGTAGCGGTCGTAGTCGGGACGCACGATCTCGACCTGCGGGCACAACCGCCGCGCCCGGGCCATCGGGATGCCGGACCGTATGCCGTAGGCCCGGGCCTCGTAGGTGGCCGACAGCACCACGCTGCGCATCCCGCCGCCGATGACGACCGGCCGGCCCACCAGCTCCGGCCGGTCGATGAGTGACGCGGCGGCGTAGAAGGCGTCCATATCGACGTGCAGGATCGTGCAGCCGGTGTCGTCCGCATCCGTCACCGGGAGGCTGCCCGGGGTCACCACGGTGTGCTCACCACCCCGGGCTCCCCGGGCTGGAGTGCCACAGCTTGCTGCCCGGGCCCGCCGGCTTGGTGTCGGCGTAGGGCGACTGCTTGAAGCCGGAGGCGTGCAGCAGCACCCGGCGGCCCTGCTGCTGGTCGGCCCGGTGCGCCTGCTCCTCCGCGGCCTGTGCCCCGGTCACGGCGTCGTGCTCGACGGACTCCATCAGCTCGCGGACCGCCTCGATGCCGCCGGTGTCGAAGGCCCGGCCGAGCGCGGTCATCTCCCAGGCCCCGGTCGCGCGCACCGAGATCCCCCGCGGCCCGGTCCGCCGGGTGATCCCGCGCACCACCAGCAGGAAGGAGTGGAAGACGGTCTCGGCGAACGGGCCCTGCACGTCCTCGAAGAAGGTCGCGTCGCTGGGGCCGGTGCCGTCCTCGAGGGTGAGGAAGACGACCCGGCGGCCGGAGCGGATCGGGGGCGTCTGGGTGGCGACCTTGGCCCCGGCGATCAGCACCTCGCTGCGGTTGCGCTGCCCGAGCACCTGGTTGGCCGGGACCACCCCCAGCGCCTGCAGCATCGGCTGGTAGGTCGTGGTCACGTGGGAGCTGACGTCCATGCCCAGCACCTCCAGCTCGGCCAGCATCTGCTCCTGCGGGGTCATCTCGGGCAGCCCGCTGCCGCTGCGCAGCACCGGCTCGTCGCCGAGGTCGAGGGTCAGCTGGGTCGGGTCGGCCTGCCGCGCGTGCCAGCTGCGGTGCCCCTTGGCCTGGGCGCCGGCCCGGGCCGCGACCTCCCCGGCGGCGGGCAGCGTGGGGGCGACCTTGCGGGTGCGGGAGCGCGACCGGGAGACCGTGGGCGCGCTCCACCGGTCCAGCTCGGCCACGTGCAGCAGCAGGTCGCGGCGGGTCGGCCCCTGCCGCAGGGTGCTGGACCGGGCCGTCCCCACGCCGTGCAGCTCGTCGAAGGCCCCGGCCAGCACCAGCCGCTCCACGACCGGCCGGCTGGTCCGGGCGCGCTGCCACAGGTCGCCGAGGGAGTGGTAGGGCTGGCCGGCGACGATCCGGGCGACCTCGTCGTCGCTGATGCCCTTGACCTCGGCCAGCGACAGCCGGATGCCGTAGCCACCGGCCCGTCCCTCGATCCGGGCCATCGCGGCGTCCACCGCGTCGCCCCGGCCGGCCCGCGCGGGACGACCCGCCGGCCTGCGCCAGTCCGGACCGCCCCACCCCGACGCCTCGTCCTGCTCACCGACCCCGTCACCCGAGGGGTCCGGCACCTGCCCGTCGGGACCGACCCGCTCGACCCGGTAGGTGTCCCCGGAGGCGTTCACGTCCAGCCCGAGGACGTGCACCCCCATGGCGCGGGCCTCCTCGAGGATGAGGCGCTTGGGATACATCCCCGGGTCGTGGGTCAGCACCCCGGCCAGGAAGGCGGCGGTGTGGTGGGTCTTGAGCCAGGCGGAGTGGAAGGTCGGCACGGCGAAGGCCGCCGCGTGCGCCTTGCAGAACCCGAAGGAGGCGAAGGCCGCCAGCACGTCCCAGATGGCGTCGACGTGCTCGGGCGAGTAGCCCCGGGCCGCCGCCGCGGGACGCCACCAGGACTCGACCTCGGCCTGCCCCTGCGGGGTGCCCAGGGCCCGGCGCACCTCGTCGGCCTGCGCCAGGGTGACCCCGGTGGTCTCGGCGACGAGCTGCAGCACCTGCTCGTGGAAGACGACGACCCCGCCGGTGTCCTCCAGGTAGGGAACCAGTGAGGGGTGGAGGTACTCCGGCTCGGCCCACCCCTGGCGGGCGTTGAGGAAGGGACGCACCATGTCGGACTTGACCGGGCCGGGCCGGAACAGCGAGATGTCGATGATGATGTCGCCGAAGGTCTCCGGCCCGAACTTGCCGATCAGCTCGCGCTGCCCGGGCGACTCGATCTGGAAGCAGCCCAGCGTGCGGGCCGACTTGATCAGCGAGAACGTCTCGGTGTCGTCGTAGGGCACCTGCCCCTGGTCGTCCAGGTCGATGCGCACCCCGTCGACCCGCTCGACCTCGGCGACCGCGTGGGCCATCGCCGACTGCATCCGGATGCCGAGCACGTCGAGCTTGAGCAGCCCGAGGTCCTCGACGTCGTCCTTGTCGAACTGGCTCATCGGGAAGCCCAGCCAGCTCGCCTCCACCGGGGTGCGGTCCAGCAGCCCGGTGTTGGACAGGATCACCCCGCACGGGTGCATCGCGATGTGCCGGGGCAGCCCGTCCAGGCTCTCGACCATCTCGAACAGGGTCTGCATCCGGGGCGCGTCGAAGCCGTGCCGCCGCAGCTCGGGCAGGTCACGGATCGCGGCGCGGGCGTCCTTGGCCCGGATGTGCGGGAACGCCTTGGCGATCACGTCGATCTCGCCCGGCGGCAGGCCCAGGGTGGCGGCGACGTCGCGGATCGCGTGCCGCACCCGGTAGGTCTCCATCATCGACACGCAGGTCACCCGCTCGGAGCCGAACCGCTCCAGGACCCGCTCGTAGATCTCGGTGCGCCGCGCCGACTCCACGTCGATGTCGATGTCGGGCAGCTCGGCGCGCAGCGGGGAACAGAACCGCTCCATCAGCAGGTCGTGCCGGATCGGGTCGACCCCGCTGATGCCGAGCAGGTAGTTGACCAGGCTGCCCGCCCCCGACCCGCGCGCCGCCACCCGCACCCCCATCTCCCGGATCAGGTCGCAGACGGTGGAGACGGTCAGGAAGTAGGTCGGGTAGCCCAGTCCCGCGATCACGCGCAGCTCCTCGTCGAGCCGGTCGTGCACCCGACGCAGGTATGCCGTGGGCCGGCCCGCGTAGCGCTCGCTCACTGCCGCACGGACTCGCTCGGTGAGCACCTGCTGGGCCTGGCCGGTGCCGCTGACCCCGACCACCTCGGGCTCGGGCAGGTGGACGTCGCCGATGCCCAGGTCGCTGCGCCGGTTCTGCACGCACTCCCGGGCCAGCGCCGCGGTCGCGGCGAGCAGGTCGGCGGCCCGCACCGACGGCCCGACCGCGCCGGCGACCCGCTCGGCGACCGCCCGCATCGCCCCCGTGCCGGCCAGGTGGCCGGCGGTGCTGACCCGGTCCAGGTGCCGCTCGTCGAGCGCGACCATGCGGCGGGCCGCGTCGAGGATGTCGACGACCCGCGCCTGCTCCGGCTCGGCGTGCCGCACCGCCGCGGTGAGCACCGCGGGCAGCCCGGCCTCCAGCGCGAGGGACCACAACCGGGCGGCGTGCTGCAGGCTGGCCGGGCTGTCCTCGGGTCCGCCGTGGCAGACCACCTCGACGACCAGTGCCCCGGGCGGGAGCGCACGCTGCCAGCCGCGGAGCAGGTCGCGGGCCAGGCCGACCCTGCGCCGCAGCAGCGCCCGCCCGACGTCGGAGTCCGGCCCGAGGAGCACCACGACCGGTGACACCCGCTCGCTCCCGTCACCGACCGGTGCGGCGGCGCGGGCCAGCAGCTCCCGGGTGGTCCGGGGGCTGCCGCGCTCACCGGCCAGGTGGGTCTGGGTGATGAGCCGGCAGAGGCGGGACCAACCGGTGCCGGGCTCCAGCCCGGCGGCCTGCCCGCGGGCCAGCACGGTGACGCGCGGGTGCTGGTCGTCGACCAGGGCACCGCCCTTGGCCGGTTGCGCCCGGGTGGTGCGGCCCTCGTCGAGCGCGTCGGCCCCGGTCCACCGGATCCCCGCGGCCTGGATGCGGTCGTCCAGCGGCCGGTCCGGGAACGGCAGCGACCCGCCCCCGGATGACCTGCCCCCTGGCGTGACGGCATAGCGCCCGGTCGGCGGCTCGACGACGGCCAGGTCGACGCCGAGGACCGGGTCGATCTCGGCCTTGGCACAGGCCTGCACGAACCGGACCGCGCCGTAGGCACCGTCCCGGTCGGTCAGCGCCAGCGTCGACTGGCCCAGCGCGACGGCCCGCTCGACCAGGACCTCCGGAGTCGAGGCGCCGTAGCGCATCGAGAAGCTCGAGGCGACGTGCAGGTGCGCGAACTCCGCAGCCACGGGTCACCAGGGGGAGGTCGGGGCCAGCTCGCCGGGCAGCGGCTCGGCGAACGGCAGGTGCAGCGCGCCGCGGACCAGTTCCAGGAAGGTCTCGCACTGGCGCACCAGGTCGTCAGCCTCCCGGGGGCTGACCGTGCCGGACCCGCGCTCCAGCGCGAGCCGGCGGCGGCCGCTGGCGGCGAAGAACACGGCCCACTCCCCCAGCTCCGGGGCGAGGCGAGGCAGCACCTCCCACACGCTGCGCGGCCGGGACCGGCCGGGGACGACGGTGCGTGCTGCGACCAGGGCCGCCGCGGCCCGCAGCGCCGCCAGGTGCGCCTCGGTGTAGCGCTGCGAGGCGGTCTGGCTCCGGCAGGCCTGGACCAGCCCCGCGCGGGACCGGTCGAGCAGGTCCAGCACGGTGCTCGCCGACGGCGCCGGCGGCACCTCCGTGGCCCGGACCTCCGCGGCCCGGACGTTCGTGGTCGTGGTCATCGCTCCTCCTCAGTCGGCGACGCGCACCAGGCGCCACCGGTCGTCCTTGGTCAGGTCATAGACCCCGGTCTGCATGAGTCGTCCGGCGCTGGCCTCCACCCGCCAGACCTCCCGCTCGAGGTCCGGGAAGCGGCCGGGGAGGGACTCGTCGCCCGGGTCCGCCCCCGCCGGCTCCGCGCCGGTCTGGCCCGCCCCGGCCGGCTCCGCGTCGCCCGACGCCCCCGACGGCTCCCGCCACCAGGGCAGGCGCTGCGTCCAGTGGTCCAGCACGGCGCACACCACGTGCAGCCGGCCCCGCCAGATGAACGCGGTGGGCGCGGCGCTCGCGTCCACCCCGGCCGGGAGCACCGGCAACCGCCCGAGCTGCAGCCCACCGACCCGCACCTCGACCGGGTCCGCATAACGACGGCTCATCACGCCTCCTCCTCACGCCACCACCGGGCACTGTCAGAACCGGGCACTGTCAGACCGGGCTGGTTGACTGCTTCGCACTCGCCCGTGAGGCACACCGCGCGAGACAATCCCCGGCTTCATCGAACTCAAGTTCGATACGAACAAATGTACGACAGTCCACCGACAGTCCTCAACCCCTGGATATTTCCTGTGGACAGACGCCGTAGGCTCGTCTCGTGCCCGCACCTCACCCCATCGACGCGCCGAGCCTGCGCGAGCGCGTGCAGGACGCCCTCGATGCCGACCTCGCCCACCAGCGCACGGTCCTGGCCGAGCTCGGCGACCAGGTCGCCCACCTGGTGGACGAGATCGCCGCGCTGCTCACGGGGGGCAAGCGGCTGCGGGCCGCCTTCCTCTACTGGGGCTACCGCGCGCTCGGTGGCGCCGACTCCCCCGAGCTGATCCGCGCCGCCAGCTCGATGGAGCTCTTCCAGGCCGCGGCCCTGCTGCACGACGACGTGATGGACGACTCGGACCTGCGCCGGGGCCGCCCCACCGCCCACCGCACCTTCGCCGCGAGCCATCACGAGCACGCCTGGGCCGGCGAGTCCGACCGGTTCGGCCACGCCGCCGCGATCCTGGCCGGCAACCTGTGCCTGACCTGGTGCGACAGCGCCTTCTCCACCTCGGGCCTGCCCCCGGAGCAGGTCACCGCCGCCCGGGTCGAGTTCGACGCGATGCGGACCCAGCTGATGGGCGGGCAGTACCTCGACGTGCTGGACGCCGCCCAGGGCTGGGAGGCCCTGGGCTACGCCGAGCGCCTGGACCGCTGCCGCACCGTGATCCGCTACAAGAGCGGCAAGTACAGCGTCGAGCAGCCTCTCCTCATCGGAGCCCGCGCAGCGGGCGCCGGGACGGACACGCTCACCGGCCTGTCGGCATACGGCCTGGCCCTGGGCGAGGCCTTCCAGATCCGCGACGACGTCCTGGGCGTCTACGGAGACCCGCAGGCGACCGGCAAGCCCGCCGGCGACGACCTGCGGGAGGGCAAGCGCACGGTGCTGATCGCCCACGCGCTCGGGCTGGGCGACGAGCAGGACGCCGCCACCCTGCTGGCGCTGCTCGGGCGGCCTGACCTGAGTGACGAGCAGGTGGCCGTATGCCGTGACCTCCTCGAGCGGGTCGGTGCGGTCCGCGCGACCGAGGAGATGATCACCGCCGCGGCCGACGCGGCACTGGCCGCGCTGGCGGACACCCCCGGGCTGACCGACGAGGGGCGGGAAGCGCTGGTCCAGCTGGTCGGGATCAGCACCGCCCGCGCCACCTGACCGCGGGCACGGACCGTCACATGCCCCTGGTCGAATCCGCCGTCGACGACGGAGCCGTGAGTCTCACCTGGAGGCTCGAGGCCACCGCGGAGAGCACCTGGCGGCACCTCACCAGCCTCGAGCACCTGCCGGAGTGGCTCGGCC
>JAAYYA010000280.1 GCA_012515595.1 Actinomycetales bacterium
CTGCTCGTCGAGCTCGCCGGCGGCAATGTCGTCAACCTCCGGCTCTGGCACCGCATGCAGGAGGTCTGGGAGGCCGACCCGGAGTTCGCCGCCGCCGACCAGCAGCGCCGGATGCTGCTGGAGGAGATGCAGGACCTGTATGTCGTCGCTCTCGACCACGTCGTCGACGCCCTCCGCACGATGCGCGACCGGGTGCCCCGCTCGAAGCAGATCCAGCAGATCGCCCTCGGCGACGCCGAGCGGATCATGCAGGAGATCGACGAGCGGCACCTGAGGCGGGTCAACGAGATCCACGCCGACTTCTGGTCCCGGTGGCCACCGCACGAACGACGCCCGGTCCAGCTGCTCCGCCAGCTCATCCGCCGGGACCTGGCCGACACCGAGGTGGTCCTCATCCCCGGAGGCCACGTCGGCGTGCTCGTCGGTGCCCTCCACCTGTTCAACATCGCACCGCAGCTGCGCGTCCCGATCGTCGCCTGGGGTGCCGGCGCGATGGCCCTGACCGACCGGGTCGTGCTCTTCCACGACCGCGCCGCCCACGGCCCCTCGGTCAGCGAGCTGTTCTCCCAGGGCCTGGGGCTGGTGAGGGGCACGGTCGCCCTGCCGGCCGCGCGGGAGCGCCTCGCGCTCGGCAACCCGGTCCGGATGGGTGTGCTCGCCCGCCGCCTGGCGCCCGCGCGGTGCCTGTTGCTGGACGACAAGGTGCGTGTCGACATACTGCCCGGTGCTGACCTGCCCGACGACGCTCCGGTGCTGGGCGAGGACGGCTCCCTGACGACCATGGGGGCGGTCCGGTGAGCATCTCGCTGCCCAGCCAGCCGGTGCGCGGGGTGCACCCGGGCAAGCTGGCGATCAACCGCTTCCGCGAGCAGGACCACCTCGACGAGGCGGCGGTCGACGCCTTCCTGCACGAGCGGCAGGTCCCGATCGTCGAAGGGCCACGGTGCACCTTCCTCTACCGCGGCGAGGCCGACGAGGTGCACCTGCTGCACCGCATCGTCAACCAGCCACAGCGGGTGCCGCTGCGCCGGATCGAGGGCACCAGGCTCTGGTACGTCACGATCGAGCTGCCCTACGGCTCGCGGGTGGAGTACCAGCTGGAGCTGCGGCGCGGCGACCACACCGTCCAGGGCAACGACCCGCTCAACCCGCAGGTGGCGCACAGCCCGGTCGGGTCGTCCTCGGTCTGCCAGGCCTACGGCTACGAGACCCCGGAGTGGACCCAGGTCGACCCCGACGCCCGGCCCGGCGAGCTGCTGGACCTGACGCTGCACTCCAAGGCGCTGCGGCGCGAGACCCACAACCGGCTCTACCTGCCCGCACGGTTCCGGACCAGCTCGACCTACCCGCTGCTCATCGTGCACGACGGCGACGACTACCTGAACTACTCGGCGATGAAGACGGTCCTGGACAACCTGATCCACAACCTGGACATGGCCGAGACGATCGTGGTCTTCTCCAACCCGGGCGACCGGATGCGGGAGTACCCGAACTACGCCCCGCACGCCCGCCACCTGGTGGCCGAGCTGGTCCCGCACCTGGAGGAGAACTACCCGGTGCTGCGGCGTCCGGAGGGACGGGCGCTGATGGGCGCCAGCTTCGGCGCCGTGGCCTCGATGAGCACCGCCTACCGGAACCCGGCGATGTTCGGCTCGCTGCTGCTGCAGTCCGGCTCGTTCGTCTTCACCGACATCGGGGACGACCACGGCGGCGGCCCGGCCTTCGACCCGGTCGTGAAGTTCATGAACCGCTACCGCGCCAAGCCGCGCAAGGTCGCCGACCGGCTGTTCGTCTCGTGCGGCGTCTACGAGCCGCTCATCGTGCCGAACCGCTCGATGGTGCCCGTCTGGGAGAGCACAGGGAGTACCGTGCGATACGTCGAAGCACGGGACGGTCACTCCTGGGAGAACTGGCGCGACCGGCTCCGCGACGGGTTGTCCTGGATCTACCCGGGGCCCCAAAAGTTTGTCTATGAATAGTTGCGACCCACGGAGGTCACGGTGGACGACCACACCCAGCCCACGGCATACCTGCTGGTGGACGGCGAGAACATCGACGCCACCCTCGGCACCTCGATCCTCGGCCGGCGGCCCGAGTCGCACGAGCGACCCCGCTGGGACCGGCTGCTGCAGTTCACCCGCGAGCGGTGGGGCGGCTCGCCGCGCGGGCTGTTCTTCCTGAACGCCTCCAGCGGCATGCCGATGTCGTTCGTCCAGGCGCTCAAGGCGATCGGCTACCTGCCCGTGCCGCTGTCCGGCCCCTCGGACGAGAAGATCGTGGACATCGCGATCCAGCGGACCCTGCAGGCCATGGCCGAGCGCGACGGCGACGTCCTGCTGGTCAGCCACGACGGCGACTTCCTGGAGGACATCGAGCCGCTGCTGGGCGGCGAGCGCCGGGTGGGGGTCGCCGCCTTCGCCGAGTTCCGCAACAGCGGGTTCACCCACCTGATGGACCAGGGGCTGGAGTTCTTCGACCTGGAGCACGACGTGCGCGCCTTCACCGCGCCGCTGCCCCGGATCCGGGTGATCCCGATCGACGAGTACGACCCGTCCTCCTTCCTCTAGGAGGATCGTATGCCGACCGGTCCGGTCTCCCCGCGCGTCACCTACCGGCCGGGTGACGAGGGGGTCAACGCCTACAGCCTGCTGACCTCCGTCGTCCTGCCGCGGCCGATCGCGTGGGTCAGCTCGCTCTCCGCGGACGGGGTCGGCAACCTGGCCCCGCACTCGTTCTTCTCGGTGGCGTCGGCGCGGCCGCCGGTGGTGTCGTTCACCTCGGTGGGGCGCAAGGACACGCTCGCGAACGTGCTGGCGACCGGGGAGTTCGTGGTCAACATCGTGAGCGCCGAGCTGCTCGAGGCGTGCAACGGCACCAGTGCGGAGGTCCCTGCGGCGGTGGACGAGGCGCTGCTGCTCCGGATCGAGATGGAGCCCAGCGAGGTGGTGCGCCCGCCGCGGGTGGTGCGGTCTCCGGCGTCCATCGAGTGCACCCTGCACACGACCGTCGAGGTGGGGGACAGCGTCGTCGTCCTCGGTCTCGTGCAGGCGATCACCGTGCAGGAGCGGGTGCTGCGTGACGGCCGGGTCGACGCCCGCGCGCTGGACCCGCTGAGCCGGCTCGGCGGCCACCAGTGGGGCACGCTCGGCGAGATCCGGTCCGTGCGCCGGCCCCGGCCCGAGGACGTGCTGCCGGACTGACGAAAGCCCTGAAAAAAATGTAGTGATCTCGCACGCCCTCCACACAAAAGTTCAGGGGTTTCGCACGCCCTCCACCCACCGGGCGACCGAGGCAGTCGTCTCGTGGGGAGGCTGGGGGTCGTCAGAGTGCGCTCGGTTGACCCGCGAGTCTCCCCGTCCGGGAGCAGTCGTCTCGTGGGGAGGCTGGGGGTGGTCAGAGCGCGCCCAATTGACCCGCGAGCCTGTCAAGGGGCCATCGGGCCGAGCGAGGGCCGCACATCGTGCTCACTCCTCCCGGTGCGCGAATACCCATGGATCAGTCAGAAGAACCGAAAGGCGGGGCGGAGACCGACGAAAGCCCTGCAAAAAAGACGGGGGAGACCGACAAACCCCTACCAAAATTGAGAGAAAGGGGTCGACAGTCGAACACGGGCGTCCTATAGTCGCACCTACCGCACTCGGGACGACAGAGAGGTCCACGCATGTACTACCGGTCGATGGGGCAGTTCCCCGCCTCCCGGCACGTCACCTTCCAGACCGACGACGGGCAGGAGACGTTCGAGGAGTTCATCGGCGAGGAGGGGTTCTCCGGGACCGCCTCGCACCTCTACCACCTGGGGATCCCGGCGAACCTGGTGGACTCCCGCACGTGGGACCTCGGCGACCTGGGCACCGTGGCCAACGCCTCGCTGCGCCCGCGGCACTTCCGGCTGCCCGACCTGTTCCCGGCCGGCAGCGAGGCGGGCAAGGACGTGGTCCGCCACCGCCGCCTGATCCTGGGCAACTCCGACGTGCGGATCAGCTACGTCGTGGCCGACACCACCTCGCCGCTGTACAGCAACGGCATCGGCGACGAGGTCGTCTACATCGAGTCCGGCGTGGCCGACGTCGAGAGCGTCTTCGGCACGGTGCGCGTCGGGCAGGGCGACAACGTCATCATCCCGCGGGTCACCATCCACCGGTGGGTGCCGGTCGACGTCGAGAACAACGGCCCGCTGAAGGCCTACACGGTGGAGGCCACCGGGCACATCGAGATCCCGGCGAAGTACCTGACGCGGTTCGGGCAGTTCGTCGAGGGCGCGCCGCTGACCGAGCGCGCCATGCGCGGACCGGTCGGTCCACTGCTGGCCTCCGCCGACGAGGCGGACCAGGACACCGAGGTCTACGTCAAGCACGGCAGCGGCGCCGACGTGCACGGCTCCGTGGTCGTCTACGACCACCACCCCTTCGACGTGGTCGGCTGGGACGGCTACCTCTACCCCTACGCCTTCAACTGGCGCGACTTCTCCCCGGTCACCGGCAAGGTGCTGCAGCCGCCGCCCACCTACCAGATCCTGGAGGGGCACAACTTCGTGGTCTGCAACTTCGTGCCCCGGATGCTGGAGTACGGCGAGGGCGCCATCACCGTGCCCTACTACCACTCCAACGTCGACGCTGACGAGGTGATGTTCTACTACGCCGGCGAGACCGCCGCCCGCAAGGGCACCGGCATCGGCAACGCGTCGGTGTCGCTGCACCCGGCCGCCTACACCCACGGTCCGACCCGTCAGGCCTACCTCAACTCCGTCGGTGCCGACGAAAGCAAGGAGATGGCGTTTATGGTCGACACCATGAACACGCTCCAGATCGGTGAGGGCGCCCTGGCCTGCGACGACGACAAGTACCCCTGGACCTGGGCCGGTCGCCGGACCCCGGCCTCCGAGGACTGACGTGCCGCCGGCCGACAGTTCCCAGACCCTCAGCCGCGGGCTGGACGTGCTGAAGTACCTGGCCGCCTCGCCCGGACCGCGCACCCCGACGCAGATCGCCACCGACCTGGGGCTGAACCGGACGGTGGTCTACCGCCTGGTCGGCACCCTGGTGGAGCACGGCCTGGCGCGACGCACGGCGGAGGGGGGACTGTCGGTCGGCCTGGGCGTCCTCAGCCTCACGGAGAACTTCTACCCCTCGCTGCGGGAGGCCAGCCAGCCGGTGCTCGAGCGGCTGGCCGAGGACCTGCGGGCCACCGCGCACCTGGCGGTCGCCGACGGCGCGGAGTCCGTTGCCGTCTGCGTCGTGGAGCCGCGCACGACCGACTTCCACCTGGCCTACCGGCCCGGCACCCGGCACCCGCTCGACAAGGGCGCGCTGGGCGAGGCGCTGCAGGCCGCGACCGCCGGCGAGCGCGGGGTCTTCATCAGCCAGGGGCAGCTCACCCCGGGAGCGACCGGCGTCGTCGCTGCGGTCCCGGGGCTGCCGGGCCTGCCCGCCGCCGTCGGTGTGGTCACCCTCAGCGACCACGACTGGTCGGCCTTCCCCGAGCGCGTGGCCGCCGCGGTCGACGAGCTCACCACGGCCCTGACGCCGCGCGCCTCGGAGGCCACCGCATGACCACGAACGAGACGGCGGTCAGCACCACAAGCGTCACCGCCCTCTACGCCCGGCAGAGCCACGCCATCGACAACGGTGATGCGGCAGTCTGGGCGGGGACGTTCACGCCGGACGGCAGTTTCAGCTCGCCCACCTTCGGCGACCCGATCGTCGGGACCGAGGCCCTGACCCGCTTCGCCGAGGGGGTGTATGCCGACCTGCAGGCCGAGGGCGTGCGCCAGCGCCACTGGCTCAACAGTGTGGATGTCGACACACCCGCCTCCACCGCACGCGCCTACCTGATGATCGTTCGCGTCGATGCCGAGGGCACCCCGTCGCTCCTGCGCCACGTGGTGATCACCGACGACCTCGCGGTCACCGACACCGGCGAGCTGCGGGTGCGCGCCCGCCAGGTCCGCCGCGACCCCTGAGTCCGAGGTCAGCGGCGCGCAACACCATGCGCTCGGTGGCCCCTGGGGGGCGCAACACCGTGCGCCCGGTCGGGTGATTTTCCGCAACACGGCGCGCCCGGTGGCCCCTGAGAGCGCAACACCGTGCGCTCGGTCGGGGGTGGGGGTCCGTGGGTCGGTCAGTCGCGCGCCGACTCCAACGCCGTGAGGCCGGCGATGCGGCCCATGGTGAGGGCGTTGGCGATCGCGTTGCCGCCGCCGACGTAGCGGTTGCCGAGCACGCCGCCGCCGGCCTCGCCCGCGGCGTAGAGGCCCGGGATGACGTCGCCCACGGCGTCCAGCACCCGGGCGGAGGGGTCGATCCGCAGGCCGGTGTGGGTGCAGACCAGCTCGCCGGGCACCAGGCGCGCGGCGTAGAACGGCGGTGACACCATCGGCGGCAGCGGGTCCACGACACCCTTGGCCTCGAGCGTCAGGTGCCGCTGGAACTCCGGGTCGGTGCCGTGCGGCAGCGTCTGGTTCCACCGCTCGACCGTGCGACGCAGCGCCTCGGCCGGGACCCCCATCGCGCCGGCGAGCGCGGGCAGGTCGTCGGCGCGCAGGGTCCGGCCGGTGTCGGCCTCCTCCTGCACCCGCGCGGGGGTCCAGTCCAGGAAACCGTCGGGGAGCCGCAGCCGCGCGGCCTCGTCGAAGACCATCCAGCACGGGCCCTGCTGGTCGGCGAGGAGGCCGGCGGACACGGCATACGAGACATCCTCGTCCATGAACCGGCGGCCGGCGGCGTTCACGTGGATCCGCGAGGGCGGCGGGAAGCCCGAGTCCCAGTGGTGGTGCTGCTGGAAGTATGCCGTGACGAGCAGGAGCCCCCACCCCTCACCTGCCAGGTCGGCACCGACCTGCTCACCCAGGCGCAGGTGGTCACCCCGGCTGCCCGCCCCGGCCACCACGAAGAGGTCCTCGCCCGCCGCCCGCGCGGCCGGGAAGTAGCGGTCCACCAGCGCGCGGTCCTGGGCGAAGCCGCCCGAGGCGACCACGACGGCCCCCGCCCGGGCCTCCTCGCCCCCGACGGTCACGCCCTGCACCCGACCTTCGTCGATGAGCAAGCCGTCGACCCGGGAGCCCAGCGCAAGCTCGGCCCCGTGCGTCCGCAGGGTGCGCTCCAGCAGCTCGACGACGGCGTAGCCCTCGCCCACCGGCGTGTGCCCGCGCCACACGTCCTCGACCCCGGCGTGGCCCAGGCCCGGCATGTGCGCGTTGGTGGAGCGCTGCGCGGGGATCTCCAGCCCGAGGTCCATCAGCCAGTGCAGCGTCGGGGCGGCGGCCTCGCAGATGGACCGGACCAGACCGGGCTGCAGCCGCCACTGGTTGAGGTCCATGTAGTGCTGGTAGAAGCGGTCGGCCGAGTCCTGCACCCCGAGCGCCTCCTGCACCCGCGTGCCGGCGGCGGTGAACATGCCGGCGGCCAGCGACATCGACCCGCCGACCGCGCCCTCGGACTCCAGGACGAGCACCCGGCCGCCGCGCTCTGCCGCGGAGGCGGCAGCGCTCAGGCCGGCACCGCCGGCCCCGATGACGATCAGGTCCCAGTCCGAGGTGGTCATGCCGCTCTCCTTCGCCGCGTCCCGGCACGCGACCGTGCCCGGGTCCTGTCCCTCGGGCATGCCGTATGACGTGGCGTCACCGAGGACTGTATGCAAGATAACCCTTTGGTCACGGTCTGACTATCCCTTCCCGTACCTCTTGACGTAGATCCGCCAGTAGAGTTGTATACAACCTGGGTCTCTTCCCGTGTTCCGAGAGTCCGAGGCCCCGACCGCTCCCGGCGCGGGTCCGGTCGCTCAGCAGTGGGCACCCCCACAATCAAAGGAGATTGGTGATGCGAGCTCGGTTGGTGGTCGCCCTCGCGGCCGCAGGAAGCATGCTGCTGGCGGCATGCGGTGGTGACTCTGATGACTCCGGCGCGGACGACACCGCGACGACCGGCGGTGGCGGCGAGGCCGCCGAGTCCTACACGATGGTCTGGATCAACCCGCTCAGCGGCGCCTCTGCCGCATTCGGCGAGGCCTCCCGCGGCGGCATCGAGCTCGCCCTGGAGGACATCGAGGAGGCCGGCGGCATCAACGGCGCCGAGCTGGAGATCCTCTTCGAGGACAACGAGCTGCAGCCCGAGGCCTCGATCACGGCCTACCAGCGCACGATCGGCGAGGACCCGGTGGCGGTCCTGACGGCCGGCAGCTCGGTGGTGCTCGCGCTCGCGCCACTGGCCGAGCAGGACGAGGTCATGCTGGCGAACATCGGCGCCCAGTCCCCGGCGCTGATCTCCCCCGACCTGCCGCTGGTCTACAACTTCATCCCCACCTCCGCCGCCGAGGCGACACGGCTCGCCACCCGGCTGACCGAGGACGAGGGGATCACCAAGGTGGCGGTCCTGTCGGTGGACAACGACTACGGCAAGGACACGGCCGCGGCCTTCGTCGCCGCCTTCGAGGGCGCGGGCGGCACCATCTCGGCGAGCGAGATCCACGAGCTCGGCGGCACCGACATGCGCACCCAGCTGACCAAGATCAAGGCCAGCGACGCCGAGGCGATCGTCTTCGTCTCCAACGTCGGCGAGGTCGGCCACAGCGTGTCCCAGGCCGACGAGCTGGGCATCGACCTGCCGCGCTTCGGCTTCACCTACGCGTTGTCCCCGGACAACTTCGAGATCGCCGGCGACGCGATGGACGGGATGAAGGGCATCGCGGTCTCCTTCATCGGCGACGACCCCGCGGCCACCGCGTGGGCCGAGCGCTACGAGGAGGCCAACGGCACCTGGCCGAACGTCACCGCCGCCGTCTCCTACGACGCGACGATGATCCTGGCCGAGGGCCTGCGCGAGGTCGGCAACGACCGGGCGGCGCTCATCGACTACGTCGCGAACGTCAAGGGCCACGAGGGCGTCCTCGGCACCACCAACATGACGCCCGAGCGTCAGTCCGACTTCCCGCTGAACGAGTTCGAGATCACCGGCGGGGAGATCGGCGTCTGGGAGTGAGGCAGGTTCGCTGACCGGCCGCCGGGAACACCCGCGGTCCGGTGGTGGGCCCCCGACCACCACCGGGCCGTGGGCTCCGCGGCACACGACACTGTGGCGCACGACGACGCACGAGACGAAGGGACGACGGGCAGTTGCTGACTGACCTCCTGCTGACCGGCCTGCTCGACGGGGCCCGGATCGGCGTGGCCGCGCTCGGCTTCGCGCTGATCTTCTACACGACCAAGGAGCTGCACTTCGCCTACGGTGCGATCCTCGCGGCCTGCGGCTACCTGTACTACACCCTCGTCGTCGACCAGGGCCTGCCCGCCCTGGTCGCCGCCCCGCTGGCGCTGGCCTTCGGCGCCCTCGTCGGGGCTCTCATCCAGCGCTTCCTCTACCGCCGGCTCAACGACCACCTCGCGGTGCTGCTCTTCTCCTTCGGGATGGCGATCATCCTGGAGAACGTCCTGCACATCATGTTCGGCCCCACCGACAAGGTGCTGCCCGGCGGCCCGCTGACCACGACCGTGACGCTCGCCGGCACGCCGCTGCGGGTCATCGACCTGGTCACCGTCGGCGTCTTCCTCGTCGTGTGGGCCGCCCTCTGGTACATGCTCGAGCGCCGCCAGATCGGCCTGGCCATCCGCGCCGTCATGCGCGACCCGATCATGAGCGACCTGGTCGGCATCCGCACCGGCCGGATCAAGGTCTTCGCCTACGCCCTCGGCTCCGCCATCGGCGCGCTCGCCGGCCTCGTCGCCGTCACCCGCAGCGGGGTCCGCCCCGGCTCCGGCTTCGACCTCATGCTCTTCGCCTTCATCGCGACCCTGCTCGGCGCCGGGAAGCTGACCCACGTGGCGGCGTGGTCGGTCGCGCTCGGCCTGTTCATGGGCCTGGTCGCCTGGCCGTTCCCGACCGAGCTGCAGACCCTCTTCGCCTTCTTCGCGATGCTCGTCTACCTGGTCGTCCGCAGCATCGACCGGCAGAGCCTGCGCCGCGCACGACCCCGGCCCACACGCGGGCGGACGGGGGTCTCGGCATGAACTACCTGCTGACCCTGGTCACCTTCTTCTCCATCGGGATCATCCTGGCGATGTCCCTCAACCTGCTCATGGGCTACACCGGCCAGGTGTCGATGGCCCACGGCGGCTTCATGGGCATCGGCGCCTATACGGCGGCCTGGTTCGCCCTCAACGCCGAGATCAACATGATCTGGGCGATGTTCCTCGCGGCAGCGGCGGCCGCCCTCATCGGCTGGCTCTTCGCGCTGGCCACGGTCCGGATCAGCGGCGACGAGTTCATCCTCGCCTCGTTCGCCCTGCAGATGGTGATCATCGAGGCGATCAGCCGCTGGACGACCGTCACCCGCGGAACCTACGGCCTGTCCGGGGTGCCCAAGCCGGAGATCTTCGGTGAGCCCCTGCGCACCATCCAGCAGTATGCCGTGTTCACCGTGATCGTCATGCTCATCTGCGCGGTGGTCATGATGCGACTGGCCGGCTCGACCTACGGCCTCGTCCTGCGGGGGGTGCGCGAGAGCGTCCCGAGCATGCAGGCGCTGGGCCGCGACACGGTGCGCATCAAGATCCTGGTCATGGTGATCGCCTCGGCCTTCGCCGGCGTCGCCGGCACCCTGCAGGCCTCGATGGTCACCTTCATCCACCCCGACGGCTTCACCATCATGCTCTCGATCATCATCGTGGCCTACCTGCTGGTCGGCGGCCTGGGCAACATGTGGGGCGCGGCGCTCGGCGCCGTCCTGCTCCTGTCGATCCCGGAGATCATCGCCACCAGCGACGTGATCCCCAGCAACCTGCTCGGCCCGATGGAGCGGGTGATCTACGGCGTGATCCTCATGGCCTTCGTCTGGTTCCGCCCCAAGGGGATCATCGCCGAGCGGCCCGTGCTGCACGTCCACCGGATGCTGCGCCGCGGGAAGGTCACCGCGCCAGCCGCCGCAGCCAACGAGTCCGTCGAGCCGACAGGAGCGACCCGATGACCGAGCGCCCCATGCTGGAGGTCGAGCACGCCTCGGTCAGCTTCGGCGGCCTGCGCGCCCTCAAGGACGTCTCGATCCAGGCCCAGGAGGGCCGGGTCACCGCCCTCATCGGTCCCAACGGGGCCGGCAAGAGCACCCTGCTCGGCGCGGTCTCCGGGTTCACCCGCCTCGACGAGGGACGGGTCACCTTCCGCGGCCAGGACATCACCGGGATGCGGCCCCACGAGGGGATCGGCGTCGGCCTGGCCCGCACCTTCCAGGACCTGGAGGTCATGCAGCGCCTCACCGTCGCCGAGAACGTGCTGCTCGGCTTCCCCCACCAGCCCGCCGAGCGCATCTCCCGGCTGCTGTTCACCCCGTGGGTGGCCAACCGCGAGCACCGCCGGAACGTGCAGCGCACCGTGGACCTGCTCCACCACGTCGGGCTGCTCGAGCGGGCGGACACGCTGGCCTCGGACCTGTCCTACGGCGAGCAGAAGCTCCTCGTGGTGGCGCGGCTGCTGGCCACGGGCGCCGACATGTTGATGCTCGACGAACCGGGCGCCGGCCTGCCCGACGTCAACCTGCACCAGATCGGCAGCGTGCTGCGCGAGGCGGTCGCCGACGGCAAGACCGTGCTGCTGGTCGACCACAATATGGACCTGATCATGAACTACGCCGACCACGTCACGGTGCTGCACCACGGGCAGGTGATCGCCTCCGGCACGCCGGCGCAGATCCAGGCGGACCAGAGCGTGATCGACGTGTACTTCTCGCGCAGCCACACCACCGAGGAGGCCACCGATGCGCCTTGAGCTCACCGACGTCCGCTCCGGCTACGGCCGCCGGGAGGTGCTCTTCGGCATCTCGATGGCGGTCGAACCCGGCTCCATCACCGTCATGCTGGGCACCAACGGGGCCGGGAAGTCGACGACCCTGAAGACCATCATGGGCGCGATCAAGCCGACCGCCGGCACGATCACCTACGACGGGCGGGACACCACCCGGGGCGCCGTCGCGGACAACGTCGCCCAGGGGATGGCCGCCGTGCCGGAGGCCGGCGGTGTCTTCCGTGACTTCACCGTGCGGGACAACCTGCTGCTCGGCGCCTTCACCGTCAAGGACGCCGCGGTCCGCGACGAGCGGATGGACTCCGTCTTCACCCTCTTCCCCAAACTGAAGGACCGCCTCACCCAGGCGGCCGGCACCCTGAGCGGGGGCGAGCGGCAGATGCTGGCCATCGGCCGCGCGCTGATGAGCGGTCCCTCCTTCCTCATGCTCGACGAGCCGTTCCTGGGCCTGGCGCCCGTGGTCGTCGACGACGTCGTCGACTCGCTGGCCAGGATCAACCGCGAGTCCGGCGTCACCCTCCTCGTCGTCGAGCAGAGCGTGCGCATCCTGGACATCGCCACCCACGCCTACGTGCTGCGCCTCGGCCGGATCCACATCGACGAGGCCGACCCCCGCTCGCTCATCGACGACAGCGGCCGCCTCGAGGCCTCCTTCATCGGCTGATGAGCGCCCACCCGCACCTGACCGCCCCGCTGACGCTGGGCGATGTCACCCTGCGCAACCGGGCCGTGGTCACCGCGCACGTCACCAACTACGGCAGCCACGAGCACCTGGCGACGCCGCGGACCGCGGCCTACCTGGCCGAGCGGGCGCGAGGCGGGGTGGGCCTCATCGTCTCCGAGTCGCTGGCGGTCCACCCCACGGCCGGGCCCAACACCTTCTTCCTCCAGCTCTGGGACGACAGCGCGATCGAGCCGCTGCGGGCCGTCACGACCGCAGTGCGCGAGCAGGGCGCGGCGATCTTCGCCCAGCTCAACCACGGGGGCCGGGAGCACAACCCGCTGATCACCCGGCGTCCGCTCGTGGCCCCCTCGCCGATCGTCTCCCCGAAGGGCGGGGAGGTCCCGCACGAGCTGACCCTCGAGGAAATAGTCGAGATCGTCCGCTCTTTCGCAGACGCGGCCACCCGGGCGCTGGCGGCCGGCTTCCAGGGGGTCGAGGTCCACGCCGGACACGGCTACCTGCTCCAGCAGTTCCTCTCGCCCTGGAGCAACCACCGCACCGACGCCTACGGCGGCAGCGTCGAGCACCGGATGCGGATGCTGGTCGAGGTCCTGCAGGCGGTGCGGGCCGCGGTCCCGCGGCCCGCCGTGCTGGGGGTCCGGATCAGCGCCGACGAGTTCGCCCCCGGTGGCCTGGGCGTCCCGCAGATGCAGGAGATCGCCGCCCGCATCGTGGACACGGGCCTCATCGACTACCTGTCGGTCAGCCAGGGCAGCTACGCCGACCCCGGCAGCTTCATCCCCGACGCCAGCTTCGGGCACCTGCCCTTCGTGCACCTGACCCGCGCCATCCGCGAGGTCGTCACGACCGTGCCGATCGTCGCGGTCGGGTCGATCGTCACCCCGGACGAGGCCGAGTCGGTGCTCGCCGAGGGCGCGGCCGACCTGGTCGGGATGACCCGGGCGCACATCAGCGACCCGCACCTGATGCGCAAGGTCGTCCAGGAGCGCACCGCCGACATCCGCCAGTGCATCCTGTGCAACCAGGGCTGCTTCGGCCGGCTCCTCAAGGGCATCGACATCAGCTGCGTGCAGAACCCCGCCGTCGGGCGCGAGCGCGACTGGCCGCAGGACCCCGTGCCGGCCACCGAGCACCCCCGGCGCGTCGTGGTCGTCGGCGCCGGGCCCGGTGGCCTCGAGTGCGCCTGGGTGGCCGCGGCCCGCGGCCACGACGTCACGCTCCTGGAGGCCGAGGAGCACCTCGGCGGCACGGTCCGGACGATGGCCGAGCAGGACGAGCACCGGGAGTGGCGTCACGTGGTCTCCTGGCGTGAGCGGATGCTGGCGCAGCACGGCGTGCAGGTCCGCACCGGGGTCACCGCCGACGCGCTCACCATCGAGGCGCTGCGACCGAACACCGTGGTCGTGGCCACCGGAGCGGGTGGCGCCACCCTGACCGCCGCCCTGCGGGAACGGGCCGGTCCCGACCTGCGGGTGCTCACGGTCGGGGACGCCGCCGCCCCGCGCGACGCCTTCGCGGCCCTCACCGACGGGCACCGCGTGGGCCGCGAGCTCTGACCGGACCACCCAGCCCCACGTCATACCCACCCACCCAGCCCCACGTCATACGAACCGACCAGACGCGACCGAAGGATCACGAATGACCTCTCAGGAACTGCTCGCCATCCCGATGCCCACCGGGGGGCGCCTGGACATCTACTCCGGGGTGGCCCGGCTGGCGGGGAAGCTGTGGGCGAGCTGTCACCGCGCGCAGGTGGGGGAGAGCCGGACGGCGGTGCTGATCGTGCACCCCACGTCCAACTTCCTGGGGCACTACGCGCTGGAGCCGCTGGCCGCGCGGGGAGTGACGGCGGTGGGGATGAACACCCGCTACCTGGGCAACGACAGCGCGCTGATCACCGAGAACTGCGTCCTGGACGTCGGCGCCGGGATCCGCTACCTGAAGGACAACGGGTTCGACAAGGTCGTGCTGATGGGCAACTCCGGTGGCGGCGGGCTGGTCTCGCTCTACCAGAGTCAGGCCGAGCGGCCCTCGATCACCGCCACGCCTGCGGGGGACGGCCCGGACCTGACCCAGGCCGACCTGCCCGCCGCGGACGGGGTGATCTGCGCGATGGCGCACCCGGGCCGTGCGTCGGTCTACACCGAGTGGCTGGACCCGGCGATCACCGACGAGGAGCGGCCGTTCGAGCGCGACCCGGAGCTGGACGCCTTCGACCCGCGCAACCCCGCGCCATACTCCCCGGAGTTCATCGAGCGCTACCGGGCCGCGCAGGTGGCCCGCAACGAGCGGATCACGGCGTGGGTGCGGCAGCGGCTGGCCGAGCTGGAGGCCGAGGGCGGTGGCGTGGAGGACCTGCCGTTCACCGTCCACGGCACCTGCGCCGACCTGCGCTTCCTGGACCAGTCGATCGAGCCGTCGGACCGCGAGCCCGGCACCCTGTGGGGCGACCCGTGGGTGGCCAACTTCCTGCCCGCCTCCCTCGGTCACAACACCAGCCTGCGGTCGTGGCTGTCGCAGTGGTCGTTGGAGTCCAACGCCGACGGCCCCTTCCACCTGGGACGGGTCAGCGTGCCGGTGCTCGTGGCCTATGGTTCGGCGGACAACGCCGCCTTCCCGGCCCACGCCAAGGCGCTGTATGACGGGGTGGGCCACGACGACAAGCAGCTCGTCGAGCTCGCCGGGGCCAACCACTACTTCAAGGGCCAGCCCGAGCTCCTGGAGCAGTTCGTCGACACGGTCGTGGACTGGCTGGACGCCCACGGCCTGCGCTGATCCGGCCACCAGGAGAGGAGGAGACATGACCGCACAGCCAGACGGTGACCCGCCGGCAGGTGGCGACCCGCGCGGGGACGGCACCACACGGCATACGGCCGGACCGCTCGCGGGCGTCCGGGTGCTGGAGATGGGCCAGCTCATCGCGGGCCCGTTCGCCGGGCAGCTGCTGGGCGACCTCGGCGCGGACGTGGTGAAGATCGAGGACCCCTCCCGCGGCGACCCGATCCGCACGTGGGGCCGGGAGCTGCCCCAGGGCCAGTCCCTGTGGTGGTCCATTCTGGGGCGCAACAAGCGCTCGGTCACCATCAACCTGCGCTCCGCGGAGGGGCAGGACCTGGTGCGCCGGCTCGCGGCCGAGTCCGACATCCTCGTCGAGAACTTCCGGCCCGGCACGATGGAGCGGTGGGGGCTGGGCTACGACCGGCTCAGCGAGCTCAACCCGGGGCTGGTCATGGTGCGTGTCTCCGGCTTCGGGCAGGACGGGCCGTATGCCGAGCGGCCGGGTTATGGCGCCATCGGCGAGGCGATGGGTGGGTTGCGGTATGTCGTGGGCGACCCGAGCACGCCGCCGTCCCGGACCGGCATCTCCATCGGGGACACCCTGGCGGCGATGTTCGCCACCATCGGAGCCCTCGCCGCGCTGCAGGAGCGGCACGTCAACGGGCGCGGGCAGGTCGTCGACTCCGCCATCTACGAGGCGGTCCTGGGGGTGATGGAGTCCCTGGTGCCGGAGTGGACCTCCGGCGGGTTCCAGCGCGAGCGGACCGGCGCGATCCTGCCCAAGATCGCGCCCAGCAACGTCTACCCCACCAGCGACGAGGGCTGGATCCTCATCGCCGCCAACCAGGACACGGTCTTCCGCCGGCTGGCCGAGGCGATGGGGCAGCCGGAGCTGGCCGACGACGAGCGCTTCGCCACCCACGTGGCCCGGGGGGAGCACCAGGCCGAGCTGGACGACCTCGTCGCGGCGTTCTCCCGGGGACGTACGCTGGCGCAGATGGAGGGGCTGCTGAACGCGCACGGGGTGCCGAACGGGCGGATCTACCGACCCCGGGACATGGTCGAGGACCCGCACTTCCTCGCCCGGGAGTCGGTCACCACGGTCCCGCACCCGGTGCTGGGCGAGGTGACGATGCAGAACGTCTTCCCGCGGCTGAGCCGGACCAGCGGGGGCGTCCGCTGGCCCGGTCCGCCCCTGGGGGAGCACACCCAGGAGGTGCTGGACCGGATCGGCGTCACCGGCGAGCAGCTGGCCGCACTCCGTGAGGCCGGGGTGGTCTGAGATGAGCGAGGCACCGGAGGACCAGGACGCGCCCGACGCGGCCGAGCGGGCCTACCGCGCCGTGCTGGCGATGATCCTGACCGGGGAGGTGGCCGAGGGCAGTTGGCTGCGGGAGGTGACCCTCGCCGAGCAGATCGGCGTGAGCCGCACCCCGGTGCGCCAGGCCCTCAACCGGCTGGCCGCCGAGGGGGCGGTCGAGCTGCGGCCGCACCGTGGTGCCCAGGTCGTCTCGTTCAGCCCGGAGGAGATGGACTCGCTCTTCGACCTGCGCGCCCGGTTCGAGCCGCTGGCCGCGCAGCTCGCGGTGCCGCGGCTGACCGCGGAGCACCTCGAGGAGCTGGCCGAGCTGGCCGGCCAGATGGAGGCGCTGGTCGAGGCGGGCCGGCCCGACCCAGGGGAGATCGCGCGCCTCAACAACGCCTTCCACGCCGTCTTCATCCGGGAGGCGGGCAACCGGCACCTCACGCTGGCGATCCAGGCGATCAGCCGGCCGGTCTTCGTCGCGCGGACCTTCCAGACCTACAGCCCGCACGCGCTGGAGCGCAGCATGCGGCACCACGCGGAGCTCATCGACGCGGCCCGGCTCGGCGACGGCGCCTGGGCCGAGTCGATCATGCGGGCCCACATCCTGGCCGCCCGGCACGCCCCCGGCGACACCAGGCACACGACGGACACACCACGACAAGGAGAGACATGAAGATCGGCATCATCATCGGATCGGTCCGCGACGGGCGCATCGGGGCGGGCGTGGCCCAGTGGGTCCACGAGCAGGCGCAGGGCCGCGAGGCGACCTATGAGCTGATCGACCTCAAGGAGTTCGACCTGCCGGTGCTCACCACCCACCAGATCCCGTCGACCGCGGGCAAGGACTACTGGGACGAGCGGGTGAATCGGTGGAGCGCCGCGGTCGACGCATGCCAGGGCTACGTCTTCGTCACGCCGGAGTACAACCACGGGCTCCCGGGGGGTCTGAAGAACGCCTTCGACCTGCTCTTCCCCGAGTGGTGGAGCAAGGCGGTGGCCTTCGTCTCCTACGGCGCGGCCTCCGGCTTCCGCGTGGTGGAGCAGTGGCGTCCCGTCGTGGCCAACGCCAACATGTTCGACATCAAGGCCCAGGTGGCGCTGAGCACCATGATCGACTTCACCGACGGCGTGCTCCAGCCGGCCGAGCGCCACCCGACCGAGCTCGCGGCCATGTTCGACTCGCTCGAGAAGGCCACGGCCGCGCTGACCACGATGCGCGGCTGACCCGCGCGGGTTCCGGGAGTCCGGGGTGGACCAGCAGAACCCCTGAGAAAATCCGGGATAGGGCAGCAAAACCCCTGTGAAAAGGCGGGATGAGGCAGCAAAACCCCTGAGAAAATGGGTGACGGCCGGCAGCTCGGGTGAGCTGCCGGCCGTCGGTTTCCCGGGAAGGGGTCAGGGACGGTCAAGGGAGAAGGTGTAGCTCCCCGAACCGCTGTAGGAACGCACCTGCCACGAGTAGTAGCCCGCGGTGCCGGTGTAGCTGATCTGCTCCTCAGAACCCGTGCTCAGGCTCGAGGCGACCCGCACCCACCGGGAGCCGCTCCACTTCTCCAGGTAGAGGTCGAAGTCGGCGTTCGCCGGGCCGGACAGGCAGCCGACGTGGGTGCCGGAGCCGCTGTAGTAGTAGCCGCTGCTGCCGGGGTGGTAGCGGTAGGAGCCGCTGCCGGACAGCGTGCCGGACTCGGTCTCGGGCAGGTCACAGCCCGGCTCGGGGTCGGGATCCGGGTCGGGGTCAGGGTCGGGGTTGGACCCGTCGAAGGTGGTGTGGAGCAGCAGGTTCGGCGAGCCGGAGCCGATGCTGCTCAGCCGGTTGGGGGTCGCGGCACCGACGAGGGCGGCGTTGACCGAGGCGGGGGAGGCGGATGGGTTGTCCTCCAGGTAGAGCGCGGCGGCACCGGCGGCGTGCGGCGAGGCCATCGAGGTGCCGCTGATGGTGTTGGTCGCGCTGTTGCTGGTGTGCCAGGCCGAGGTGATGCTCGAGCCGGGGGCGAACAGGTCGACGCAGCTGCCGTAGTTGGAGAACGACGAGCGGGCGTCGCTGCTGGTGCTCGACCCGACGGTCAACGCCTCCGCCACCCGGTTGGGCGAGC
>JAAYYA010000281.1 GCA_012515595.1 Actinomycetales bacterium
GCGACGTGGTGGTCGCAGGCCCGTTGGAGGCCGTCCTTGGACCCGAAGTGGTGCACCACGAGCGCCTGAGAGACGCCGGCCTCCTCGGCGATGGCCCTCATGCTCGTGCCCTTCACGCCGTTCCGGCCGAAGAGGTTGATGGCGGCCTCCAGGATGCGCTGCGATCCGGTCCGGTTATCGGATGACTCGGTGTCCATCGCGTTCCCTCCCTGGGACTGACTAAGTGTTCAGTCAGTCATCATGCTCCTGACTGTTCGTTCAGTCAAGCCGGATGGCGATGAGTGCCGTGGGCGCCGCAACCCGACGTGACTCGTGGCTGGCAACGGGTGCCGCCGCAGTCATCCCGATCCTTTTCGGCACGCTCACCGCGATCGCGTGGAAGCGTCTGCAACTCGATCGGTGAACACGGCGGCGATCGTCGGAGGTTCGGGCCGAATCTGCGTGCCGCGGTGGACAGAACGCGGATTGTCGACAAAAGTAGTGCCCGTTGGAGCGACGGGGCTTTATATACGTGGCACCGCCACTGGTCCAGGTCCCGCCGACCAGGCAGTGGAGAAAGAGGTGCCTCGATGGATCGACTAGCACGGCGACTCGGACTGAAGACCGACCCAACGATCTTCTTCGTGTCCGCGGGATTGATGATCGTCTTCCTGATCATGTTGCTGGCCATGCCCGGCCCGATCGGCAGAATTTTCGCCGACGGCCGAGACTGGATCGTGAGCAGCCTCGGGTGGTTCTTCATCCTCGGGGTGACCATCTGGGTTCTCTTCCTGATCTGGGTGGCGTTCAGCAAGTACGGCAACCTCAAGCTCGGCAAGGACGACGACGAGCCGGCCTACTCCAACCTGTCCTGGTTCGCCATGCTCTTCGCCGGTGGCATCGGCACCGTCCTGATGTTCTGGGGCGTGGCTGAGCCGATCTCGCACTTCTCGAGCCCGCCGTTCGCGGGTGTCGAGCCCTACAGCATCGACGCCGCCCGGGACGCGATGAGCATCTCGCTCTACCACCTGAGCATCCACACCTGGGCGATCTTCACCCTGCCGGGCCTGGCGTTCGGCTTCTTCATCTACCGCTACGACCTGCCGATGCGCTTCTCCTCGGTCTTCTATCCCATCCTCAAGGAGCGCATCCACGGCCCGATCGGCAAGACGGTCGACATCTTCGCGGTTCTGGGCACGCTGTTCGGGCTTGCCGTCTCCCTCGGCCTGGGCACCTCGCAGATCGCTGCTGGCCTGAACCACCTGACCGGCATGTCGAACACCACGTTCCTGCGCGTGGTGATCATCACCATCCTGACGCTCGTCGCGACCGCCTCGATCGTGGCCGGTCTGGACAAGGGTGTGAAACGCCTGTCCAACATCAACATCCTGGGCGCGGTCGCGCTGATGGTCTTTGTCCTGTTCGCCGGGGACACGGTCTTCCTGCTGCGCCAGCTCATCGAGAGCACCGGGATGTACTTCCAGGACGTCATCCAGCTCGCCTTCTGGAACGACGCCATGGCCCAGTTCGGCAAGGAAGAGGGGTGGGGCTGGCAGGGCGGCTGGACCGTCTTCTACTGGGCCTGGACCGTGACGTGGTCGCCGTTCATGGGCGTCTTCCTGGCCCGCATCTCCCGCGGCCGGACCATCAAGCAGTTCGTGGCCGGCGTGCTGGTGGCACCCTCGGTCTTCACCCTGGTGTGGTTCGTCACCTTCGGGTGGTCGGCCATGGAGCTGGACGGCATCGGGGGCGACGGGGGCCCGATCTCGGCGGCGGTCGCCGAGAGCGTCCCGACCGCGATCTACGAGTTCCTTGAGAACTACCCGTTCGCGACCCTGGTCTCGGGCGTCGCGGTCGTCATCGTGGCGCTGTTCTTCGCGACATCCTCCGACTCCGCCTCGCTGGTGGTGGACATGCTCTGCGCCGGCGATGCTGAGGCCGGGCCGGTGCGACAGCGGGTCTTCTGGGGCCTGTCCGAGGGCTTCCTGGCCGCCGCGCTCATCGTGCTCGGTGGTCAGGAGGGACTGGAGACGCTCCAACAGGTGATCACGGTCATGGGCCTGCCGGTGTTCATCCTGGTCTTCGCCATGCTGTTCATGCTGTTGCTGGGCTTCAAGATGGAGCGCAAGAGACTCCGGGACCAACCTCCCGCCTCGGGCGATGCGGAGGTAGCCGTTGCGGGTGCCGGGGAGCCTGGACCCCGAGCAGGCGGAAGCGGCGACGAGTAGGTCGGACGGCAGCGGCGATCACGGAGGTCTCCGGCTCCGGGTGAGTAGCACCCCACCGGCTACCAGGTCAGCACGATCTTGCCGGTCGTGCCGCCGCGCTCGCCGAGCTCGTGCGCCCGCGCGGCTTGCTCGGCCGGGAAGGTGGCCGCGACCTCCACGCGGAGCGCCTCCGTGGCCGCCAGCCGGGCGACCTCGGTGAGGGTGGCGTGGTCCCGCTCGACGAGCATCACGGCCGTCCGCACCCCGGCGTCCTGCGCAGCGGACCCCAGCTCGGGGTGGACGTTGGCCGGGGTGATGGAGACGTACCGGCCTCCCCGTCGCATCGTCGCCAGGCTGCGCGGGCCGTAGTCGTCGCCGATGGTGTCCAGCACGACGTCCACGTCGTGCACCTCGGCCGCGAAGTCCACGGCGCGGTAGTCGATCACCTCGTGGGCACCCAGCCCACGCACAAAGTTGTGCTTGACCGCGCTCGCGGTCCCCACGACATACGCCCCGCGGTGCGCGGCGATCTGGACGGCGACGTGCCCCACGCCCCCGGCGGCGGCATGGATCAGGACCCGCTGGCCGGAGGTCAGCCCGGCGACGTCGACCAGCGCCTGCCACGCGGTGAGTGACACCAGCGGCAGGGCCGCTGCCGCGACGGGACCCAGCCCCTCGGGCCGGCGCACGAAGGTGCGGGAGCTGGCTACGACATACTCCGCATATCCGCCGCCCTGGCCGGGGTAGGGCAGCATCCCCATCACCTCGTCCCCGGGCTCCAGCACGGCCACCCCGAGCCCGACCTCCTCCACGACGCCGCTGACGTCCCAGCCGAGCGTGAAGGGCGGGTCGCCCAGGAACCGGCCACCGGCGCGGTGCTTCCAGTCGGTCGGGTTCACCCCCGAGGCGCGCACCCGGACCAGGACCTCCGCCGGCCCGGGGGACGGCCGCGGCAGCTCCGTCAACCGGAGCACCTCCGGCCCGCCGAACTCGTCCTGGGTGACCGCGCGCATCTGTTGGGGCATGGCACCGAACCTAGGTGGTCCGGCACCGCCCGGTTCCGGCCGGGGTGGTGATCCCGGCCGCGTCTTTGCCTACACTGGGGGCGCGGCCAGCGGGGAGCCGGAAGGATCGACGCCCCGGAGGAGCAGATGAGTGAGCGAGCCACGCGCGGTGGCCCCCGTGTGCTGCACGTGACGCACCTGACCAGCGGCAGGGTGGCGGAGCTGGTGCGGCACTACGCCGAGGAGCAGGTCGCCTCAGGACTCGATGTCGCGGTGGCCTCGCCCCCGATAGGTTCGCTGAGTCTGGACGTGCAGGCGATGGGGGCCCGGAGCCTGCACTGGCACGCCACCCGGAGGCCCGAACCGTCCGCGGCCGAGGCCCGGGACCTGCGCCGGATCGCCGCCCGCTGGGAGCCCGACATCGTGCACCTGCACACCGCGAAGGCCGGTGTCGCAGGGCGTGGCGTCGTGCCCCGGTCACGTCCGACGGTCTTCCAGCCCCACGTGTGGTCGTTCGAGGGGACGAGCGGAGCGGACTACCGCCGCGCGGCCCGCCGGGACCGGCTCGCGGCGAAGGGTGCCGACGTGGTGGTCTGCGCCAGCCAGTCCGAGAAGGCCCGGGGGGTGGGAGCCGGCATCCTCGGCACACCCGTCACGATCATCCCGAACCTCGTGGACCTCCAGAGGTTCTATCCGCGGGAGCGCACCCACGCCCGGGTCGAGCTCGGCCTGCCCCTCGAGGTGCCGATGGCCGTGTGCGTCGGGCCGCTGACCCGGCAGAAGGGCCAGGACCTGCTGCTGGCCTGCTGGCCGCGGGTGCGTGAGGCGATCCCGGACGCGCGGCTCGTGCTCATCGGCGAGGGCCCGGCCGAGCACCGGTTGCGGGCCGCCGCACCGCCCGGGGTCCGCTTCGTCCGGTCCACCGAGCACGCCCGTGACTGGTATGCCGCGTCCGACGTCGTCGTGGTCCCCTCACGCTGGGAGGCCACGGCATGGGTGCCGCTGGAGGCCGAGGCAACCGGGCGCCCCGTCGTCACCACCAACGTGGGTGGTGTGGTGGAGTCGCTGTCCCCGTCGTCGGCCGTCGTCAACCCCGGAGACGTCCGGGGCATGGCTGCCGCCATCGTCAGGAGTATGTCGACGGGCTGGGGACCCGAGGACGTCTACCGCGTGCGCACGTTCGCGGAGTCCCGGGCGGGTGGGGCGCCCAGGGTGCTGGACACGTACCGCCGCTTGCTGCGCAAGCTCCGCATGGGGTGAGGTCGGGGGGTCGGACCGGCGCCGAGCGGGTCAGCCGCTGACCCGGGCGTAGATGTACTCACCGAGGTCGCGCATGGAGTCCAGGACCTGCCTGCGGATCTCGCGGGATCCGTCGTCCGCCCAGTTCGCGAGGCAGGCGTAGGCCAGGGACCGCACAGGTCCGCTCACCACACCGACGTCCGCCCGGACCCCGAGGTCTGTCCCGGTCTTGTTCCACAGCCGCACGCCGAGGTCCGCTGCGGTGTGGGCCAGCGGGTCGAGCTGGAAGGCGGAGGCGACCATCGACAGGTCGGTGTTCAGCGACAGCCAGCTCGCCACCTGCCGTGAGGTCGCCTCGTCGACGCAGGTGCCGCTGGCCACGTCGGCCAGGAGCTGGCTCCAGTCGTCCGCACACCCGTCGCTCAGTGCGGCCGGGTCATCGGCGGTCCGCTCGTCACGGACGTAGTCGTGCAGGGTGGAGCCGCCCGGAGCCAGCCTGCGGGCCAGCGACTGCACCGCCTCGAGGGTGAGCCGGTCGACCAGGGCGTTGGTCGCCCAGTTGTCACTGGTGGCCGCGACGAGGACGGCAAGGTCTCCAAGCGTCAGCCGGTCCACCGCGAGGTGCTGCCAGAGCCCGGAGTCGGCGACGGCCCGATCGGCGGGGCGCTCGATGACCTCGTGGAGGTCGATCTGACCGGCGCTCGCCCGGGCCGCGAGGTCCACGAGGGCGAACACCTTGGCCACGCTCGCCGTCGAGAGGATGCGGTCCGCCGCGTGCTCGTGCACAACCTGCCCGGTCGAGGTGTCCCGCACCGACACGGACCACCGGCCAACCTTGTCGTCCCAGGCGGGTGGTGGCGGAGGAACGGTCACCCGCAGAGAATAGGCACAGCCCGCCCGACCTACGCCGGGACGTCCGCGCCGAGACCCAGGCGGGTCAGCAGGTGCGACACGTCCGGGTCGGCGCCTCGGAACTGCCGGTAGGTGTCCATCGCCTCGATCGACCCACCCCGCCCCAGGAGCTGGCGACGGAACCGCTCGCCGGCGGCACGCGACATACTGCCGTTGTCGCGGAACCACGCGACGGTGTCGGCGTCCATCACCTCCGACCACAGGTAGGAGTAGTAGCCCGCCGAGTAGCCGCCGGCGAAGATGTGCGCGAAGTACGCCGAGCGGTAGCGCGGGGGGACGAGCGGGAAGGCGACCCCGGCACGCTCCAGCGCCGCCGCCTCGAAGGCCTCCACGCCCGAGCCGTCCTCGGGCAGCTCCTCCAGCGGCGTCTGGTGCCAGGCCTGGTCCAGCAGCATCGCCTTGAGCAGCTCTAAGGTGTGATAGCCGGTCTCCTGCCGCGAGGCGACCAGCGCGTCGACCCACTCCGGCGGCAGCGGCTCGCCGGTCTCGTGGTGACGGGCATACCGCGCCAGCAGCGACGGCTCCCAGGCCCAGATCTCGTTGACCTGGCTGGGGAACTCGACGAAGTCGCGCGGCACGGCGGTGCCCGACCGGGAGGGATAGCGCACGTCCGACAGCAGCCCATGCAGGTCGTGACCGAACTCGTGGAACAGGGTGATCACGTTGGACCAGGTCATCAGGCTGGGCGAGCCGGGGGCCGGGGGTGGCACGTTGCAGGTGTTGGTGACCACCGGCAGGTCCCCGGTCAGCTGCGACTGCCGGACCAGCGAGGTCATCCACGCCCCGCCCTTCTTGGTGGGCCGCGTGTAGGGGTCGATCAGCACCGCGCCGAGGGTCGTGCCGTCCTCCTCGCGGACCTCGAAGACCCGGGTCTGGTCGGTGTAGCCGACCAGTTCGGGACGCTCGTGGAAGGTGATGCCGTACAGCGCGGTGGCCGCGGCGAAGACCCCGTCGCGCAGCACCCGCTCGAACTCCAGGTAGGGCTTGAGCCGGTCGGTGTCGAAGCTGTTCTCGGCGGCATCCTGCGCGGCGAGGAACTGCCAGTCCCACGGCTCGAGGGTGGCGCCGGGCTCGATGGCCTCGAGCCGCCGCCGGTGCGCCTCCGCCTCCCGCTCGGCGATCTCGACGACGCCGGGGGCGAGCCGGGACAGCAGGTCGTTGACCGCGTCGGTGGTCTGTGCGCAGGTGATCTCGTGGGCGTATGCCGCGTGGTCCCGGTAGCCGAGCAGGCTCGCCCGCTCCGCCCGGAGCCGCGCCAGCCGGACCAGCAGGTCCCGGGTGTCGTGGTCGCCGGAGAGCCCGCGGCCCACCGAGGCGCGGTAGATGCGCTCCCGCAGCCCGCGGTCCTCCAGGACGTCCAGGAGCGGCTGGCCCGAGGTGTTGACGATCGGCACCAGCCAGCCGTCCAGCTCCCGGTCCTGCGCGGCGGAGCGGAGGGTGGCCTTCTCGTCCGGGGAGAGCCCCGCGAGCTGCCGCTCGTCGGTGACGTGCACGGCGGCGGCGTTGCGGCCGGCGGTGAGCACCTGCTCGAACTCGACCGCCAGGGTGGCCAGCGCGCTGTTCAGGTCGCGCAGCCGCTGCTGGTCGGCCTCGTCGAGGGTGATGCCGCCGCGCTCGTAGTCGGTCAGTCGCCGGTGCAGCGCGTAGGTGTCCTGCTCGTCGAGCTCGACCTCGCCGCGGTCGGCCCGCGCGGCCAGCGCGCGGAGCCGCTCGTAGAGCCCGCGGTGCAGCAGGATCGTGTCGCCGTGCGCGGCGAGCTGGGGGGACAACGCCTTCCAGACCGCGTCCCGCTCGGGCGTGCTGTGGGCGGCCCGCGCGACCCAGAAGGCCGCCATCGTCCGGTCCAGGGTGGCCCCGCTGAGCTCCCAGGCGTGGAGCACGTTCTCGGCCGTGGCGGGGGCGGTGTCGGTCGCGATCTCCTCCAGCTCGGCAAGCTGCTCCCGCATCCCCGTCTCTGCGGCCTCGCGCACGTGGTCGGCGGTGATCGTCGCGTAGTCGGGCAACGCGAAGGGCAGTTCCGAGGCGGACAGGAGCGGGTTCGTCATACTCCCCATTGCATCACCCGGCACTGACTTCGCAGGTCAGGCCCAGGTCACAATATGGCAAGGAGACGGTCGTCCCCGGCTCCGGCTGCGAGGGCCGGTCGGCGGTGCCACGATGGGGTATGCCCGACGTCGTGCTCACCCCGGAGGAACTCGCCGCGCGCACCTCGGTGGCGACCGAGGCGGCCTTCAACGCCGCGACCGACCTCGGCCTGAAGGTCGAGGAGACGCGGGTGCTGCACAACGTCTTCTCCCTGGTCATCCATCTGAGCCCGTCACCGGTCGTGGTGCGGATCCCGGTCGTCCTGCCCCAAGGCACCACGCCGGAGCAGCTCACCCTCAAGCAGCAGCGCGAGCTGGACGTCGCCGACTGGCTGCGGCGGGAGAACGTCCCGGCCGTGCGCCCCTCGCCGCTCGTGCCCCTGGAGCCGGTCCGCGAGGACGACTTCTCGATGACCTTCTGGGAGCTGGCCGACGTCGCCGACGACCACGAGCCGTATGCCGCGGGAGACCCGGCCCTGTCCGCCGCCCTCCACGCGGCGCTGGTCGCCTACCCCGGGGTGCTGCCCTTCCTGGTCCCGTTCAACGAGGGGCTGCCCGAGCTGATGGACTCGCTCGAGGGGTCGCAGCACCTCACCGACGAGGACCTGGACCGGGCCTTCGCGGAGTGGCACGCGCTGCGGCCGGTGCTGGGGAGCGCGGCGGCCTTCCGGGACCGGTTCCCGTCGGTGGACCTGCAGCCGATCCAGGGCGACGCACCATCCCACAACGTGATCCGGTGCCGCCACGGGCTAATCTTCGGCGACTTCGAGGACGTCTGCCTGGGCCCGGTCGAGTGGGACCTGGCGGGTCAGGGACCGGAGACGGTGGCGGCCTACGACGCCGCGGCGGGGCCGCTGGGGATGCGGACCGTCGATCCCGACCTGCAGCGGGTGATGGACGCCGCCCGGAACCTTCAGGCGGTCGGAGCCTTTGCCCTCGTCCCGCAGCTCCCGCTGCTGGCCGAGGGGTTGCAGCACCAGCTGAAGGCCTGGCGGGAGTCGCCGGCCCTGGTGCTGTAAAGCCCTCCCTTTGCCAAGTCTTTACCCGATACCGCGCGTGCACCCGTTGAGACTGACGCTGCCGCCACCTAGGCTGCAGGCAGTCCTGACCTGTGGAAGCTGGTGCTGCCGGTCAGGTACACCTCTGTGACAAGGTAATTCGCCACAACGACCGTGGGGTCGGCGGTGCGGGGAGCCGGGGACGCGCTCGATGGGGTCCGGGCGAGGGGTGCGGGAGAAGCCACCAGCAGTGATCAGGAGAACCCATGAAGATTCGCAGTGGGCCGACCGCGTTCGCGGCGGCCCTGGCGCTGGTCGTGTCGGGGGCGTCAGCCGTCACCGCGCAACCGTCCGCGCCGGATTCCGAGTCAGCACCGTCGCTGACCGCCGAGGCCGAGACCGCCTCGTCCGCCGACCGCTCGCAGGTCGCACGTGAGGCGCTCGAGGGGGTGGAGAGCGAGACCGGTCTGTGGATCGTGCAGCTGGACGAGCCGTCCGTCTCCGAGCTCGCCGCCGGGCACTCCGGCAGCACGGCGCAGCATGCCCAGCAGGTCGCGGCCGGCCACGTGGCCCTCGAGGGCGAGATCAACGCCACCCTCGGACGCACCGTCGACGTAGCGTTCACCTACGACAACGTCCTCAACGCCATCGCCATCGAGGCGGACGCCGACGAGGCCGCCCAGCTGTGGGACATCGACGGCGTGGCCGCCGTCTTCCCGGACACCGTCCGTGAGCTGGACACCGACGTCAGCCACGAGGTCATCCAGAGCGCAGCCGCCTGGGACGGGGCCAACGCCCCGGAGATCGCCACCCAGGGCGAGGGCGTCATCGTCGCGATGATCGACAGCGGCGTGAACCCCGACCACCCCTCGTTCGCGGCGACCGGCGGTGACGGCTACACCCACGTCAACCCCAACGGTGCCGGCGTCTTCCTGGGCGCCTGCAACACCGAGGCCGGCTTCGAGTGCAACGACAAGCTGATCGGCGCCTACACGTTCAACGGCTCCACCGCCCGTGACACCGACGGTCACGGCAGCCACACCGGCAGCACCATGGCCGGCAACGTCCACACCGCCGAGTTCACCCTGGGCACCGCCGACTTCGAGCGCGAGGTCTCCGGCGTCGCCCCGCACGCCAACGTGATCTCCTACAAGGTCTGCAACCCGGGCTGCCCCAGCAGCGCCACGATCGCGGCCGTCAACCAGGCCATCGCCGACGACGTGGAGGTCATCAACTACTCCATCTCGGGCACGGACAACCCGTGGCTCGACCCGGTCGACCTGGCCTTCCTGGAGGCGCACAACGCGGGCATCAGCGTGTCCGCCTCGGGCGGCAACGACGGCCCGGGCGCGAGCACGGTCGCCAAGACCGGCCCGTGGAACCTGTCCGTGGCCGCCACCACCCACAACCGGGTGTTCGGCAACCCGGTCTCGGTGACCAGCGACGGCGCCCCCGAGGAGCTCGTGGGCATCCCCGGCTTCCCGGGCGACGGCCCCGCCATCACCTCGGTCTACACCGGTGACGTGGTGGACGCGGAGACCGTCACCCCGGGCAACGGCAACGGCTGTGCCGCCTTCCCGGCCGGCTCCATGACCGACGGCATCGCCCTCATCCAGCGCGGCGCGTGCACCTTCCAGGTCAAGGTGGAGAACGCCGAGGCCGCCGGAGCGGTCGCCGTCGTCCTCTACAACAACGTCAGCGGTCCCCCCACCGCCCCGGGCGGACTGACGACCACCACCGTCCCCGCCGTGATGATCACCCTGGAGTCCGGTCAGGCGCTGCGTGACTACGTCGCCGCCAACGACCCGACCGAGGTCTCCATCGGCACCGACGTCGTGCTCGTCGAGGACGACACCTGGACCGACCTGGTGGCGGGCTTCAGCTCGCGCGGCCCGAGCCGGTTCGACATGCTGGCTCCGACGCTGGCCGCCCCGGGGGTCAACATCCTCGCGGCCTACGCCGAGTCCGGCGGTGACCCGCTGCAGTATGGCGTGATCAGCGGCACCTCGATGGCCTCGCCGCACGCGGCGGGCATGGCTGCGCTGATGCGCGAGGTCTACCCGGAGCTGACTCCGACCGAGATCCGCTCGGTCATGGCCAGCACCGCTGACTACGAGGGCCTGCTCAAGGAGGACGGCGCCACGCCGGCCGACGCCTTCGACATCGGCTCAGGCCGCATCAACATCGACCAGGCCGGCCGCGCCGGTCTGTCCCTGGACGAGACGCCGGCCAACTTCGCGGCCGCCGACCCGGCGATCGGCGGAGAGCCCTCGACGCTGAACCTGCCCGCGCTGGTCGACACCGACTGCGCCGGCGTGTGCACCTGGACCCGGACGGTCACCTCGATCGCCCAGGGCCCGGCCAGCTACACCGCCGTGGTGGAGGCCCCCGCCGGCGTCACGGTCACCGTGTCCCCGGAGACCTTCAGCCTGGAGCAGGGTGCAGAGCAGGAGATCGAGGTCACCGCCAACGTCTCCGGCGGCACCATCGGTGCCTGGTCGCACGGCCGCATCACCTTCGAGACCTCCGACCAGCACGCTGACGGCGTCGACATCGCCGACCAGCACTTCCCGGTCGCGGTGAAGACCACCAGCACCGAGGTGCCGGTGGAGTCGCCGGTCATCGACGTCGACCCGGCCGAGCTGGCGTCGACGCAGCCCACCGACACGGTGACCACCCAGACCCTCGCCATCGGCAACACCGGCGGCGAGGACCTGACGTGGGAGTTCGTGACGGAGGCCGGCGGTGAGTCGGTCGTGGTCGCCGAGCAGGTCGTCAACGGCATCAGCGGCATCGTCAGCGACAACTTCCCGAACAACGGCGGCGGGGTCTTCTCCGCCGACGACTTCACCCTCGATGCGGACGAGTCCCTCACCTCGATCTACACCCCGGGCTTCTGGAACGCCTCGGACCTGGCGACCCGGGCGCCGTCGATCGACTGGGAGATCTTCGCCGACGACGGCGGTGCCCCGGGTGAGGTGGTGTGGTCGCACACGGCCGCGCCGTCCGACGCGGCGGTCACTATCGTCGACAACGAGATCACGCTCGACCTCGTGGCCGCCGGTGGCGCGGTCGACCTCACCGCGGGGACCTACTGGCTGTCCGTGTGGCCGACCGTCACCGACCCGTTCCCGAACCTGAACGACCGGTGGAACTGGTACCAGGGCGCCCCCTCGGGCGCGCCGGGCATGCTGATCGACCCGAACGACCTGTTCGGTGCGGGCGCCACGGACTGGACCCCGATCCAGGCCCTCGTCGGCGACTTCAGCGACCTCGCCTACACCATCGAGGCGGCCGGCACGGGTGGCGCGTGCGGTGCCGACTGGCTGACCGTCGACCCGACCTCGGGCACGACGGCACCGGACGGCTCCACCGAGGTCACCGCGTCCTTCGACTCGGCCGGCCTGGCCGAGGGTAACTACACCACGGAGCTCTGCATCGAGAGCAACGACCCGGAGAACCCGGTCGTGTCCGTCCCGGTCACGCTGACCGTGGGCGACGGTCCGACGGCCCCGGCCATCACGGTGGACCCGACGTCCATCGAGAACACCCAGCCGGCCGACGAGCTGACCGAGCACACCCTGACGGTCGGCAACACCGGCACCGCTGACCTGGAGTTCCAGGTCTCGGAGACCGAGTCCGCGGCCACGGGCACGGTCGAGGCCGTGGAGCTGCCGCAGGGCACGAGCCGTGCGCAGTCGTCGACCGAGGCGACGGGCGGTCCTGCCGCTCCGGCCGTGGTCGAGCCGGCCGCGGTGCCGAACGTGGCCTCGCTGTCCGAGGGCTTCGAGGACGTCGAGGGTCTCCCGGCCGCCGGCTGGGCGATCATCAACAACAGCGAGCCGGTCGGTGAGCTCAGCTGGTTCCAGGGCAACGCCGACGTCTTCCCGGCCCACGAGGGTGACGCAGCGGACTACGCCGCGGCCAACTTCAACAACACCGGTGACAGCGGCGACATCAGCAGCTGGCTGATCACCCCGGAACTGGACCTGGTCAACGGCTCGGAGCTCTCCTTCGTGACCCGGGCCGCCGAGAACCCCAGCGACTACCCGGACCGGTTGGAGGTGCGCCTGTCGACCGCGGGTGACTCCACCGATGTGGGCACCGGTTATGAGGGTGTGGGTGACTTCGACACCGTCCTGCTGTCGGTGAACCCGGACCTGACCGACACCGGTTACCCGGGCGACTGGGCGGAGTTCACCTTGACCATCGACGGCCTGGAGGCCCCGGCCACCGGTCGGATCGGCTTCCGCTA
>JAAYYA010000282.1 GCA_012515595.1 Actinomycetales bacterium
CGTCAGGGCTGCAGGACCACCTTGATGCAGCCGTCCGTCTTGGTCTGGAACAGGCGGTAGCCGTCGGGCGCCTCGTCCAGCGGGATGCGGTGCGTGGCCAGGGACTCCAGGTCGAGGACGTCGTCGACCTGGCTGACCAGTCGGTGCAGCTCCGGCGTCCACCGCCGCACATGGCACTGGCCCATGCGCAGCTGCACCCCCTTGTCGAACAGCTGCATCATCGGCATCGGGTCGGCCATCCCGCCGTACACGCCGGACAGCGAGACCGTGCCGCCCCGCCGGACGGCGTCGATGCTCGTGTGCAGGGCCTCGAGCCGGTCGATCCCCGCCGTCTCGATGCCCTTGCGGGCCACCGGCTTCGGCAGGCGGGCCACCGCCCCGATGACCTTCTCGGAGAGCGGGTTGCCGTGCGCCTCCATGCCGACCGCGTCGAGCACGCTGTCCGGGCCGCGCCCGTCGGTCATCCCGCGCAGCGTCTCCGCGACGTCCTCCACCTGACGCCGGTCGACCACCTCCGCGCCCCGGCTCCGGGCCGCGTCCAGGCGCTCGTCGACGAGGTCGACGCCGATCACCCGCTCGACGCCCAGGTGCCGGGCCACCTGCACGGCGAGCAGGCCCACGGGGCCCAGGCCCAGGACGGCGAGGGTCCCGCCCTCCGGCACCTCGGCATACTGCACCCCCTGCCAGGCGGTCGGGAGGATGTCGGAGAGGTAGAGGTAGCGCTCGTCGGGGTGCTCCGGCCCGAGCCAGACCGGGCCGAAGTCGGCGTGCGGCACGCGGACGTACTCCGCCTGACCGCCGGGGACCGAGCCGTAGAGGGAGGTGTAGCCGAACAGTGCGGCACCCTTCCCCTGGTCACGCACCTGGGTCGTCTCGCACTGGGCGAAGAGCCCCCGCGAGCACATCCAGCAGGTGCCGCAGGAGATGGTGAAGGGCACGACCACCCGGTCACCCACCTGGAGCCTGCCCACCTCCGGGCCGACCTCCTCGACGATCCCCATGAACTCGTGCCCGAGGACGTCGCCGGGCTGCAGATAGGGGGCCAGCACGCCATACAGGTGCAGGTCCGAGCCGCAGATGGCGGTCGAGGTGACCCGCACGATCGCGTCGGTCGGGTCCTGAATCACCGGGTCGGGGACCTGCTCGACCCGCACCTCGCCCAGGCCTTGCCACGTGAGTGCCTTCATCCTCCGACGGTAGGTGCCTCCGTCTCGGGGCGCCCCCTGGGAGGACAGGCCGTAGCGTCGAGGGATGGGACACCAGCCAGTCGCCCTCGTGGCCGGGGGCTCCCGCGGTCTGGGGCTGCTCGTCGCCGGTGAGTTGCTCGGCCGCGGGCACCGGGTCGCCATCTGCGCCCGCACCGCGGCCGACCTCGAGCGTGCGGAGCGGTCGTTGCGGACCCACGGCACGGTGCGGGCCTATGTCTGCGACGTCCGGGACCCGCTCCAGATCGACCGCCTGGTCGCGGACGTGCGCCGTGACCTCGGACCGGTCGAGGTCCTCGTCACGGTCGCCGGCGTGATCCAGGTCGGTCCGGTCGAGGCGATGACCGAGCAGCACTTCCAGGACGCCGTCGACACCATGCTGTGGGGCCCGGTCCGGCTCGCCCGGGCCGTGCTCCCCGAGATGCACGAGCGGGGCCACGGCCGCATCGGCACCGTCAGCTCCATCGGCGGGAAGGTGGCCCCGCCACACCTGCTGCCGTATGCCGTGGCGAAGTTCGGTGCCACCGGCTTCAGTGAGGGCCTCGCGGTCGAGCTCGCCGGCTCCGGCGTGACGGCCACGACCGTCGTGCCCGGCCTGATGCGCACCGGCTCCCACGAGCGGGCCGAGTTCACCGGTGACCACGGCGCGGAGTTCGCCTGGTTCGGTCCGGCCGCCTCGCTGCCGCTGCTCACCATGTCCGGGGAGCGGGCCGCGCGCCTGATCGTCAGGGGTGTACTGGCCGGGCGCCCGCTCGTCACGCTCACCCCGATGGCCAAGATCGGCACCAGGGTGCACGGTGTGGCCCCGGCGACCACGGTGCGGCTGCTCGGACTCGCCGGCCGCCTCCTGCCCGCCACCCCCGGTGCGGCCCTCCCCGGCGGGAGCGAGCACGGGCGGACAGTGAGCGGCCGCCGGGCCGGCACCACCCTCACCCGTGGCGCCCGGGCCACCGTCGGGGCCCTGACCGTGCTGGGCAGCCGCGCGGCGCGACGCTACAACCAGCGGGGCGCCGCCTGAGGCGCAGCCTCACACGTCCGTGCGGACGCCCGCGTCGAAGTGCACGGCCTGCCAGCCGAAGCGGCGGGCCGCCTCGACGTTCGCGGTCCGGTCGTCGGTGAACAGCACCCGGGCCGGGGCGACCGACCCTTGAAGGTGCGCCTCGATGGCGGCGTGCGCCACGGCATACGCCTGGTCGTGGGGTTTGCGATGACCCAGCACGGCACTGTTGAGCACCACGTCGGTCAGGTGGTCCAGACCGATCTGGCGCAGCTCGGCGGGGATGTTGTCGGTGCCGTTGGTGAAGACGAAGACCTGCTTGCCGTC
>JAAYYA010000006.1 GCA_012515595.1 Actinomycetales bacterium
CGGGCCCGGGCCGGTTGATCATCGCCCTGTATGCCGTGTTCGTGGTCGGATCCCTCTCCCGGGCCGGCTTCCAGATCGCCACCAAGTTCGGCGAGGCCCCCCTGGCCTACTCGCTCTCGGCGCTGGCCGGGGTGGTGTATGTCGTGGCGGCCGTCTCCCTGTCCATCCGCGGCCCGCGGGCCTGGTGGGTCTCGCTGGTCGCCATCAGCACCGAGCTGGTCGGGGTCCTGGCCGTCGGGCTGTGGAGCGTGCTGGACCCGGCGGCCTTCCCCGACGCGACCGTGTGGTCCGGCTTCGGGCGGGGCTATCTCTACGTGCCGCTGGTGCTGCCGGTGCTCGGCCTGTGGTGGCTGTGGCGCACCCGCCCGATGCGCCCGAGGCCCACCCACGGTGCCTGAGCGGCGCCACGCCTGGCAGCCGCGCCATCCTCTGGCTAGTGCCAGCCGTTCAACTCCGCCGCCGAAGGTCTAGTGGTTTTGGTCACGCAGAAGTTGTCGCATACGACACAAACTGCGCGACCAAAACCGCTCTGCGCACTGGTGCCCGGGCCCTCAAGGCGTCACTTCCAGAGCGAGGCCACCAGCACGTTGACGATCGCCAGCGCACCAGCGGCATGCACCATGCCGGGGGCCACGGCCTTGCCCTTGCGGGACCGCGCGGCCGCAATCTCGGTCAGGGCCGCGACCGCGAGCGCGACGACCAGCTTGACGGCGATCTTGGTGTTGTTGACCTCGGCGTCCAGCGCAGCCTCGGCGAGCCCCACCAGGATCAGGCCGGTGAGCACCTGCACCCGCGCACCCCACACCATGACGACATTGGGGACCAGGCCCTCGGCGGCCCGGGTCACCGCCACGAGGTAGCCACCCACCAGGGCGGCGAGACCGAGCATGTGGGCGACGACGGCGAGGTGGTAGACGAACTCCATGCGTCCCAGCGTAGGTGGCCGACCCCACGCAACGAGGTAAGGATGACCTGACCCACGGGATCCCGGACCGCCCATCCCGGCGGCCGATCACCAGCCGGGCAGGAACCGCCGCTGCCAGTCCAGGACCGGGGTCCGGGGCAGGTCCGCCACCGGGATCCAGGCCGCGTCCGCGGTGCTCCCCCCGACGTCGTGGATCACCGGCGGCACCGGCTCCGGGCACTGGGCCCGGTAGACCGCGGAGACAGCGTGATAGTCCTCCAACCGCCCCGAGGGCGCCCGCCCGGTCCAGTGCCGGCTGACGAGCGCGAGCGGCTCCAGGTCCTGCACCCGCTGCCCGGTCTCCTCCCAGACCTCGCGCACCGCCCCGTCCCCCGGGTCCTCCCCCGGGTCCAGCCCGCCACCGGGCAGGCCCCAGACCTCACGCTCGCTCCTGGAGAAGGTGGTGAGCAGCACCGACGGGACGCCGTCGTACTCCGCCCGCACCACGGCATACGCACTCAGCCGCTGGTAGGGCTCTGGACGTTCACCGGGGGCGACCCGATAGATCAACACGACCTCACCGTTGTGCACCTCGCTGCCGACCCAGACGGGGGCATGCCCGTGCGCCTGCAGGACGGCGGCGGGGTCGATGCCGTGCGGCACGACCTCCTCGACGAGCGCCCGGCCCGCCCCGTCCACCGCTCGCACGCGCGCCATGTCCGTCCCTCCGATCGAGCCTGTGTGTGCGGTGTCGCACCTTATCCTCACGCATTCCGGCGGCCTGCCCAGGTATCGTGCTCTGGGTCGTTGTGTGACGTGCAGCCGGTCAGACGGGCTGATCGGGAGCAGTGGATCGGGAGGGGGAGGTGAAATAGGTGCGGCGTTCTCCAGCATCGCCACGTAGCCTGTTCGCCGTGCCCGCATGCCAGTCACCGGTGACGCCGAAGCCCTCCACGGCGGCCATCGCGTGAGCATCCGCGCGACCGACGACTACGAGCCCACCCGGAAGTTCGGGTGGCGCGAGGTCGTGCAGTCGGTGGTCGGGCTGACCATCGCCACGATGCTCGTCATCTTCGTTCTCCCGCGGGTCGCGGACTCCTCCTGGGCGGACATCCTGGCCCAGATGTCCCTGGTCGGGGCCGGCGCAGCGGCCGTCATGGTCGGGCTCAAGCTGGTCGGGCTCTACTCCTACACCTTCACCCTCACCGGCTCGCTGCCCGGCCTGAGCCACCCGCGCGCGCTGATGGTCAACGCCTCCGGGTCGATGATCAGCAACATCATGCCCGCGGGCGGGGCCGTCGCCGTCGCGATCACCTACGTCATGTGCCGCTCGTGGGGCTTCCTGCGCCGCAACATCTCCACGTCGCTGGTCGTCACCGGGGTGTGGAACATCATGGCGCGGCTGGCCCTGCCGGTCATCGCGATCGTCATGGTGATCATCGGCCCGATGGACACCCCGGCGCCGGTCATCCTCGGCTCGACCGTCGCGGTGATCGCGCTGCTGGTGGTGCTGGGCTTCTTCCTCGCCGTGATCTACAGCGACAAGGCCTCCCACGTCGTGGGCCACAGCCTCGGCTGGGTCGCCAAGCCGTTCTCCAAGCGCCTCAAGGCGGGCGCCAACCTGGACAAGCTGATCCAGGACCAGCGGAGCCGCTGGGGCAACGTGGCCAGCCAGAACGGCTGGAAGATGTCCCTCGGCCTGGCCGGGATGCTGGGCATCTTCTTCATCCTCTACTACGTGGCGTGCCAGACCGTCGGGGTGGACCTGCCGGTCTCGCACCTGTTCGCGGCCTA
>JAAYYA010000283.1 GCA_012515595.1 Actinomycetales bacterium
AGCGGGAAGCCGATCTGCTCGGCCGCCGCCCACACCTCGGCGCCCGGCCGGGCCGACGCGTGGCGCGGGGTCCGGATCCCCGCCGCGTCGAGCACCTGCTTCATCGCCTCCTTGTCGCGGAACCAGGTGGCCTGCTCCACGGTCATCCCGGCCAGGCCCAGGTGCTCGCGGATGCGGGCGGCCAGCACGACATACGGCTCCCAGAGGCATTCGACCCGGTCGATCCGCACGTGTCGGGACAGCCCACCGAGCGCGGCCAGCACCGCCGCCTCGTCACCGAGCGGGACGTGCTCGTAGTGGGCCAGGTGCTGCTGCGCCTCTGGCGGCAGCATCGAGACCGGCTGGTCGCCGACCCCAATGACCTGCGCCCCGGTCTGCGCGAGCGCGCGGGTGAAGAAGGACTGCTCGTAGGGAAACCCCGGCGACAGCATGACGATGTTCACGGCAGTGCTCCTCCTGCGTTCTGTCTGGGTCCTGCTACTGGTCCTCGACGAACTCGACGCGGACCTCGGTGACGATCCGGTCCAGGGCCTCCTGCACCACCTCGGTCTCCCAGTGGCGGACCGTGATGAACCCTTCTCCCTCGTATGACGTGGAGGCGGGTTGGCCCTGCGCTGGCAGTCGGGCGGCGACCACCAGGTGGCCCAGGTCGCGCTGGATGTCCTCGATGCCGTGGACGGCGCGGACCCGTCCGCGGCCCATGCCGCGCAGGTAGGCGGTGCCGCACGCGTAGACCCGGTCCGGCCGGTCGAACTCGCCCAGCAGCACCAGGCGCGCCCACAGCGTGAAGAAGTCGACGTCGTGGCTGAAACCGATCATCCCCGCGAGCTGGGCACCGGGCGGACGGGCACCGACCTCGGAGACGGCGACCGACCCGTCCGGCCGGGCGAACCACTCCATGTGCGAGAAGGCCGTGTCGACGCCGAGCGCGTCGAGGGCGGCGGGTCCGACCCGGTGGATCTCGGCATACTGCGGGCCGCTGATGTCGTGCGGCAGCAGCACCGTCCACTGCATCCACGGGTTGCGGAGCACCTCCAGCGGCGGCGGGGCGTAGTCGGAGATCGAGGACCAGAGGGTCTGTCCGTTCAGCGTGACCGAGTCGAAGGTGTGCTCGGCCCCGGTGAGGAACTCCTCGAGCAGCCACACCTCGGTCGGGTTGCGCCGGGCCATGGCGAGCCAGGCGTCGAAGTCCTGCGGGGTGTCGAGGCGGAAGGTCGCCTTGGCCCCCGCGCCGTCCGGCGGTTTGGCGACGATGGGGAAGCCGACCAGGTCGCGGAAGGTGAGGGCCTCCTCGGTGCGGTGCACCAGCTGATGGCGCGCGCACGGCAGGCCGGCAGCGCGCAGCACCTCCTTCATCCGCGACTTCTCCCGGACGTTGCGGGAGGCGTCGACGCTGAGCCCGGGGATGCCCAGCACCTCGCGGGCCTGCGCCAGCGGCACTTGTAACTGCTCGAGGATGCCGATCAACCGCTCGATCGGACCCAGCTGATGCTGCAGGCCGCGGACCGCGTCGACCAGCTGTTGCGGGTCGAGCCCGTCGGCCACCTGCCAGTGCCCCGCCAGGGCCTCGCGCAGCTCCGGGGAGAGCTGCTCGCGCGGGGTGGTCGTGATGACGGCCAGCCGCACGCCGGGAACCCGGGCCGCCGCCAGCACGAAGTGGCTGGTGGCCTCGAGCAGGAACGGTGCGACGAAGGCAGCGTTGACCATGTCGGAACACTAGCGACCCGCACGACCGCGCGTCGCGTCCGCGCGGGAGACCCCCGCGTGCGGTTGCTCGCTGCCACACTGTGCTCATGGAGAGTCAGCTGCCCGCGGGGTCGGCAGTCAGGGCGCGGGCGGAGCGGGACCGGTTCGTCGACCTCGTCCGGGCCGTGAGCATCGTCGTGGTGGTGCTGGGTCACTGGACGATGGCCGCCCTGCAGCGTGGCGAGGACGGGGCGCTCCGGGTCGGCAATATCATGGAGGTCGCCACCTGGCTGCACCCGGCGACCTGGCTGTTCCAGGTGATGCCGCTGTTCTTCTTCGCGGCCGGCTTCACCAACGCGCTTGCCCTGCGCCGCCCGGGCCGCGTGCGGGCCTTCCTCGTCGGCCGGGTCGAGCGGGTAACCCGCCCGAGCCTGGTGCTCATCGGGGTCTGGCTGGTGCTGTGCGCTGTGCTGATCGCGGTCGGCGTGGACCAGGGCCTGGTCGCCGCGGCCGGTCAGAACGCCGCGATGATCCTGTGGTTCCTGGCGGTCTACCTCCTGCTCGCGCTGGTCGCCCCGGTGCAGGTGCAGGTCCACCGGCGCGCCCCGTGGCTGCTGGTCGCGGTGCTGCCGGTCCTCGCCCTGCTGCTGGACCGCACCCAGCACACCCCGTGGGCCGGCCTGGGGTTCCTGAACTACCTGTTCGTCTTCGGCTTCGCCCAGGAGGTCGGCATGCTGTATGCCGACGGCCGGCTCTCCCGGTGGCATCGCTGGGTCTGGCCGGCCGGCGCCGCCACGGCGGTCGGGCTGCTCGTGCTGCTCACGTCGGTGGGTCCCTACCCGGTGAGCATGATCAGCCTGCCCGGCCAGGAGATGTCCAACATGCTGCCGCCGAGCGTCTGCGTGATCCTGGTTGGCACCCTGCAGATCTGCCTGTTCCTGTGGGCACGGCCGGCGCTGACCCGGTGGCTGTCGCGCGAGCGGCCCTGGCTGGCGGTCGTGCTCGTCAACCGGTCGGTGATGACGATCTTCCTGTGGCACCTGACCGGCTTCGTCATCGTCGCGGCGGTGCTGCTCGGGATCGGGCTGCCCCTGCCCGAGCCCGGGACGGGTCTGTGGTGGGCCCACAAGCTCCTCTGGCTGGTGCTGGCGGCCGTCGTCACCGCGGTGCTGGTGCGCGTGTTCACCGGCCTGGAGTGGCTGCCCAGCCGGGCCGCGGTGCCGCCCACCCCGCTGGCCGTGCCCGCCACGCTGTGCGTGGCGCTCGGGATGACGATGGTCGCCGCAGCCGGGTTCGCCCATCCCTTCGAGCGGGGCGGGGTCTCGCTGGCCGGACTCACCTTCGCGCCGGCGCCCGGCGCGCTGCTGGTCCTGGTCGGCCTGCTGCTGGTGTGGTGGACCCCGTCCCGGGCTGGTAGCGCCGCCGGCGAGACGCAGTCTGTCGGCGCTGACCGATGAGGTTCCCCGTCGCCGTCGGTCTGACCTCTCAGGGGCATCCCACCCACGGTGTCCAAACCTAGGAAGCCCCACGGAGTCCTCACCTCGGGGCGCCGACCCACGGAGCAAGGAGCTCGCCGATGTCACGCACCAGGGTCCACAACTTCGCCATCTCGCTCGACGGTTTCGGCACGGGCGAGCCGCAGTCCGCCGAAGCACCCTTCGGCCACGCGGGCGAGCGCCTGCACACCTGGATGTTCGCCACCCGGTTCTGGGACCCAGCCGGAGAGGCCGGTGTCGATGACGCCATCGCCCAGCAGCACAGCGTCGGCATCGGTGCAGAGATCATGGGCGCGAACAAGTTCGGCCCGCCCGGCTGGCACGACGACCCCGACTGGCGGGGCTGGTGGGGACCGAACCCGCCCTTCCACACGCCGACCTTCGTGCTGACCCA
>JAAYYA010000284.1 GCA_012515595.1 Actinomycetales bacterium
ACGAAGTTCGTCTGGGCCTACGCCGGGGTCGGACTGACGCCGGACTGCGGGGTGTCCTACCTGCTGCCGCGGGCGGTCGGTCTGCAGCGTGCCCTGGACTTCGCGATCGGGGGTGCGGCGATCACTGCCGAGACCGCCCGGGACTGGGGGCTCGTGACGCGGGTGGCCGAGGACGAGGAGGTCCAGGAGGTCGCAGCTGATCTGGCCCGGACCCTCGCGGCCGGCCCCACCGGCTCCTACGGCCACGCGGCACGGCTGCTGCGCGCGGCGTTCGAGGTTGACCGTGACACGCACGCGGCCGACGAGGCGGCGACCATCACCGCGCGGATCACCACACCTGAGGCGAAGGCCCTGATCGAGCGGTTCCTCGGGCGCTGAGGGGTCCGTCGGGGCCGCGTAATTGTCGCTTGTGCGCGACAAAGTGGAATGTCGTCGTTCGACGACAAATGCGAATGTCGTGGTACTCTGACATTCGTAAATGTCAGGGACACGCGACATCCACGGAGGCAGACAGTGCTGACGACGGTCCGAGATCTTGGTGCGGCCGTGCGGCGAGTTCGTCGAGAGAACGGCCTGACTCAGCAGAGGCTTGCCGAACGAGCAGGGGTCTCGCGCCAGTGGCTCTCTGGGATGGAGTCAGGGAAGAACCCCTCAGCCGAGCTGCGCAAGGTGCTGGACGTCCTCGCCGCGCTCGGACTCGCTCTGGAGTTTGTCCCTCAGCCAAGCCTTTCCGCTCAGGAAGAGGACCCATTCGCCGGTCTCTTCGAGGACGGCTCATGACGAGTTACCTGAACGTCTACCTCGACGGCACCCTTGCTGGTCAACTAGCGCAGGCCCCAGGTGGCGCTGTGACTTTCGCCTACGACCGGGCTTACACCACGCTGGGCAACCCCACACCGCTCTCGCTATCGATGCCGCTCAGTGGCTCTCGGCACTCGAACCGTGTGGTCTCGGCCTGGCTCGACGGCTTGCTCCCGGACTACCTTGCCGTCCGGGAGGAGTGGGGTCGCAAGTTCGAGGTGTCAGCCCGCAATCCTTTCGCGCTTCTTCGCCATGTCGGGCGCGATGCGGCCGGGGCTGTGCAGGTGCTCCCCGACGACGTCGACCCTCCAGATGCGGCACAGCGTGCAGGAGATGTTCGCCGGCTTTCCGATCATGAACTCGCAGATCTTCTGCTGCGCCTCACAACGCGCGATGACGGCTGGGACGTCGGCGACGGTGCGGGTCGATGGAGTCTCGCGGGCGCGCAGAACAAGGTGGCGCTCCATCGTTTGGACGACGGTGGCTGGGGTGTACCACAGCACTCGACACCCACGACACACATACTGAAGCCGACCAGGGCAGACACACGCTTCAGCGACCTGCACGTGAACGAGTTTGTGTGCCTTCGCGCGGCGGGTCTCCTAGGCCTGCGCGTGGCACATGTCGACCTCGTCAACTTCCACGGGGCCAAGACACTGGTTTCCACCCGCTATGACCGAGGCCAGCGACGTCGTGGTGAGTGGCTTCGACTTCACCAAGAAGACCTTCTCCAGGCGATGAGCTACCCCTTGTCCAAGAAGTACCAATCGGCTGGTGGCCCCGGCGTCAAGAACGTCGCCGCTCTGCTGTCGACGCTCGCGCTGCCCGATCGCGACGCCGTCGTGTCGGCATTCTTCGATGCCTTCGCCTTCAACGTCCTGGTCGGGGGAACCGACGCCCACGCGAAGAACTACTCGCTGCTCCTGCGTGGGCCTCGGGTGGCCTTGGCGCCCCTCTATGACGTCGCGTCCTACGCGCCATACCTCAAGACCGGCGAGGCGGTGCGAAGCTCGATGAAGGTGGGGCGCCACTGGCACGTCCGTGACGTGACCGTCGAGGACTGGGTGGCTGTTGGGCTCTCCCTGGGTCTTGAGGCAAACGACGCCGTGGATCGTGTGGAGCGTCTGCGCAGGGGCCTGCCCGAGGCCGTCCTGGCAGCGGCTGAGGAAGCGCCGGTGTCCTTCGTCGAAGGTGCACGCCGTGTCGCTGCCGCCGTCGCTCGGCAGGGCCATCTCAAGCTTCCACGCCTTCCGCGCGAACCGCGGCACAACTGACCTGACCCACTGCGGTACTTTCCCTGGGTACGGACACGACAGAGGCCCTCCCCGACGAGCTGGAAGGGCCTCTGACCTGCGGTGGAGCCTAGGGGACTCGAACCCCTAACCCCCTGCTTGCAAAGCAGGTGCGCTACCAATTGCGCCAAGGCCCCGCGTGCCGACCGCTGGTCGGCAGGGTTGTTCAGTTGTCGCTCGGGGGCTCCGTGGTCACGCCGTCGGTGGCCTCGGCCCAGAGGTCACGCTCGGCCTCCTGGTCCTGCAGCTTCTTGACGACGGCCGCAACCCCCGCGGCCAGGGCGGCGAACACCAGCAGACGCTTCATGAGACTCCTCAGCTCGAACGTGCCCGTCAAGGATACCCGCGCCGGGCCGCTGCTTCCTAAACGCCGGCGGCGTCTCGGGCCGACCCTCGCCCGCGTCGTGGGTCAATCTGGTGCGCTCTGACCACCTCGACCTTCCCCACGAGTTCAGGGTGGTGCGGGCCGGCTCGGCGCGGCGATGTCGTGGGTCAATCGGGCGCGCCCTGACCACGCCGACCTTCCCCACGAACCACACAGGGACGGTCGGCGGGTGGCGGGCTGGCCGGCGGCGTGGCTGGCCGGTGGCGGTCTGCCGTTGGAGGGCCGACAGGTCGCGTGGCGCCGCGCCTCACAGGTCTCGCAGCTCCTCCAGCGAGGACGGGGTCGCGGCGTCGATGGCCGCCTGCAGCTCGGCCGCGTCGAAGGTCTCCGGGTCCGTGGTCAGCACGACGAGCGTGCCCCCGACGACCTGGCCGGCACCGACATAGAAGACCTGCCCGTCGACACCGCTCCAGCGCAGCTGCATGGCGTCCGGTCCGCCGACGCACTCGCGGTCCGTCAGCGACTCAGCAACAAGCGCCAGCTCGCAGGGATCGCGGTCCTCCAGCGGGATCAGCAGGCCGGTCACGGACTGGGCCACACCCTCGTCCGCGTAGTAGTTCAGGGTGATGACGTCCACCGACCCCTCGGCTCGCTGGCTGGCCCACGCAGAACTGAGGTGGTACCCCGGCACCTCGGGCAGGACGACCTGCTCGACCCCCACGGCCTCGAAGCGCGCCAGACGCTGGGCGGCGCGCTCACTGTCCGCCCAGGTGAACCCGGCGAAGACCAGGCCGATGACCACGACGATCGGCACGACGCGGCCGGGCCAGCTCCGCCCGGGCTGGTTGATCCAGTGGGCGAGCGCCCCGGCGACAGCCCCGATCAGCACCCAGGTCCACCAGGGCGCCAGCTCGTCGTGGACGCCGCCCCGCACGTTCAGGACGGTCACCAGCGTCACGATCAGCGCCGCCCCGCCCGCGAAGCCCAGCACGGTCGTGACGAACACCGGCCGCACCCGCAGCAGCCGCAGGGCCAGCAGGGTCAGCACGAGCGCCAGGACCGTCAGGATGAGCGCACCGATCGGCCGCCCGAGACACTCGCCGATGCCGTTGCACTCCTGGGTGGTCGGCTGCCATGCCAGCCACAGCAACCCCCCGAGGATCGCCCCCACCAGCGCGCTGACCACCGTGCCCCGGCCTGCGCGCGGAGCCGGCTGCTCCGTCGAGGCCCGCTCCATCGTCATCTGTTCCACCCTGGGAGCGTAGGCCCGCACCAGCCACTGGGTCGCCCTTCACACGGGTGGTTCTCCGGCGCCGCAGGGATGAGACGGTGTCCGCCTGCGGAGGTACGCCTGTCCCGCCGATGCGCTCGGTCGCCTCTGAGGACGCAACGCCATGCGCTCGGTCGCCCGTGAGAACGCCACCCCGTGCGCTCGGTCGCCTGTGAGAACGCAACCCCACGCGCCCGGTCAGGTGGGGGGAACGCACAAGACCGCGGACACAAGGTCCGCGGTCGATGGTGGGCCTAACTGGACTTGAACCAGTGACCTCTTCCTTATCAGGGAAGCGCTCTAACCGACTGAGCTATAGGCCCGGGGGAGTGCCGTGCCACGGGGACACGCGCCGCCTGAGATTACCCCATCGGGGCCGCTTGCTCCAAAGTGAGTTGACGGCGGGGCCGGCCCTGTCGGATGTTCTACTTGGACACCAGCAGCCACCGCGGCCCCAGGAGCCCGATGACCGACCAGCAACCCGCCATCCGGACCAGCCACCTGCAGATGCAGTATGGCGCCACCCGGGTCCTCGACGACGTCACCGTGACCATCGGCCGGGGGGAGGTGGTGGCTCTCCTCGGCCCCAACGGCGCCGGAAAGACCACGACGATCGAGATCCTCGAGGGCTTCCGGGTGCCCTCGGCCGGCGAGGTGAGCGTGCTCGGCGAGACACCGCATACGGCCGGTGAGCACTGGCGCGCCCGGGTCGGGGTGGTGCTGCAGTCCTGGCGCGACCACGGCAAGTGGCGGGTCGGGGAGTTCCTGGACTACCTGGGGATGTACTACGCCGACTACGCCACGCCCGAGGTCGAACGGCCCTGGCCGACGACCGACCTGATCGAGCGGGTCGGCCTGGGCGGCAAGACGCTGCGCCGGCTGGACCGGCTCTCCGGCGGCGAGCGCCGGCGGCTCGACGTCGCGGTGGGGTTGCTGGGGCGCCCCGAGGTGCTCTTCCTGGACGAGCCGACCGCCGGCTTCGACCCGCAGGCGCGGCGCGACTTCCACGAGCTGGTCCGGTCGCTGTCGGACCTGGAGACCACGATCCTGCTGACCACCCACGACCTGACCGAGGCGGAGCTCCTGGCCAGCCGCATCCTGGTGCTGGCCGGCGGCACCATCGTGGCCGACGGCAGCCCGGACGACCTGCGCGACCGGATGTCGGCCACCGCCTCGGTGCGCTTCCGGCGCGACGGCCGGCTGCACACCGAGTCGACCGAGGACCCGGTCGCCTATCTGCGCACCGTCCTCGCCGAGCCGGGGGAGATCGAGGACCTGGAGGTGCGCCGAGCGTCCCTGGAGGAGGCCTACCTCACCCTCGTCCACCAGGTGGAGACCGGCGCGGAGACCGACCCGGCGCGCTTCGGCATACTGCCGGACGGCCCCGGACCGGACGATGAGGCGGACGACTCCACCGAGTCCCCCGAGCGAGAGGGGGCCTGATGACCACCGTGGTGCGCGCCGGCCTGCGCCGCGCCAAGATCGAGCTGCGCCTGCAGATCATGTCGCCGATGGTGCTCGTCGCCCTGCTGGGGCCGGCGATCATGCTGGGGATCCTGTGGTGGCTGCGGGACAGCCCCGTCATGGACAGCGCCCTGTCGGTGGGGCAGTTCCTGGTGCCGGCCTACCTGGCCTTCGGCATCATCAGCGGCGGGGTGCTGGGCGTCTCCGGGGAGATCACCACCGAGCGCGACGACGGCACCCTGCTGCGCGCGAAGACGGTGCCGCATGCGATGACCGGCCACCTGATCGCCAAGTTCTTCGCCAGCATCGTCACCACCCTGCTGCCGATGGCGGTCATCATCATCGGCGCGGCCTTCCTCGTCGAGGGCGTGACGCCGACGACGGCCTGGGGCTGGATCCGGCTGTTGCTCCTGTCCATCCTGACGATCGCCGCGATGCTGCCCCTGGGTGCCGTGCTGGGCTCGGTCTTCAAGGGGCCGATCGCGCTGCTGTGGACCACGATGGTGATCTACGGCCTGTGCGCCGTGTCCGGGCTGTTCTACCCGGTGACGGCGCTGCCCGGCTGGCTGCAGGCGATCGCGCAGATCTTCCCCGTCTACTGGCTGGGGCTGGGTTTCCGGTCCGTCATCCTGCCCGCGGAGGCGGTGGCGCTGGAGATTGGGGAGTCCTGGCGCACCTGGGAGACCTTCGGCATGCTCGGGATCTGGGTCGTCATCGGCCTGGTCCTGGCCCCGATCGCCCTACGCCGTATGTCGCGGCGCCAGTCCGGCTCCGCCCTCGCCTCCGCGCGGGAGCGGGTCCTGACGCGGGGCTACTGACCGGCAGCGACCACTCGTCCCGCGACACACCCGCGCCGCACCGGCTCATCCGTACCTGGGTACGAATGAGCCGGTCGCGGTCGGCGTGTCACCGGGACGGGCTGTCCCCGGTCAGTGGCGCCGACGCAGGTCGATCTTGAGAACCTCACCGCCGCCGGGCAGGACGGTGCCGGTGGTGACGTACGCGGAGTTCCTGTGGACGGCCACACCGTAGGGAGCGAACAGGCCGTCGGCGATGACCGTGTGGGTGTCCGACCCCTTGCGCACCCGCACGAGGGAGCCGGTCATGTCGCCGGAGAGCAGGCCGTTGTTAGCTAGCTGCACGGCATACAGCTTGCCGTTGGCCCAGGTCAGGTCGGTGACGTTGGTCAGACCGGTGGCCCACTCGGTCATCGACCCGTCCTTGGCGATCCGCCAGATGCTGGAGCCGCCCACCGGGAACGGGAAGCCGGTGAGCAGGCTGACGTAGACGGCGCCGTCCTTGCCGCGCTCGGCCGCGGTCGGCACGGGCTCGAACGGGATCATCGTGCCCGGGGGGAGCTCGAGGAACGGCGGGGCCTCCGCCATACCGCCCGGCGGGACGGCCACGGTGCTGAGGTTGCCGTGCTTGGAGAGCCGGATCACGCTGTTGCCGCCGGCGTCGGTCAGCAGCCACCCGTTGCCGTCCTTGGCGATCGCGTTGGGGTTGGTGTCGAGCATGTCCGGGTGCGGGTTCACGTCGGTCTCGAACTGCGCCAGGTCGGCGACCTCGCGGAGGGTCACGTGGTGCTTGCCCCTGAGCCTGGCCTCCTGGACGGTCGCGAAGCCCTCGTAGGTGTCGTCGTCGAACAACGCGACCATCATCTCGCGCGCCTCCGGCGGCGCGCCCATGCCGACGGTGATCATCAGCCGGTTGCCCTTGACCGCCACGTCGCTGGGTCCGGTGCCCTCACCGCCACCCAAGTCGATCGAGGGGAGACCGGTGACCACCCGCTGCTGGTGGCCCCTGCGGGACACCTTGGTGATCGACCCGGTGTCGCCCAGCCGGATCTCGCCCCAGTCGGGGTGCTCATCGGGGTCCCAGCTGCCGCACGGCAGGAGGGCACCGTCGTCACCGAAGACGGGCTCGCCCTCGTCGCCGAGGACCACGCAGTCGTCGCCGCCCGTCCCGGCCTCGGCGACGTAGAGGTCACCGTTGGACGCGACGGTCAGGTGACGGGGGCTGTTCAGCCCGGAGGCCACGACCGTCGGCTCGACGGGGTCATGGTGCCTGGTGGGGGACACGCCGGCCACGGACGGGGCCGTGAGCGCGGTGGTGACCAGGGCGGCTGCAGCGGTGACGCCGAGCACACGCACGGAGAGGGACGTCATGGAGGGCTCCTTGGATTCGACTGTCACAGGGACTCGAATCTAGGAGCGCGGGAGCACGACACGATATGGGTAAAAGTACTCACAGCGGTGGGCTTGCGCCCACGCCGGACGGGGAGGATCGTGGCGAGATTCCCCGTCCGAGATTCCCCGTCTCCGGGGAGTGCTCAGCTCACTCGTCGGAGAGCGTGAGGTGCGCCCCACCGACCAGGGCCGTGCAGACGTTGTAGAGGAAGGCCGTCAGCGTCGCCAGGGCGGTCAGCAGGATCACGTTGATCACCGCGATCACGACCGACAGCGACACCACGCGGCCGAAACCGACGTAGTCCATCAGGTTGAAGCTGCTGGCCGAGGACTCACCGGTGGTGATCTCCACGATGAGGTCGTTCACCGTGGAGAAGACGTTCATGCCGTTCAGCACGGTCCACAGCACGGCGACGGCGATGACCGTGGCGACGCCGAGGGCGACCGAGACCAGGAACGAGATCTTCATGACCGACCAGGGGTCGATCCGCTGCAGGACCAGGCGCACCCGGCGGGGGCCGGTGCGACGGACGGGTCGGCTGGGGGCCCTCCGTGCGGTGGACGTCCGTGCCGGGCTCGTCCGCGCCATGCTGCCGCCGGGTCCAGCACCGCCAGGGCCACCACTGCCAGGGCCACCACTGCCGGCGCCAGCACCGGCGGCGCCACGACTGCCGGGGTCCGCGCTGCGGGCAGCGGCGGCCGCCGGGGCAGCACCACCTCGCGCCCGGGCGGCGGCGGCGTTGAGGTCGCGGCGCGGGGCGGTGCGGGCCATCGCGCCGTCGCGCATGCCGGTGCCCTGGCCGGTCTGGGTGCCCGGGCGGCGGATCTTCTGGGTGTCGTCCGCACCGGTCGCACCGACGGGGGTGGTGCCCTGACCAGTCGTGCTCACTACTCGCCTCCAGTTTCCGGCTCATCGGCGTCCGCGGTGTCCGCGCCGGAGTGCTCCTCCGGGGCGTCGGACACCTCGTCGACGTCCGCCGACTCCTCAGACGGTAGTGCATCATCCGGGGTGTCCACCGCATCGGAGGCGGGGGAAACCTGGTCCGTTGACCCTGAGGAGCCCGCCTCGGCGCCCCCCTCCTCGCCCTCGAGGGGCTCGGTCTCGATCGTCTCGATCTCGTCAGACAGCGCGCTCTCGGTGTTCACCGCGACCGCCACGATCGAGTCTCCCTTGCCCGGCGTCGCGAACTTCACGCCCGCGGTGTCCCGGCCGGTGACCCGCACCTGGTCGATGGAGGAGCGCACCACGTTGCCGCGCTCCATGACGACGAGCACCTCGTTGCCCTCCTCGACGGTGAGGGCCCCGACGAGGTCGCCGCCCTTGTCGGTGGCCTTGGCCACCTTGATGCCCAGGCCGCCCCGGCCCTGGACGCGGTAGGCCGACAGCGGGGTGCGCTTGGCCATGCCGGACTCGAAGACCACGAAGACGTAGGGGTCGCTGCCCGCGGGCACGACCGACATGGCCAGCAGGTGGTCCTCACCGCGGAACTTCATGCCGGTGACACCCGACGTGGCCCGCCCCATCGGGCGCAGCGCCGTGTCCGTGGCGGTGAACCGCACCGACTGGCCCTTGACCGACACCAGCAGGATGTCGTCCTCCGGGCCGGCGAGACCGGCGCCCACGAGCTCGTCGCCGTCGCGGAGGTTCACCGCGATCAGACCACCGGAGCGGGGCGAGTCGTAGTCGCCCAGCCGCGTCTTCTTGACCAGGCCGTTGCGGGTGGCCAGCACCAGGTAGTCCGCCTGCTCGTAGTTCTCCAGCGCCAGGACCTGGGCGATCTCCTCACCGGGCTGGAAGGCCAGCAGGTTGGCCACGTGCTGCCCCTTGCCGGTCGGTCCGCCCTCGGGGATCTCGTAGGCCTTGGCCCGGTAGACCCGGCCCAGGTTGGTGAAGAAGAGCAGCCAGGAGTGGGTGTCGGTGGTGAAGAAGTGCGAGACCACGTCGTCCGCGCGCAGCGCCGCACCGCGCCGTCCCTTGCCGCCACGGTTCTGCGGGCGGTACTCGGCGACCTTGGTGCGCTTGGCGTAGCCGCCCCGGGTGATGGTGACGACCACGTCCTCCTGGGGGATCAGGTCCTCCATCGACATGTCGCCCTCGAACGGGACGATCGTGGTCCGGCGCGGGTCGCCATACTTCTCGACGATCTCGGCCAGGTCCTCGCTGATGATCTGTCGCTGCCGCTCCGGCTTGGCCAGGATGTCCTCGTAGTCCAGGATCATCGCCTCGAGCTTGTCGTGCTCGTCGATGATCTTCTGCCGCTCCAGAGCGGCGAGCCGGCGCAGCTGCATCTCCAGGATCGCGCGCGCCTGGACCTCGTCGATCTCGAGCAGCTCCATCAGGCCGTCGCGGGCGTCCTCGACCGTGCGGCTGCGCCTGATCAGGGCGATGACCTCGTCGAGCGCGTCGAGCGCCTTGAGGTAGCCGCGCAGGATGTGGATCTGCTCCTCGGCGCGCTTCAGCCGGAACTTGGTGCGCCGGACGATGACCTCGATCTGGTGCTCGACCCAGTGGCGCACGAAGGCGCTGATCGGCAGCGTGCGCGGCACCCCGTCGACGATGGCCAGCATGTTGGCGCCGAAGTTCTGCTGCAGCTGGGTGTGCTTGTAGAGGTTGTTCAGGACGACCTTGGCGACGGCGTCGCGCTTGAGCACGATGACCAGGCGCTGACCGGTGCGACCGGAGGTCTCGTCGCGCATGTCGGCGATGCCCTTGAGCTTGCCGTCGTTGACCAGCTCGGCGATCTTCTTGGCCAGGGTGTCCGGGTTGACCTGGTAGGGCAGGTCGCGGACGACCAGGCAGGTGCGGCCCTGGATCTCCTCCACCTCGACGTTGGCCCGCATGATGATCGAGCCGCGCCCGGTGCGGTAGGCCTCCTCGATGCCGCGCCGCCCCATGATCTGCGCGCCAGTCGGGAAGTCCGGTCCCGGGATGATGCCGAGGAGCGCCTCGAGCAGCTCCTCGCGGGTCGCCTCCGGGTTGTCCAGCAGCCACTGCACGCCCTGGGCGACCTCGCCGAGGTTGTGCGGCGGGATCTGGGTGGCCATGCCGACCGCGATGCCGGCCGAGCCGTTGACCAGCAGGTTCGGGAAGCGCGCCGGCAGGACCGAGGGCTCCTGGGTCTTGCCGTCGTAGTTGTCGACGAAGTCGACGGTGTCCTCGTTGATGTCGCGGACCATCTCCATGGCCAGCGGCGCCATCTTGCACTCGGTGTAACGCGCGGCCGCCGCGGGGTCGTCACCCGGGGTGCCGAAGTTGCCCTGGCCGTCGACGAGCGGGTAGCGCATCGACCAGTCCTGCACCAGGCGCACGAGGGCGTCGTAGATCGCTCCGTCGCCGTGCGGGTGGTAGTGACCCATGACGTCGCCGACGACGCGGGCGCACTTGTTGTAGCCGCGGTCCGGCCGGTACCCACCGTCATACATCGCGTAGAGCACCCGCCGGTGGACCGGCTTCAGGCCGTCCCGGACGTCGGGCAGCGCGCGGGCCACGATGACGCTCATCGCGTACTCGATGTAGCTGCGCTGCATCTCGGTGTTGAGATCGACGGCCTCGATGCGGTCGGTCTCCGGCGGGTTGATGTCAGTCACGCCTGTCCTTCTCGTATGTCGTGTGGCTCAGTCTGCGTCGACGGTTGCGTCTGTCAGTGGTCCGGGGACGGTGCCCCCGAGGGCTAGATGTCCAGGAACCGCACATCTCGGGCGTTGCGCTGGATGAAGCCGCGCCGGGCCTCGACGTCCTCGCCCATGAGGATCGAGAAGATCTCGTCCGCCTTGGCGGCGTCGTCCAGGCTGACCTGCAGCAGCACCCGGTTGTCGGGGTCCATCGTGGTGTCCCAGAGCTCGGAGTAGTCCATCTCGCCGAGACCCTTGTAGCGCTGGATGCCGGAGTCCTTCGGCAGCCGCCAGCCGCGGGAGGTGCCGTCCTTGATGAGCGCGTCGCGCTCCCGGTCGGAGTAGGCGAACTGGTGCTCGGCGTTGGACCACTTGATGCGGTAGAGCGGCGGCTGGGCCAGGTAGACGTAGCCGTGCTCGATGAGCGGGCGCATGAAGCGGAACAACAGCGTCAGCAGCAGGGTCCGGATGTGCATGCCGTCGACGTCGGCGTCGGCCATCAGCACGATCTTGTGGTAGCGCGCCTTGGTGATGTCGAAGTCCTCGCCGATGCCGGTGCCGAACCCGGAGATCAGCGCCTTGACCTCCTGGTTGTTCAGCACCCGGTCGAGGCGGGCCTTCTCGACGTTGAGGATCTTGCCGCGGATCGGCAGGATCGCCTGGTTGTAGGGGTTGCGGCCGCGCACCGCGGAGCCGCCGGCGGAGTCGCCCTCGACGATGAAGACCTCGCAGATCGTCGGGTCGTTGGACTGGCAGTCGCGCAGCTTGCCGGGCAGGCCTCCGGACTCCAGCAGCCCCTTGCGACGGGTCGCCTCACGGGCCTTGCGGGCGGCCACCCGGGCCGCGGCGGCCTGGACCGCCTTGGTGACGATCTCCTTGCCCTCGCGCGGGTGGGCCTCCAGCCAGTGGCCGAGCTCCTCGGTCATGGCCGACTGCACGAAGCCCTTGACCTCGGAGTTGCCCAGCTTGGTCTTGGTCTGCCCCTCGAACTGCGGCTCGCCGAGCTTGACCGAGATGACCGCAGTCAGCCCCTCGCGGATGTCGTCACCGGTGAGGTTGGGGTCCTTCTCCCGCAGGACCTTGTTGGTGCGGGCGAAGTCGTTGATCAGCCTGGTCAGGGCGGCTCGGAAGCCCTCCTCGTGGGTGCCTCCCTCGTGCGTGTTCACCGCGTTGGCGTAGGTGTGGACCGACTCGCTGTAGGAGGTAGTCCACTGCATCGCGACCTCGACCGCGAGCATCCGCTCCTTGTCCTCGGTCTCGAAGCCGATCACCTCGTCGTGCACCGGGTCGGCCTTCTTGGACCGGTTCAGGTGGGTGACGTAGTCGAGCAGGCCGTTGTCGTAGCGGTAGGTCACCGGCTTGCGCCGTGCCTCGCCCGTGGGGTTGGCCTCCGGCTCGGCCGCGGACGCCGGGTCCTCCTCGACCCCGACCCCGTCCATCGGGTCGTCGTCGAGCGCGTCGATGTCCCGGACGACCTCGATCGGCCGTTCGTCGGTCAGCGAGATCGTCAGCCCCTTGTTGAGGAAGGCGGTCTGCTGCACCCGGGCGCGGATCGTCTCGAAGTCGTGGTTGACCGTCTCGAAGATGTCGGTGGAGGGCCAGTAGGTGATCGTCGTGCCGGTCTCGTCCTCGGGGATCTGCTCGTCCTTGGACAGCGGCGCCTGCGGGACCCCGAGCTGGTAGGTCTGCCGCCAGACGTGCCCGCGCTGGCGGACCTCGACGTCGAACCGCTCCGACAGGGCGTTGACCACCGAGGACCCGACGCCGTGGAGACCACCGGAGACCTTATAGCCGCCCCCGCCGAACTTGCCGCCGGCGTGCAGCTGGGTCAGCACCAGCTCGACCGCTGGCTTCTTCTCCACGGGGTGGATGTCGGTCGGGATGCCGCGGCCGTTGTCAACGACGCGGATCCCGCCCTTCTCCAGGATCGTGACCTCGATGTGGTCGGCGTAGCCCGCCATCGCCTCGTCGACGGAGTTGTCGACGATCTCCCACACCAGGTGGTGCAGGCCGCGCTCGCCGGTGGAGCCGATGTACATCCCGGGACGCTTGCGGACGGCCTCCAGGCCTTCCAGCACCTGGATCGCGTTGGCGTCGTAGGCCGAGTCGGTCGCGAGTGATGCCGGGTCCCCCTGCTGAGGTGTCACCTCGGGGAGCTCCGGCATCTCCGGCTCGACGTCCTGGGGATGGTCTGGTCCGACAGTGGCCACGGGGCTCCTAGGCAGAGTGGGTGGGTGAACCGTCCCAGTCTACCTGTCTCCGACCCCAAAACACCCTTTCCACAGGCGGCAAACGGCCGTTGGGGCGACAAAATCCCCCTCCGGTGAGGTCCACCACGCCAACCGGGGGCGCACGCGGTCCTGGGGCCGCTCAGCCGTAGGTGTCCCGGGGACCGCGCCCCTGCGCCCGCAGACGTCCCTTGCGCCAGCTCGGCGCCGCCGGGCCGCGCACCACGATCTCGGTCACCACGCCCGCGCCGACCTCGGTCTCGATGCGCGTCAGCACCGAGTTGCTGAGCAGCTTCATCTGGGTCGCCCAGGCGGTCGAGTCGGCCTGGACCGTCAGCACGGTGCCGTCGAAGCCCAGCGGTTGGACGTGCTGGGCCACCTCGTCGCCGACGATCGTCGACCAGCGGCCGATCACCGCCCCGACCTGCACGTCGGCACCCCAGCCGCGTGCGCTGAGCAACCGGTCCACCTCCGTGTCGAGCAGCCGCGGGTCCCGAGCGACACCGTCCCCGGTGCCCGACCGGCGCTGGGACAACCCGTCGCCCTGGGTCCGGGTGCGGTCGACCTGACCGGGTCGCAGCCCCCGGGACCGGGCGTTGGCCCGCGCCCGCGCCAGGGCGTCCGCGGCCGCGGCCAGCGGGTCCGACGCCTCCTCGGCGGGCTCGGCAGGGATGGCGGACCGGCCCGGCCCATCCGGTCCGACAGGCCGGTCAGCGTCGTCACCGTCGTTCATCGGGCTCATTCTCCCGCGGCGTGACCGTCCCGTCGGCGACGTCCAGGATCGCGCCCCAGCCCGTCAGCCAGGCGGGGACGTCCTCGGCGACGGCGGCGGTGATCAGCACCTGCTCGCAGTCGGACACCAGCTCCGCGAGACGCTCCCGCCGGCCTGCGTCCAGCTCGGCGAAGACGTCGTCGAGCACGAGGACCGGGTCGGTCCCGACGTCGTTGCGCAGCAGGTGGAAGGAGCCCAGGCGCAGGGCCAGCGCGATGGACCAGGACTCGCCGTGGCTGGCGTACCCCTTGGCGGGGAGCTCGCCCAGGCCCAGCACCACGTCGTCCCGGTGCGGCCCCACCAGGGTGACCCCGCGCTCCTGCTCCTCGCGCCGGCGAGCCTGCAGGACGGCCAGCGTGGCGGCATACACCTCGTCCTGCTCCGGCACCCCGCCCGAGGCGACGGTCTCGGCGAACGGGCCCTCCAGGCTCGACCGGTAGGTGGCGGTGACCGCCGTGTCGGCATCGCTGATGGTCGCGTAGGCCTGCGCCAGGTGCGGCCCGAGGTCCCGCAGCAGCCGCAGCCGGGCGTAGGTCAGGGCGGCACCGACCCGCGCGATCTGGTCGTCCCAGACCCCCAGAGTCGCCTCCGCCGCGGCCCGGGCGTCCTCCAGCGTCTCTCCGGGGGCCAGCCGGTGGTCCGGCACCCGTCGCCCGCCGGCCCGCCACAGGTGCTGGCCCGAGCGGAGCAGGGCGTTGCGCTGCTTCAGGGTCTTGTCGTAGTCGCTGCGCACCCCCGCCCACCGCGGCTGACGCGCCACCAGCAGGTCGTCGAGGAACCGCCGCCGCTCCCCGGGGTCGCCCTTGACCAGGGCGAGGTCCTCCGGGGCGAAGAGCACGGTCCGCAGGGTGCCCAGGACGTCGCGCGGTCTGGACAGCGGGGACTTGTTGAGCCGCGCCCGGTTGCTGCGGCCGGGAACGATCTCCAGCTCCACGATGCTCTCGCGCCCGTCCCGGACGACAGCGGCCCGCACGATCGCAGACTCCGCCCCGTGCCGCACGAGGGGGCCGTCGCTGGCGACCCGGTGGCTGGCCAGCGAGGCGACGTAGCCGGCCGCCTCCACCAGGTTGGTCTTGCCCTGCCCGTTGCGTCCCAGCAGGGTGGTGATCCCCGGGGACAGCGGCACCTCCGCGTGGTGGTAGCTCCGGAAGTCGGCGACGCTCAGGTGGCGCAGGTGCACGGTTGATCAGGCAGACGGGCCGTATGCCGAGGCTCAGGCCTGCGCGCCGGGGCCCGTGGAGCCGGAGCCCGAGGACGGGCCGTCCTGGGGACCGGGGGTGCCGTCGGTCTCGCCCGACCCCGACGTCGGGCCCGCCTCAGCGGCTGCCTGGTCGCCGGACTCTCCGCCGGGCGCCTCCGCCCCCGCGCCCGGACGCGCTGCGCCCTCGTCGTGCTTGGGCTCGGCCCCCGCGTGCACCTGCTCGGCCTCCTCGTCGTCGAGCATCTTGACGGCGTGCCCGCCGAACTGCCCGCGTAGCGCGGCGACCGCCTGCATGGCCGGCGAGTTCTCCTGGCGGGAGGCGAACCGCGCGAAGAGCGCGGCGCTGAGGACGGGCATCGGCACGGCGTGCTCGATGCCCTCGATCAGGGTCCAGCGTCCCTCGCCGGAGTCGGTGGTGTACTCGCTGACGCCCTCCAGGCCGGGGCGCTCGTCGAGCGCGCGCACGAGCAGGTCGAGCAGCCAGGACCGCACGACCGTGCCGCGCGTCCAGGCCTGGAAGACTCCCTTGACGTCCTTGACGGAGTCCTGGGCGGTGAGCAGCTCGAAGCCCTCGGCGTAGGCGTGCATCAGGCCGTACTCGATGCCGTTGTGGACCATCTTGGCGTAGTGGCCGGCACCGATGTCGCCGGCGTGGACCCAGCCCTCCTCGCGGGGGCCCTCCGGCCGCAGGGTGTCGAAGATCGGCATCGCCTTCTCCACCCACTCCGCCTCGCCGCCGCACATCAGGCCGTAGCCCTCGGTGACCCCCCAGATGCCCCCGGAGACGCCGCAGTCGACGTAGCCGATGCCCTTGGCCCCGAGCTGCTCGTGGTGCTTGATGTCGTCGGTGAAGTGGCTGTTGCCGCCCTCGATCACCAGGTCGCCCTCGGCGAGCAGCTCGCCCAGCTCGTCGACCGTGCTCTGCGTCGGGGCGCCGTGCGGCACCATCACCCACACCACCCGGGGGGCGTCCAGCGCCTCGACCAGCGCCGGCAGGCTGTCCACGTCACGCACGTCCGGGTTCAGGTCGTAGCCCACCACCTCGTGGCCGCCCTGGCGCAGTCGGTCGCGCATGTTGGCGCCCATCTTGCCCAGTCCGATCATTCCCAGCTGCATGGTCCTGGCTCCTTCGGTGGGGTCGTGTGCTCCTGCCCGGTTGTTCCTGCCCAGTCAACCCCCGGTCACCGCAACCGGCGAGTCGGGCCGACGCTCAGCCCGCGAACCGGACCGGCATCAGGACGTAGCGGTAGCTCTCGTCGGAGTCCCCGTCCATCTCGGCCTGCCCCGACAGGACCGCCGGCTTGGACGGCTGGGTGAAGCTGATGCGCGCGAAGGCGGTGCCGAGGGCGGACAACCCGTCGAGGAGGAACTGCGGGTTGAACGCGATCTCCAGCTCGGGGCCGGTGAGCGAGGCTTCGATGGCCTCGCTGCCCTGGGCGTCGTCACCGGTGCCGGCCTCGATCGCGACCTGCCCCTGGGAGAAGCGCAGCCGCACGGGGGTGTTGCGCTCGGCCACGAGCGCGACGCGGCGGACGGCCTCGAGGATGGTGTGGGTGTCGACGACGGCGACGGTGTCCACGCTCGAGGGGAAGATCGAGGTGACCTTGGGGTACTCACCGTCCAGCAGGCGCGTGGTGGCCCGCCGGGACCCCGCCTCGAAGCCGATGAGCCCCTCGCCCCGCGCGGCGTCACCGAGGGCCACCTCGATCGAGCCGGCCGCGCCGAGCGCCTTGGCGGTCTCCGACAGCGTGCGGGCCGGGATGAGCGCGACATGGGAGACGCCGGGGTCCTGGGGCGTCCAGGTGAGCTCCCGCATCGCCAGGCGGTAGCGGTCGGTGGCCAGCAGCGTCATCTTCTCGCCCTCGATCTCGACCCGGACGCCGGTCAGGATCGGGAGGGTGTCGCCACGGTCGGCGGCGATCGAGACCTGGCTGACCGCGTTGGTGAAGACGTCCCCGGGCACGCTGCCGCTGCTCTCGCTGGAGGTGGGCAGCGACGGGTAGTCACCCACCGGCATCTGGATGAGCGAGAAGCGGCTGGACCCGCACACGAGCTGGACCTTGGTGCCGTCCGTGGCGACCTCCACCGGCTTGTTCGGCAGGTTGCGCGAGATGTCGGCCAGCAGCCGACCCAGGACGAGGACCTCCCCGCCCTCGCTGACCTCGGCCTCGACCGTCACGGTCGCCGAGATCTCGTAGTCGAAGGCGGACAGCGTCAGGGTGCCCTGCTCGTCGGCCTGGAGCAGCACGCCGGCCAGCACGGGGACCGGAGGACGGTTGCTGAGGCCGCGGACGACCCACGCGACGGCTTCGGACAGGACATCGCGGTCAACGCGGAACTTCACGACGGTCAGCCCTTCACGGATCGGTTGGTTGGTCAGAGTCTGCAGTGCCCCGGGCCGACGGTCCGCCGGCACGTGGATGATGACATTAGCCGCCCGGGTCCGATGCGCCAACACCTGGACCCGACTTCACGGCCCGTTCGGACCGCCGTCTCGCCGCTCGGCCGATGTGGTGCCCCTGGGCGAGGAGCGACGTCCTGGATGTAGAAGGGATGGACGGAGCAGTTGATCGGGGACAGCAGGGACGCGGGGCGAGGCCTCCCCAGAAGATAGTTGGTCTTCGTCATAGGCGTTGTGGATGCTGTGGATAACTCCGTGATCGTGCTGGTCGTCACGGCGATTCACCGTGTGTATGCCGCGTGGACACCTTGGGGGTCCGAGCCGGGAGGTGGGGACGACCCCGCCGTGTCCACAGGACGAGGGTCGGTCGTACCAAGGATGTGCCCAGCCCAGACTGCTGTGCGACACAGGTCTTCCCCGCTCCCTCCACAGGTCGACCGCCCGGGTGGCCGGAGTCGGGCGGGTTGCCGGATGGACGGCCGGTGAACGGGAAACTACTACCCACAGAGTTATCCACAGGGTGGGGATAAACTGGTGACGTCGCAGGTAACGGGTGGGTAAAGCCGGTGGACGAGGTTGTGCACGCCCTCCCGGAGGAGCCGTCCGGACACCGTTGATCTCGGTGGTGCCGGTCCGTCATGGCGGCTACCGCGCCGAGGCCTTGCGGATCTGCCCGGTGAGCTCGGTGATCTGGTCGTACAGGGCGCGCCGCTCGCCGATCAGCTGGCGGATCTTGCGCTCGGCGTGCATCACGGTGGTGTGGTCGCGGCCGCCGAACTCCTTGCCGATCTGGGGGAGTGACATGTCGGTCAGCTCGCGGCTCAGGTACATCGCGACCTGGCGGGCGTTGACCAGCGCCCGGGACCGCGAGGTGCCGCACAGGTCGTCGACACTGATCCGGAAGTAGTCGGCGACCTCGGTCATGATCGTGCCGGCCGTGATCGCGGCCGCGTCGCCCGTCGGGATGATGTCCTTCAGCACGTGGGCGGCGAGCTCGGCGCTGACCGGCTGGCCGGACAGCGAGGCGAAGGCGGTGACCCGGATGAGGGCCCCCTCCAGCTCCCGGATGTTGGTCGTGATCTTGCTGGCGATCAGCTCGAGGGTGTCGTCGGGGGCGGTCATGCCCTCCTGGGCGGCCTTCTTCTTCAGGATCGCGATGCGGGTCTCGAGGTCCGGCGGCTGCACATCGGTCAGCAGGCCCCACTCGAAGCGGCTGCGCATCCGGTCGGCGAAGCCGGAGAGCTTCTTGGGCGGCTGGTCGGAGGTGATCACGACCTGCTTCTCGCTGTTGTGCAGCGTGTTGAAGGTGTGGAAGAACTCCTCGACCGTCTGCTCCTTGCCCTGCAGGAACTGGATGTCGTCGATGAGGAGGAAGTCGACATTGCGGTAGCGCCGCTGGAAGGCGCCGGCCTTGTCGTCGCGGATGCTGTTGATGAAGTCGTTGGTGAACTCCTCGGAGTTCACGTAGCGGACCCGAACCCCGGGGTAGAGGTTGCGGGCGTAGTGCCCGATCGCGTGGAGCAGGTGCGTCTTGCCCAGCCCGGACTCGCCGTAGATGAACAACGGGTTGTAGGCGCGGGCGGGCGACTCGGCCACAGCCAGCGAGGCGGCGTGGGCGAACCGGTTGGACGAGCCGGAGACGAAGGTGTCGAAGGTGTACTTCGGGTTCAGCCTCGGGTCCATGTCGCCGGCGGGCTGCGCCGCGGGTTGCCGGCTGCCGCGCCCGTTGCGTTCCCCCGCCCCGTGGACGCGCTCGGGGGTGGCGGTGCCGTTGTCCCAGGGCTGGCCGTCGGCCTGCTCGGTGTGCGGCGCCTCGGTGCGCTGCGTCTCGGGCCGCAGGAGCTCGGGCCGGGTCGGTTCGGGGTCGGTGCCGTGTCCGGCGGCCGGCTCGGCCGGGTCCGCGGACGGCGACCCGTTGTCGGCCTCGCCCTCGACCTGGCGCCGCAGCAGGTCGTCGACCGTGATGGCCAGGCGGACGTCGAGGTCGAGCACGCCGGAGAGGGCCTGCTGGACGGGCTCCCGGAGCGTGGTCTCCAGCGTCGCCTTGGTGTGCTCGTAGGGCACGGCGAGCAGAGCGGTGGAGTCGATGAGGCCCACCAGACGGACCATGGCCAGGTAGGCACGGTCCCGGGGGGAGGTGTCGTCCTCCAGCTGTCCGATCGTGTCGCGCCAGACCTGGGTGTAGTCGAACTCTGGCTGCGTCACGGTCGCGGACCCCTTAAGTGTCGGTCTGGCCTCGGTCCACGTACCGTACCCCGAGTGTCCACAGGCTTATCCACACCTGTGTATAGATCCGTGGACAGAACTGACCGAAGCCGGGACGGTAACAAGGAAGGCGGTCCTCTGGCAAGTGCTGGCGCCGATAAATCCTGGACTGATTCCTCGTATGCCGGTGTGTCGCCTCCGCGATCCGGGTGCGGGGGGTGATGATGGCCGGTTTTGTCCCGGGTCATCGCGACCGTCGGCACGAGCCCGCTCGGTTTGACCTGGGTCGCCCTGCTCACGTACCTTTGGAGACGGCCTGTTGTCTCGGCCGTTTTCGCCTGCCCACGAGTGGTGGCCCGCAGTTCACGTCTTCTACGTGGGTCTCGACGGCGTGGGCTTTCGATTGCGGCCGGTCCGCGAGCCGCCCCACCCAGACCGATGTGTCAGGCAGCACGAGACAGTGCTGCGGTAACGGAGTTCCAGTGAGCAAGCGCACCTTCCAGCCCAACAACCGTCGTCGCGCCCGCGTGCACGGCTTCCGCCTGCGGATGCGCACCCGCGCCGGCCGCTCGATCCTGGCGTCGCGCCGGGCCAAGGGCCGCAGCAAGCTGTCTGCCTGAGCAGTCTGAGCTGACCGCGTAGTGCTGCCGCGTCACCACCGTCTGACCCGACCGCGGGACTTCTCCGCGGTGCTGCGGGGGGACGGCAGTGTGACTCGGCGTCGACGGGCCGGCACGCCGTTGCTCGTGGTGCACTGCGCAGCCCGGACCGACTCGAGCCACCCGCCCCGGGTCGGTCTCGTCGTGTCCAAAGCACTGGGTAACTCTGTTGTGAGACACCGGGTTTCGCGTCGCCTGCGACACCTGGCGGCAAGCCGGCTGAGCACCCTCGCCCCGTCCACCGATGTGGTCGTGCGGGCCACCCCGGCCGCAGCAGGGGCGACCTCCGCGGAGCTGGGTGCGGCGCTGGACCAGGCACTGAGCCGCGCCTGTCGGGAGACGCGATGAGCACCGCCGTCGGCGAGCCCCGCAGCGTGGGCGAACCGCGCAGCGCGGCCGGATACCTGGCCCTGCCGCTCATCTGGCTGGTGCGTGCCTATCAGGTGCTGATCTCGCCGCTGCTCGGTCCGTCGTGCAAGTTCTACCCGTCCTGCTCGGCCTACGCGCTGACCGCACTGCGCCGCTACGGCCCCCTGAAGGGAACCTGGCTGGCCGCTCGTCGGTTGGGTAGGTGCCATCCGTGGAGTCACGGCGGCGTGGACCACGTTCCCGAGCGATCGCCCCGAGCGTGACCACTACAGACCACCCGACCGCATCCCGCGGGGATCGAAGAACTCGCCCCGCACCGACACCGAGGACCTCATGGGTTTCCTAGATCTCCTGCTCTGGCCGTTCCTCTGGCTCGTCTCCTCGATCATGGCCGGCTTCCACTGGATCTTCAGCTCCCTGGGCATGGCGGACTCCAACGGCTTGACCTGGGCCTTGTGCATCGTCGGCCTGGTGATCGTCCTGCGACTGCTCCTGATGCCGCTGTTCGTGCGTCAGATCCACTCCCAGCGCCGGATGCAGCTGATCCAGCCCGAGCTGATGAAGATCCAGAAGAAGTACAAGGGCAAGAAGGACGACCTCTCCCGGCAGAAGATGCAGGAGGAAACCTTCGCCCTCTACAAGCGCCACGGGACCAACCCGTTCTCCTCGTGTCTGCCGATCCTGGCGCAGATGCCCTTCTTCTTCGCGCTCTTCCGGATCCTGAACTCGGTGCCGCAGATCGCGGACGGGTCCAAGGACATGCCCGGCTTCTTCACCCAGGAGCTGGCCCAGGCGATGAACGAGGCCAGCATCCTCGGCGCCAAGCTCTCCTCCAGCTTCCTGCACAGCGACGACACCTCGGCCAAGATCCTGTCGGTCGTCCTGATCATCGCGATGTCGGTGACCACGTTCACCACGCAGCACCAGCTGATGCGCAAGAACATGCCGGCCTCCGCGCTGGACAACCCCATGGCGCGGCAGCAGAAGGTGCTGCTCTACGCCCTGCCGCTGATCTTCGCCGTCACCGGCGTCAACTTCCCCCTGGGTGTCCTCATCTACTGGACCGTGTCCAACCTGTGGACCATGTGCCAGCAGTTCTACGTGATCCGGCGCATGCCGGCCCCGGGCTCCCCGGCGGAGAAGGCGCTGGAGGAGCGTCGCCTGGCCAAGGGCAAGCCGGTCAAGAAGATGCAGCTGACCCCGGCCCCGGAGGACACCGAGGACAGCGTGGCATCCGGGGGCGGCACGCTCAGCGG
>JAAYYA010000285.1 GCA_012515595.1 Actinomycetales bacterium
CCGGTGACGACGGCGACCTTGCCCGCGAAGCGACCCCCGGGACGACCCTGCGCGACCATGACGCACCCTCATTCCGTCTTGTTGACGACCGTCTCAGAGTCAACATAGTCTGAGGTGGCGGCAACGACAACGGCGAAGGAGTCGGCGGATGCGGATCGCGGTCATCGGGGGAGGTCCGGGCGGGCTCTACTTCGCGGCGCTGACCAAGGCCCTCGACCCGAGCCATGAGATCACGGTGTGGGAGCGCAACGCCCCCGACGACACCTTCGGCTTCGGCGTCGTCTTCTCCGACGAGACCCTCGGAGGCATCGAGCACGCCGACCCGTGGGTCTTCCAGACGATGCAGCGCGAGTTCGCCCGCTGGGACGACATCGACGTCCACGTCGACGGCCAGGTGCTGACCTCCGGCGGCCACGGCTTCGCCGCGATGACCCGCAAGCGCCTCCTGGAGATCCTGCAGCAGCGCTGCCGGGAACTGGGGGTCACCATGCACTTCCGCACCGAGGCCCCCGACGTCGAGGAGTTGGCGGCCTCCCACGACCTGGTGCTGGCCGCCGACGGGCTCAACTCGGCCGTCCGCCGCCGCTACGCCGAGACCCTCCGCCCGACGCTGGACGTCCGGGCCTGCAAGTACATGTGGCTGGGCACCACCAAGGTCTTCGACGCCTTCAAGTTCTACATCCTGGACACCCCGCACGGGGTCATGCAGGTGCACGGCTACCCCTACGACGCCACCGGCTCCACCTTCATCCTGGAGATGCACGAGGACGTATGGCGTGCGGCCGGCTTCGACGCCACCGAGACCCGGCAGTGGGTCCCTGGGGAGAGCGACGAGGAGTCGATCGCGCGGGTCCGCGAGCTGTGCGCCGACATCTTCGAGGGCCACGAGGTGATGGCCAACAACTCGCGGTGGATCTCCTTCACGACGGTGCGCAACGAGACCTGGCGGGCGGGGGAGCGCGGCAACGTCGTCATCCTCGGCGACGCCGCGCACACCGCGCACTTCTCCATCGGGTCCGGGACCAAGCTGGCGATGGAGGACTCCCTGGCGCTCGCGGCCTGCCTGCACGAGCACGCCGACCTCGACGCGGCCCTCACGGCGTACGAGGAGGAGCGCAAGCCGGTCGTGCAGTCGACCCAGCGGGCGGCGCAGGCGTCGCTGGAGTGGTTCGAGAACCTGGGGCAGTACCGCCACCAGGACCCCGAGCAGTTCGCCTTCAACATCATGACCCGCAGCCGCCGGGTGACCCACGACAACCTCAAAGTGCGCGACCCCGAGTTCGTCGCGCGCATCGACGAGTGGTTCACCCGGGCCACGCCCGGCGGCCGCCCGGACACCCCGCCGATGTTCCAGCCGTTCCGCCTCGGCGAGCTCGAGCTGGTCAACCGGGTCGTCGTCTCCCCGATGGACATGTACGTCTCCGACGGCGACGGGATGCCGACCGACTTCCGGCTGATCCACCTCGGCGGCAGGGCGCTGGGCGGTGCCGGGCTGGTGATGACCGAGATGGTGTGCGTCTCGGAGGAGGGGCGCATCACTCCCGGGTGTTCCGGGATCTGGAGCCAGGAGCAGGCCGAGGAGTGGGCGCACATCGTGGAGACCGTCCACGGGCTGAGCGCGGCGAAGATCGGCCTGCAGGTCGGGCACTCCGGCCGCAAGGGCTCGACCAAGCTCATGTGGGAGGGCATGGACGACCCGCTCGAGGAGGGCAACTGGCCGGTCATGGGACCATCGCCGCTGGCCTACCGGCCCGGCGTCAACCAGGTGCCCCGCGAGATGACGGTCGAGGACCTGGAGCGGGTCAAGGCCGATTTCGTCCACGCGACCCGGCTCGGCGCGGAGGCCGGCTTCGATCTCCTCGAGCTGCACGCCGGTCACGGCTACCTGCTCTCCTCCTTCATCTCGCCGGTGACCAACCAACGGACCGACGAGTACGGCGGAGACCTCGCCGGACGTCTGCGCTACCCCCTCGAGGTGTTCGCCGCGATGCGCGAGGTGTGGCCCACGGAGCGGCCGATGACCGTGCGCATCTCCGCGACCGACTGGGTCGAGGGCGGCATCGACGTCGACGACGCGGTGGAGATCGCCCGGGCCTTCCAGGCCGCCGGGGCGGCGGCGATCGACGTCTCGTCCGGCCAGGTGACCCCCGACGAGGCGCCCGCGTTCGGCCGGTCCTACCAGACGCCGTTCGCCGACGCGATCCGCAACCGGGTCGGCATCCCCACCATCGCCGTCGGGATCATCTCCTCCTGGGACGACGTCAACTCGATCGTGCTCGCAGGGCGGGCCGACCTGTGCGCCGTCGGCCGCGCCCACCTCTACGACCCGAACTGGACGCTGCACGCCGCCGTCGAGCAGGACTACGACGGGCCCGGAGCGGTCTGGCCGCTGCCGTGGCAGGCCGGGCGGCGCAAGCCGCAGGGCGGTCGGAGCGAGGAGCCCAAGCCGCGCCTGCAGCTGGTGCGTGAGGGGGAGCAGGGCACGAAGCACGCCCGGTGGCGGCCGCACGCGATGGAGACGGTGGACGCGTGAGCAGCCTGCGACCCCTGTGGGCCGCCCGCGGCGTCGCGGTGATCGGCGCCAGCGACCGGACCGGTGCCATCGGTCGCCTGCCCGTGCAGTTCCTGCAGCGCTACGGCTACGCCGGCGGCATCTACCCGATCCGCCCGGACGGCGCCCCCGTCGCCGGCCTCACGTCATACGGCTCCGTCGCGGAGGTGCCCGACTCGGTCGACCTGGCCATGGTGATGGTCGCCGCCGACAAGGTCGTCGACGCGGTCCGCGACTGCGCCGCCGCGGGGGTGCCGGTCGTCGTGGTCTGCTCCAGCGGCTTCGCCGAGACCGGTGAGGCCGGCGCGGCCCTGCAGGACGAGCTGGTCGCCACCGCCCGCGAGCTCGGCGTCCGCGTGCTCGGCCCCAACTGCATCGGCACGGTCGGCACCGCGAGCGGCCAGGTCAGCTCGTTCAGCCCGCTGTTCTCCGGGGAACGCACCGAGCTCGTGCCGGGCACCCTCGGCTTCGTGAGCCAGAGCGGTGCGCTGGGCTACGGCGCGGTCTCCCTCGCCTTCGAGCGCGGACTGGGCCTGGGCTGGGTGGTCAACACCGGCAACGAGGCCGACCTGACCGCCACCGAGGTGATGGCCGAACTGGCGACCGAGCCCGGCTGCGCCGGACTGCTGGCGTATGCCGAGTCGCTGGGTGACCTGCCCACGCTCGCCAAGGTGGTGGCCGGCGGTATGCCGGTGGCGTTGCTCAAGGCGGGGCGGTCGGAGGCCGGTGCCCAGGCGGCGGCCTCGCACACCGGCGCACTGGCCGCGCAGGACAGGGTGGTCGACGCGGCGCTGCGCCAGGCGGGAGTGGTGCGCGTCGACGACGTCGATGAGCTGCTGGACGTCGGCGACGTGATGGGTCTGGTCGAGGTGGTCCGTGGCCGCTCGATCCGGAGGGTGGCGGTGGTGACCACCTCGGGCGGTTCGGGGATCCTCGCGGCCGACGCGATCGAGGCGC
>JAAYYA010000286.1 GCA_012515595.1 Actinomycetales bacterium
CTGCCCCCGCTACCAAGAGATCGAGGTCAGACATCGTCTGGCCTCGATCTGTTTTCTGGGGGGCTACGACGACGCGAGACGTCGACCACAATGCAGTCGCCTGCCCGGGGTTGCACCGATAGCGTTCGGCACGTGATTGAGGCGAAGGCGATCCCCGGCGAACGGGGGTTACCGGCAGGGTTTGCGCACCCGCATGCCTCCGAGGAGGCGCGCGCGATCGCCGAGGCAGGGCTGATCCTGCGCGTGCAGGTGGGCTCCGGAGTTCACGGGACATCGATCAGTGGCCAGGACGATCGCGATGAGATGGGGATCTGCCTCGAGCCGCGTGAGTTCGTCACCGGGCTGGCCCGTGTTCCTCGCGGACTCAACGGCGCAGCCGAGGTCGAGTTCGAGCAGTACCAACGTCACACCGTCTGGGACAAGCCTGGTGGGCTCGGGAACCGAAGTGGGGCCGGCGACCTCGACATCGTCATCTACTCGGCGCGCAAGTGGTGCCGGCTGGCGCTGGCTGGAAATCCGACTGTTCTGCTCGCCCTGTTCGTGCCGGACGACGAGGTCGTCTTCCGCGACGAGGTCGGTGCAGAGCTCGTCGATAACGCGCACCGCTTCGTATCCAAGCTCGCCGCAGCCCGGTTCCTGGGCTACCTCCAGAGCCAGAAAGCAGCGATGCTCGGCGAGTCAGGTGCTCACACCAACCGGCCTGAACTCGTCGCTGTCCACGGCTACGACACGAAGTTTGCGATGCACGCGCTGCGGCTGGGTGTGCAAGGCGTCGAACTGCTGCGCACAGGGCGGATCACGCTGCCCGTGCCTGAGCCAGACCTGTCCTTCCTGCGGTCTGTTCGGCGTGGAGAGGTCGCGCTGCCCCATGTCCTGAAGTCCCTCGAACGAGCCGAGGCCGAGCTGGTCACTGCCGGGGCGGGCTCGGGTGTCCCGGATGAGCCCGATCGCCGATGGGTCGATGACTGGTTGCACCGGTCTCACCTGAGGTTCTGGGACGTCCCGTAGAAGATCTTCGACACGATGAGGAGTTGCTGTTGAGGACTTCCCACGGAGGTGAGTGCTCTGCGCTCCTCGCCGAGCCTCCCGGCGGCCAGCAAGGCGAGAGGATCGCGCCATGAGCATGTCGATCGAGCGGATCATGGAGTTTGCGCGCCAGCAGTGGGGCGATGGTCTGGAGCCGTCGCCGACCACCATTCATGCGGCGGCAGGTGGGCTCGTCAGCACCTGGTACCGCAACACCAATGCGGTCGAGACGTTCGCTCATGCCGAAGGGCCGTGGTCGGACGCCGACATGCTCCGCATTAACGCACGGGCTACTGAGCTCGCGCGCCGGGCGATCGCTGACGTCGTGGCGTCTGCCGATGATCTCGATGCCGTCGAAGATGTTCTCGATGGCCTGCTGGATGACCTCGTCGCGATCCTGCCGAATGAACAGGCGAAGGCTGAACTGCGATCGGAGAAGCCTGGTGCGCCAGGTCTCGCAACTGACTGGATTGCCGCGAACGGTGTCGGCAACTGGCTGGCATTCCTCACGAACGGGTTCCTGTATCCCTCCGCTTGGTGGGGTGCGCCGGGCTATGCGGAAATCGTCGATCGGTACTGCGAACTGGATCAGCTGCTACCCGAGCCAGCCACCTTCCGCGACAGGATGCTCTCCGCACCGTGGGACCTTTCGGACGAGCAGGCGGAGTTCGTCTGCCGGCACCGACACGATGTCCGCTGACACCATCGGGTCACGCGCAGCATCGATCCACCACTTGACCCAGGTCGGCCGTGCGGGAGTGAGATGACGCACGTCACGGCATACTCGCCTGCAGGTGAGGGTTATCCCCTCTGAGGAGGCTCCACATGAATCCCAGCGCAACCCGTCCCAGGGTCATCATCGTCGGCTCGGGCTTCGGCGGACTGTTCGCGGCCCGGGCCCTCGCGAAGGCCGACGTCGACGTCCGGCTGATCGCCCGGACCACCCACCACCTCTTCCAACCGCTGCTCTACCAGGTGGCGACCGGCATCCTCACCCCCGGCGAGATCGCGCCAGCCACCCGCGAGGTGCTGGCCCGCCAGGAGAACGTGCAGGTCGAGATGGGCGACGTCACGGGCATCGACCTCGCAGGCCGGACCGTCACCGCCGTCACGCTCGGGGTGCCCCGCACCTACGGCTACGACCACCTGATCGTCGCCGCCGGCGCCGACCAGTCCTGGTTCGGCAACGACCAGTTCGCGGAGTTCGCCCCGGGCATGAAGAGCGTCGACGACGCCCTGGAGCTCCGCGGGCGCATCTTCGGAGCCTTCGAGCTTGCCGAGCTCGCGGCTGCCAGCGGCCATCACGACGAGGCCGCCGCGCTCACCACCTTCGTCGTCGTGGGGGCCGGTCCGACCGGTGTGGAGATGGCCGGCCAGCTCGCCGAGCTCTCGCGCCGGACGCTCAAGAACGACTTCCGGCACATCGACCCGCGCGACGCGAAGATCTACCTGATGGACGCGGCCGACGCCGTGCTCGGCTCTTTCGACGAGTCGCTGCGCGGCAAGACACAGGCCGCCCTGGAGAAGCTCGGCATCGACGTGCTGCTCGGGGCCAAGGTGGTCGACGTGGACGCCCGGGGGATCGACTACGAGGACCGGGACGGTGAGCGGCACCGGATCGAGGCGCTGACCAAGGTCTGGGCCGCCGGTGTGGCCGCCAGCCCCCTGGCGCGTCAGCTCGCCGAGCAGGTGGGGCTCGAGGTGGACCGGGCGGGCCGGATCCCGGCCCTGCCGGACCTCACGCTCCCGGGCCACCCCGAGGTGTATGTCGTGGGAGACATGGTCTCCCTGGACGGCCTTCCCGGGGTGGCGCAGGTCGCCATCCAGCAGGCCCGCTACGCGGCGCGGAAGATCAGGGCGACGCTCGGTGGCGACCAGGTCACCGAACCCTTCAGCTACTTCGACAAGGGCAACATGGCGACCATCTCCCGGTTCCGGGCGATCGCCGAGATCGGCAAGCTCAAGGTGACCGGCTTCCCGGCGTGGGTCCTCTGGCTGGCGGTGCACCTCGTCTACATCATCGGGTTCAAGTCCCGGGTGACCACGCTCCTGCACTGGCTCGTGAGCTTCCTCGGCCGCGGTCGGTCGGAGCGCAACATCACCGAGCAGCAGATCTTCGGCCGGATCGCCATGAACCGCGTCGGCAACATCCCGGAGCGGGCCGGGCGCAACGTCGGCTGGCTGGCCGACGAGGCCGACGAGGACGAGCCGCGGGAGGCGCCGGCCGGCTGAGCGACTGGGGCGTGGGCGGTGCGGCCGGATGCCGTGGGACCGGCCGATCGTGTTTACAGTGGCCAGATGCCGCTGGACTATCCGATCGCGACCCACACCCTGAGCAACGGGCTGCGGGTGGTCGTCAGTCGTGACCACACCGTGCCGACCGTCACCGTCAACATCTGGGTCGGCGTGGGCTCGCGGCACGAACAACCGGGCAGCACCGGTCTGGCGCACCTGTTCGAGCACCTGATGTTCCAGGGGTCGGCCAACGTCGCCGAGGGCGAGCACTTCTCGCTGCTCATGGAGCAGGGCGGCACCCTGAACGCCACCACCTGGTTCGACCGCACCAACTACTTCGAGACCGTGCCGACCGGCGCGCTGGACCTCGCCCTGTGGCTGGAGGCGGACCGGCACGGCCGCCTGCTCGAGGCGGTCACCCAGGCCAACCTCGACAACCAGCGCGACGTGGTCAAGGAGGAGAAGCGCCAACGCTACGACAACCAGCCCTACGGCACGGCCATCGCCGACCTGGGCGCCCTGGTGTACCCCGAGGGGCACCCCTACCACCATCCCACCATCGGGTCCATGGAGGACCTGGACGCGGCCACCCTGGCGGACGTGCACGCCTTCTACCGGCGCCACTACACGCCGGGCAACTCCGTGCTCACCCTGGTTGGCGACATCAGCCCCGAGGAGGGCTTCGCGGCCGCCGAGCGGCACTTCGGGGACCTGCCCGAGCAGCCGTCCACCCGCCAGGAGCCCCTGCCGCAGCTGTCGCCGCTCACCGACGCGCCCCGCACCGACCGGAGCGAGGACGTGCCGAACGACCGGCTCTACCTCGGCTTCCGGCTGCCCGTCGCGCACACGCCGGAGTTCCTGGCCTGTGCCGTGGCGATCGACGCGCTCGGCAGCCTGACGACCAGCCGGCTCTACCGTCGCCTGGTCCGGGTCGAGGAGGTCGCGACCAGCGTCTCCGGGGCCTCGCTGGGGCTCGTCGACGGCGCGTCCCTGGGGTTCCTGGGGATCGACGTGGCGGAGTCCGCCGACCCGCACGCGGTGGAGCTGGCGGTGTGTGCCGAGCTGGAGCGCTTCGCAGTGGAGGGCCCCACGGAGGTCGAGCTGGAGTCCTCGCTGGCCGACACCGAGCGCTCCTGGCTGGAGGCCCTGGCCGGGCACCAGGAGCGGGCGGACCTGATCAGCCACTACACGCTGCTGCACGACGACACCGAGCACATCAACACCTACCTGGACGGCGTGCGCCAGGTGACGGCCGACCAGGTCCGGGAGGCGGCCGCGAGATGGCTCATCCCGGACGCCCGCGCGACCGTCGCCTTCCGGGCGGTCGCCGACGAGGCGACGGAGGTCGTGGCGTGACCGGGGCGGGCGAGCAGCTCAGACCCCCGGCGGGACCGCGCCCCGAGGTCGCCGAGCCCGCCGCCTGGAGCTTCCCGGAGCCAGACCGTTTCGTGCTGGCCAACGGGCTGTCGGTCCAGGCCTTCGACATGCCCGGCCAGCACGTCCTGTCGGTGCAGCTGGGCATCCCGGCCCCGCTGGCCGGGGAGCCTGAGGAGGTCGAGGGCGTGGGCCTGATCATGGCGCGCTGCCTCGACCTGGGGACCACCCGGCATACGGCCGACGAGATGGCCGAGCTGCTGGCGCGCAAGGGGATCGCCCTGCACGCAGGTGTCGGCGAGCGGGGCATCCTGGTCGAGGTGGACACCATCAGCCGGGAGCTGACCACGGCCCTGGACCTGCTGGTCGAGTGCCTGACCGAGGCGAGCTTCCCGGAGGAGGAGGTGCGCCGCGAGGTGCGCCACCGGCTGGCCGACATCGGCCAGGACCGGGCCGACCCCTCGAGCCTGGCCGCCCTGCGGCTCATCGGCACCTACTTCGACCCCGCCGACCGGGCCTCCCGTCCCGCCGGGGGCAGCCCGGAGACGGTCGCGCGGATCACCGCCGAGGACGTGCGCGCCCACCACGCGCGCACCATGCGCCCGGACGGCGCCGTGCTGGCCGTCGCGGGCGACCTGACCGGCATCGCGCTGCAGGACGCGCTCGAGGAGGCCTTCGCACGCTGGCCGAGCGTGCCCGGACACCGTCCGGCCCCGGCCGACCCGGGCACGCGGGCCGCGGACGCCGGCCGCATCGTCCTTGTCGACCGCCCCGGGGCCGTGCAGACCGAGCTGCACGTCGGAGGACCCGGGCCAGACCGTGCGGACCCGCTGGGCTGGGGGCCCTACCAGGTGCTGTCCTTCGCGATGGGCGGGTCGCCGCAGGCCCGCATCGACAGCGTGCTGCGGGAGGAGCGGGGCTACACCTACGGGATCCGCGCCGGCTTCCGGCCCCGGTCCCACGGCGGCCTGTTCACCGCGATCGGCTCGGTCTCCGGAGACGTGACCGTCGAGGCACTCGAGGCGCTGCTGTCCATCCTCGACCTGCGCGGGGCCGACCTGACCGACGCCGAGCTGCGGCACGCCGCCCGCTACCAGGCGCGCACGGCCACGGCCCGCTTCGCGACCTGCGAGGCCGTGGCGGGGGAGGCGGTCTCCCTGGCGCTGGACGGGCTGGACACCGACTTCGTCACCCGCACGGTGGCCCAGGTCCGCTCCCTGGACCCGGAGGTCGCCCGGGAGGCGTGGGACCGGCACCGGGGCGAGCCCTGGACGGTGATCCTGGTCGGCGACGCCCGCCACGCCGACGGTGTTCGGGCGCTGGGGCGCGGGCCGGTCGAGGTCGTGCGTCAGCCGCGCGAGCCCAGCAGCTCGCCGATCCGCGCCGAGGAGGCCGGCACCCCGAGGTAGGTGCTCAGCAGCGCGATCCCCCGGCGGTGCATGTCGCCGGCGACCTGCGGTCCGACATAGCGGACGTGCCACGGCTCGTAGGTGTAGCCGGTGAGCGCGCGCGAGCCCTCCGGGTAGGAAAGTACGAAGCCGAACTCGTGCGCGTGGGCGGCCACCCACCGGCCCTCGTCGGTGTCGCCGAAGCACGGCTCCAGGTAGCACTCCCCGGTGGTGGAGTCGAGGTCCACCGCCAGCCCGGTCTGGTGCTCGCTGTGGCCCGGCCGGGCGCTGGAGGCGTCGGCGGCGGCCCGCCCGTAGTGGCGCACCCAGTAGTCGTAGGTCCCGGCCTGCGTGTCGTAGGAGCGGTAGCCGCTGATGACGCGCAGCCCGTGACCGTCCCGCTCCGCCGCGGCGACCAGCAGCTCCAGCTGCTCCCCGACCTCCTCGCGCACCCAGAAGTCGGTCCCGGGCCAGGCGGTGAGGTCGTCGGGCTCGTAGTCCAGCGGCGAGATCGGCCGGTGCTTGCCGACGACCACCAGCAGGCTGGCCGGGTCCTCGCGTTCTAGGTCGGTGCGGTCGTCCGCCCCGGCCGCAGCGCTGCCGGAGACGGCCAGCAGGGTCGCCAGGACGGCGCTCGCGAGACCGTGGGGCAGCAGCACAGTCCCTCATTCTGCCAGGTCAAGGGGTTGCCGTGCGAGGTCAGTGGCCTGGTGTCAGTCCGCAGCGTCGTCAGCCAGCAGGGCCAGTATGTCGTGGTGCAGGTCGCCGTTCGAGCTCACCGCGCTGCTGCCGAAGGGTCCGTCGGTGCCGTCCAGGTCGGTCAACCGGCCGCCGGCCTCGGTGATAATCGGCGCGAGGGCCGCCATGTCGTGGACCGCCAGGTCCGGCTCGATCGCCGCGTCCACGGCGCCCTCGGCCACCAAGACGTGGCTCCAGAAGTCCCCGTAGGCGCGGGTGCGCCAGCACGAGGCCGCCAGTCGGAGGAAGCCCTCGCGGCGGGGGTGGTCGAGCCAGGCGTTGAGGTCGGAGTAGGACAGGGAGGCGTGCTCCACGCGGGAGGTGTCCGAGGCCCAGATGCGGGTGGCGCGGGACAGCGAGCGCCCGGTCCACGCCCCGGAGCCGGTGGCGGCCCACCAGCGCCGGTTGAGGGCCGGTGCCGCGACCAGACCCACCACCGGCTCGTCGTCGACGACCAGGCCGATCAGCGTGGCCCAGACCGGGACCCCGCGGACGTAGTTGACGGTGCCGTCGATCGGGTCGAGGACCCAGCGCCGGTTGCCGTGACCGGTCGTGGGCAGCTCCTCGCCCTGCACCACGTCCCGGGGGCGGGTGCGGCCCAGCTGGTGCCGCAGCAGCTCCTCGGTGTGCGTGTCCGCCCGGGTCACCAGGCTGCCGTCGTCCTTGAAGCGCACCTCCAGGTCCTCGGAGCGGAAGGACTCCAGGGTGAACCGCTCGACCGCGTCCGCCAGGACGTGGGCGAGGCGCAGGTCGTCGTCGAAGGTGGCCATCGGCACCACGCTAGTGCCTCACCGGCCCGGAGCCAGGGAGGCTCAGGTGTCGCTGCCGTCGCCGGTGCGGCTGCGGAGCAGCCGGCGCAGGGACTCCAGGCGCACCGCGCCGGACGGGCCGGCGCCGCCCGAGGCCACCCAGGCGTCCAGGGCGCAGTCCGGCTCGTCGTGGCTGCAGCCGCGGGGGCAGTCCGCGGTGCCCTCGGCCAGGTCGGGGAAGTGCTCGATGAAGGACCCGGGGTCGACGTGGCCGAGTCCGAAGGACCGCACCCCGGGGGTGTCGACCACCCAGCCGCCCCCGGGCACCTCGAGGGCGACGGCGTTGGTGGAGGTGTGCCGGCCCCGCCCGGTGACGACGTTGACCACCCCGGTGGCCCGGTTCGCGTCCGGGACGAGCGCGTTGACCAGGGTGGACTTCCCGACACCGGAGTGGCCGACGAACACGCTCACCCGGTCCCGCAGGTGCTCCAGCACCTCGGCCACGCCCTCGGCGTCGCCGGCACCGGCGGGGTCCAGGCGGGTCACGACATACGGCACGTCCAGCGGTCGGTAGATCTCCAGGAGGCCCTCGGGGGAGGCGAGGTCTGACTTGGTCAGCACGAGGAGGGGGTCGAGGCCGGCGTCGTAGGCGGCGACCAGGCAGCGGTCGATCATCCGGGGCCGTGGCTCCGGGTCGGCCAGGGCGGTGACGATCGCCATCTGGTCGGCGTTGGCGACGATGACCCGCTCGACCCGGTCGGTGTCGTCGGCGGACCGGCGCAGCACCGAGGAGCGGGGCAGGATCTTGACGATGCGGGCCAGGGCGTCCGGGCCGCCGGAGGTGTCGCCCACGAGCCCGACCCGGTCGCCGACCACGATGCTCTTGCGGCCCAGCTCGCGGGCCCGCATGGCCGTCACCTGCCGGTCCTCGAGCCGGGTGGTGTAGCGGCCCCGGTCCACGCCGATGACCAGCGCCTCCTGCGCGTCGTCGTGCGCGGGGCGCTCCTTGGTGCGCGGGCGGCTGCCCCGGCGGGAGGGACGGACCCGCACCGACGACTCGTCGAGGTGGTCGTAACGACTCACCCGGCGCCGCCCCCAGAGGGAGCCACGGCCCCCGGTCCGAGGACGAGCGAGGTCCACGCGCGCTCGAAGTCGGGGAAGGTCTTGGCGACCGTCTCCGCACCGAGGACCTCCGTGCCAGGCACCGCGAGGGCGAGCACGGCGGCGGCCATCACCATCCGGTGGTCCTCGTAGGTCTCCAGGGCCGCCGGGGAGAGGCGCGCCGGGGCGACGACCAGCCCGTCCTGGGTCTGGGTGGCGTCCCCGCCCAGCCGGCCCACCTCGGTCTCCAGCGCGGCCAGGCGGTCCGTCTCGTGACCGCGCAGGTGGGCGACGCCGGTGATCCGCGAGGGGGTGGAGGCCAGCGCGGCCAGCGCCGTGACCACCGGCGTCAGCTCGCCGACGTCGTGGAGGTCCAGGTCGGCGCCGCGCAGCGACCCGGGTGCCGGGCCGGTCACCGTGAGGTCCGCGCCCGCGCCCGACGGCTGACCCGTGAGGGAGACCTCGCAGCCCATCGTGGTGAGGATGTCGCGCATCCGGTCGCCGGCCTGGGTCGTCCGGGTGGGCCAGCCGGTCACCGTGACCGTGCCTCCCGTGGCGGCGGCGGCAGCCAGGAACGGTGCGGCGCTGGACAGGTCCGGCTCCACCTCGACGTCCCGGCCCGCCACCGGCCCGGGTTCGACCCGCCACACGCCGGGCTGCGGGGTGGCGACCTCGACGCCGGCCTCCCGCAGGGTCTGCACGGTCATCTCGATGTGCGGGGTGCTGGGCAGCCGGTCGCCGGTGTTGCGCACCGTCAGGCCCCGCTCGAAGCGCGGGGCGACCAGGAGCAGCGCGCTGACGAACTGGGAGCTGGCGGAGGCGTCCACGCCGATCTCGCCACCGGCGACCCGGCCGGTGCCGAGCACCGTGAACGGCAGGGTGTTGCGGCCGCCGTGCTCGACGTCCACCCCCAGCTCGTCGAGCGCGTCCAGCAGCGGGGCGATGGGCCGGGACCGGGCCCGCTCGTCGCCGTCGAAGGCGACCGGGCCGTCGGCCAGGGCGGCGACCGGTGGCACGAAGCGCAGGACGGTGCCGGCGAGTCCGCAGTCGACCGTGCCCCCGCCCCGGAGCTGAGCCGGCGGGGTCAGCAGCCAGGTCCGGTCGTCGGCGCCCCGCTCGACCCGGACTCCCAGCTGCTCCACCGCGCCGAGCATCAGCTCGGCGTCGCGCGACACTAGCGGGCGGTGCAGCGTGCTCGGCCGGTCGGCCAGGGCCGCGAGCAGCAGGAGCCGGTTGGTCAGCGACTTGCTGCCGGGCACCACGACCGTGCCGGTGACGGGTCCCGGTGCGGCGGGAGCGGCCCAGACCACGGCGTTCAGAAGGGCAGCTTGTCGGACACTGCGGAGACGGCGTTCTTGGCCGCCAGCTGCGACTCCAGCGAGGCGATGTGCGCCGCGTTCTTGGTGCGCCACACCAGGCCGGGGTTGCCCGCGGTGTCGAGCGAGGCCAGCAGCACGCCACCGAGCAGCCCCAGGTTGCCGAAGAACTGCTTCTTCTCGGCCGCCTTGGCCTCCGGGTCGGACTCCTCCCAGAAGCGGTGCTCGAAGAAGGTGGCCGGAACCAGGCTGACGGCCAGGGCCGCACCCGCGAGGCGGGGGAACTTGCCCAGGGCGAGCAGCGTGCCCGCGCCGGCCATGACGGCTCCGTTGACGCGGACCAGCAGTTCGGGGTCGCCGGGGACGCCGAGCGGCTCGGCGACCGACTCCGAGAACTTCTGGGCGGCGGGGATGCGCGAGCCCGGGTGCTGGAGCGCGTCGATGCCGCGCGTGATGAATGCGCTGGCGAGCAGGGGGCGGGCGAGCTTTCGGAAGACCATGGAGCTCCTCGGGTAGTCGGCCGTTGTCCGGGCGGTGGGTGCACCGCCCAGGGTCTAACCTAGCCGGTCCAGCCAGCCCAGGATCGTGCGCGTCACCAGAGGCTGGTCCCGTGACGGCGAGTGGCTGCCGGGCACCTCGACGACCTCGGGGGAGGCGCCGCCCGGGAACTCGGCGGCGACGGCCTCGCGCAGCTCGGTGGGGGAGCCGAACGGGTCGGCGCTGCCCTGCACCACGAGGGTCGGGATGCCCAGGGCCACCGGGACGGTCAGCTCGGCGACCCGGCTCCGGTCGGGTCGGCCCGGCGGGTGCAGCGGGAAGGCCAGGCACAGGACGGCGTCCGCGCGCGGCATACGACCCTCGGGGTCCCCCGGGCTGGTGCGGCAGGCGACCCGGGCCCCCGCGCTCCGTCCGCCCACGACGAGCGGGCGGGGGAGCGGGTCCCGAAAGACCGCGGGAACGACGGCCCGCCAGGCCGTGTCCAGCGTGGGCGGCCGGGTGGCGACCTTGCGCCCGGCGACCCGCCAGGGCTGCTCGACGAGGACCACCGCCCAGCCGTGGTCGGTGGCCGTGCGGGCGCTCTGCAGGTCCCGCGGCCACGAACCGAGCCCTCCGCCGGCGCCGTGACCGAGGATGAGCGTGCCGCGCGGCGGGGAGTCGGGCAGGTGCACGCCGACCCGGGCCTCGCCCTCCGGGGTGTCGACGGCGGTCCAGATGGGGTCGACGGTCATCCGCCCAGCACCTCGCCGGTCGTCATCCGCCCAGCACCTCGCCGGTGGCCGGGTTGACGACACCCGCCAGCTGGTCGTCGGGGAGCCGCTCGAGCAGGTGCGCCCCGTTGTTGCGGGTCGCGTTGACCGCGGTGCTGATCGGGTAGGCCTCGAAGCGCCCGGGCCCCGGGGACTGCAGCATCGCGCGGACCTCGTCCGGGTCGGTGGTGGCGGGGTCGAGCCAGTCCTGCCACACCGCCCGCTCGAGCACGACCGGTTGCCGGTCGTGGACGCGGTCCAGACCCGGTTCCGCCGCGGTCGTGACGATCGTGAAGCTCACGATCCAGGCCGCTGGGTCGTCCTCTGCCGCGCTCCGGTCCCGCCAGAACTCGTAGAGCCCGGCGAACCCGATCTGGTCGCCGTCGGCCCGGTGCATGAAGAACGGCTGCTTGCGCGGCTTGCCCTTGGCGTCGACGGCCACCGGGGAGACCTGCCACTCGTACCACCCCGCAGCGGGCACGATGGCCCGGCGCGCGGTCGCCGCCCGCGCGAAGGCTGGCTTGTCCAGGAGCGACTCGGCGCGGGCGTTGGTCATCCGCATCCCGACCTTCGGGTCCTTGGCCCACGAGGGCACCAGACCCCAGGTGAGGTGGCGCAGCTGGCGCACCGGTGCCGCGTCCGGCTGCTTCTCCCCGTCGGGCCCGCGGGGGGTGCGGGTGAGCACCACCGGCGCCTGCTTGGACGGTGCCATGTTGTAGTCCGGCGTGCCCGCCGGCGGGTCCTGGGGGTTGACCAGCACGCTGCGCGAGGACTCGCTGGTGGCGTCGAGGTCCACCTCGAAGGCCTCGATCAGCTCGTCAGGGTCCGCCGTCGCCGCATACCTCCCGCACATGGTCCCAACCTACGTCCCCACCCCAGGTCCCCACCCCAAGTCTCTGAGCCGTCACGCGCGCCGGTGTCGGTGTGAGGGGTTCGGGGGTGACACCATGGAGCGGTGAAGGTCTCACTCCGCGGGGGTCCGCTCCGTCCGCTCCGTCAGGCGAGCAAGCTGCAGAACGTGCTCTACGAGATCCGGGGCCCGGTGGCGGCCCGGGCCGCCCAGCTGGAGGCCGAGGGCTATCGGATCCTGAAGCTCAACATCGGCAACCCCGCCCCGTTCGGCTACGAGGCGCCCGACACGATCCTGCAGGACATGATCGCGGCGCTGCCCACCTCGCAGGGCTACTCCGAGTCCAAGGGGATCCTGCCGGCGCGGCGGGCCGTGGTCAGCCGCTACCAGGAGGAGCCGGGCTTCCCGGACCTGGACGTCGACGACGTCTACCTGGGCAACGGGGTCTCCGAGCTGATCATGCTGGTCCAGCAGGCGCTGCTGGACGACGGCGACGAGGTGCTGATCCCCAGCCCGGACTACCCGCTGTGGACCGCGGCCACGAGCCTGGCCGGTGGCACGCCCGTGCACTACCTGTGCGACGAGGCGGCCGACTGGGCGCCGGACCTGGAGGACATCCGCTCCAAGATCACCGAGCGCACCAAGGCGATCGTGGTGATCAACCCGAACAACCCGACGGGCGCGGTCTACTCCCGGGAGGTCCTCGAGGGGCTCGCCGACATCGCGAGGGAGCACTCCCTGCTCATCCTGGCCGACGAGATCTACGACCGGATCCTGTATGACGAGGCTCGCCACACCAGCATCGCCAGCGTCGCCCCGGACCTGCTGGTGGTGACCTTCAACGGGCTCTCCAAGACCTACCGCGTCGCGGGCTACCGCGCGGGGTGGCTGGTCATCAGCGGGCCCAAGTCCCACGCCACCGGCTTCCTCGAGGGCATCGAGCTGCTGGCCTCGACCCGGCTCTGTCCCAACGTCCCGGCGCAGCACGCCATCCAGGTCGCCGTGTCCGGCCGCCAGAGCATCGAGGACCTGATCCTGCCGGGCGGCCGGCTGCTCGAGCAGCGGGACACCGCCTGGTCCATGCTCAACGCGATGGACGGGGTCAGCTGCGTCAAGCCGCAGGGGGCGCTGTACGTCTTCCCGCGGCTGGACCCCGAGGTGCACGAGATCCACGACGACATGCGGCTGTGCCTGGACCTGCTGGAGCAGGAGCACATCCTGGTCGTGCACGGGTCAGGGTTCAACTGGCCGGCCACCGACCACCTGCGCATCGTGACCCTGCCCGCGCAGCGGGACCTGACCGACGCCCTGGAGCGCATGGGCAACTTCCTGGCCGGCTACCACCAGTAGATGACGCGCCCGGTCCCGGTGAAGGACGTCATACGGCGCGCTCGGTGGCCCTCCTGAGCGCAACGCGACGCGCCCGGTCGAGGTGAGGGGGCCGGGGTGAGGGGAATCGTCCGGGTGGGCGCGGTGTTGTGCTGAGGTGAGAGCGCCCACCTCAGGAGGTTGCATGACCCTGGCCAGCCTGGCCCCCGCCGATACCGGTGCGCGGGTCCCCGGTCCGCTCCGCTTCGCGGGACACTCGTCCCCGGGTGCGGGGCTATCGTGGACCACGATGACTAGCGACGAGGCCACTGAGCCACCGACCGACGAGGCCACCAACCCGGATCACGAGGTGGACGTCGAGCAGGAGACCGAGTCCGAGCGGGCCGAGCGGTTCCAGCGGGAGGCCATGCCGCTGCTGGACCAGATGTACAGCGCGGCCCTGCGGACCACCCGCAACCCCACCGACGCCGAGGACCTGGTGCAGGAGACCTACGCCAAGGCGTTCGCGGCCTTCCACCAGTACCGGCCGGGCACCAACCTCAAGGCGTGGATGTACCGCATCCTCACCAACACCTACATCAACATCTACCGCAAGAAGCAGCGTCAGCCACTGGAGTCGGACGCCGCGGAGGTCGAGGACTACCAGCTCGCCCGGGCGGCGCAGCACACCTCGACCGGTCTGCGCTCGGCCGAGGCCGAGGCGCTGGACCACCTCCCCGACTCCGACGTGAAGAAGGCCCTGGCCTCGATCGGGGAGGACTTCCGGATGGCGGTCTACCTCGCCGACGTCGAGGGCTACTCCTACAAGGAGATCGCCGAGATCATGGACACCCCGATCGGCACGGTCATGTCGCGCCTGCACCGTGGCCGCAAGCAGCTGCGCGACCTTCTGACGGACTACGCGCTGGAGCGCGGATTCATCAACGAGGCGACGGTGAAGTCATGAGTGAGATGGAACGCCAGGGTGACGCCGACTGTGCGCAGGTGGTGCTGCGGCTCTTCGAGTACGTCGACCACGAGGCGGCAGAGGAGGACGGCCGGCGGATCAGGCAGCACCTGGACGAGTGCGGCTCGTGCCTGCGCGAGTACGAGCGCGACCTGCTGCTGAAGGCGCTGGTCAAGCGGGCCTGCAACCGTGAGGCGGCGCCCGAGACGCTGCGCAGCCAGATCATGGCGCGGATCAGCACGCTCCAGATCACCACCCACGTGGTCCGGGACGAGCCGCGCTGACC
>JAAYYA010000287.1 GCA_012515595.1 Actinomycetales bacterium
CTGGCCATGCAACCCGAGCTCCTGCTCCTCGACGAGCCGGTGGCCGGCATGAACGCCGAGGAGACCGAGGACATGGCCCGGTTCATCCTCGACATCCGCACCGAGCTGGGGCTGGCGATGATCATGGTCGAGCACGACATGCGCCTGGTCATGGACCTGGCCGACCGGGTGATGGTCATCGACTTCGGCCGCCGGATCGCCCTGGGCACACCGCAGGAGGTCCAGCGCGACCCCGCCGTCATCGCGGCCTACCTCGGCGGTGCCACCGACGAGGTCCTGGAGTCCGTCGCGGAGGAGCTGCGGTGAGCGAGGTCCAGCACCTGAGCCGGCAGCTGCGCGCCGCGGCCGCCGAGACACCCGACACGGTCGCACTCCGGGAGAAGCGCTACGGCCTGTGGCGCGACATCACCTGGGCCGACTACCTGCACAACACCGAGGCCATCGCCTTCGGGCTGGCGGCCCTGGGAGTCGGGGTCGGGGACCGCGTCGCGATCCAGTCCGAGAACCGGCCGGAGTGGCTGTATGCCGATCTGGCCAGCACCATGCTCCGTGCCGTGAGCGTGGGCTTCTACCCGACCAACCCCGTGGCCGAGGTCCGCTACCTGCTCGCCGACTCCGGGGCGCGGGTGCTGTTCTCCGAGGACCAGGAGCAGGTCGACAAGGCCCTGGAGCTGATCGACGACATCGACACCCTCGAGTGGGTGGTCTACCTCGACGGGCGCGGCCTGGCCGACTACGCCCACGAGCGGCTGCTCTCCGTGGACCAGCTCATCGAGAAGGGGCAGGCCCTGCGCGAGCGGGACCCGGACGTGCTGACCCGGGCCGACGAGGGCCGCAGCGACGAGGACCTCGTGACGGTCATCTACACCTCCGGCACGACCGGGCCGCCGAAGGGGGCGATGCTCAACGCCCGCAACGTCGACTTCGGGGCCGGCACCTTCGCCCGGGCGCCCGGCATGTTCGGCGACCACGGGCTGAGGCAGAGCGACGTCCTCGTCTCCTACCTACCGCTGTCCCACGTCGTGGAGCGGGCCATCAGCACCTGGGGCGGGGTGCGCAACCGCAGCCTCGTCCACTTCGCTGAGTCGATCGACACGGTGGTCAGCGACCTCGCGGAGGTCCAGCCCACGGTCCTGTTCGCCGTGCCCCGGATCTGGGAGAAGATCCAGGCGACGGTGTCCATCAAGATGGCCAACGCCTCGTGGGCCAAGCGGCAGCTCTTCGCCGTCGGCAACGCGCTCGGCACCCGGGCCGCCCGCCAGCAGCTCGCCGACGGGCACGCCAGCGTGCTGTCGCGGATCCTCTACTTCGTCTCCTGGGTGCTCGTGCACCGCAAGGTGCGGCGCCACCTGGGCCTGGCCAAGGTGCGGCACGCCCTGTCCGGGGCGGCCCCGATCTCCCCGGAGGTGCTCGAGTTCTTCCTCAGCATGGGGGTGCTCATCCATGAGGCCTACGGCATGACCGAGAACACCGCGGTCGCGACCTGCAGCTATCCGGGCCGGGTGCGCTTCGGCACGGTCGGGCAGGCCCAGCCGGACATCGAGCTCGTGCTGGCCGAGGGCACGAACGAGGTCCTCACCCGGCACCCCGGCACGTTCGTGGGCTACTGGGGCAAGCCCGAGGCGACGGCGGAGGTCGTGGACGAGGACGGCTGGCTGCACACCGGGGACGTCGGCGAGTGGGTCGACGGCGACTATCTCAAGATCGTGGACCGGATCAAGGACATCATCATCACCGCCGGCGGCAAGAACATCTCCCCCAGCGAGCTCGAGAACGCGATGAAGGCTTCCCCCTACATCCGCGAGGCGGTCGTCATCGGCGACCAGAAGCCCTACCTGACCGCCCTCATCGGCATCGAGTACGACACCGTCGCCGACTGGGCCTCCCGGCAGCGGATCGAGTACACCACCTACAAGGACCTGGCCACCCGGCCCGAGACCGTCGACCTCATCTCCGGGGTGATCCGCGACGTCAACAGCAAGGTCGCGCGCGTCGAGTCGGTCCGCAAGTTCCGGATGCTCCACAAGGAGCTCGACCACGAGGACGGGGAGCTCACCGCGACCCAGAAGCTCAAGCGGACCGCCTTCGCGGCGACCGTCCCCCACCTCGTGGACGACATGTACGCCAACGCCACCGAGCACGCCGGCGCCGACCTGGGACGGAGCGGCTGATGGGCACCCTGACCACCGCGATCCTGGCGGGTCTGGGCGACGGCGCCGTCTACGCCCTCATCGCGGTCAGCTTCGTCATCATCTTCCGGGCGACGGGCGTGCTCAACTTCGCCCAGCCCGGCCTGCTGATCCTGGGCACCTTCTTCACCTCGGTGCTCGCCGTCGACCAGGGGCTGCCGTTCTGGGTCGCGGTCGCCCTGGCCATGCTGATCGTCGCGGTCATCTCGATGGGCGTCGAGCGGGCGGCCATCCGGCCGATGATCGGACGGCCGGTGTTCTCCACCGCCCTGGTCACCGTCGGGCTCTTCATCATGCTGCTCATCCTGGCCTTCCGGCTGTTCGCCGCCCGGGCCCGCACCATCAACGACCCCTGGCAGCTCGACCAGTGGTGCCTCGTCCAGGGCGAGGCCCGGTGCAGCATCGTCCTCTACCAGCACCACGCGGGCAAGATCGTCGTGGTGGCCCTGGTGCTGGCCGTGCTCGGGCTCTGGCTCAGCCGTTCCCGTGTCGGCCTGGCGATGCGCGCCACCTCCCTCGACCAGGAGGCCGCGCTCGCGCAGGGCATCAACGTCGGGCGGATGTTCTCCCTGTCCTGGGCCATCGGCGGGGCGCTCGCGGCGCTCGGTGGCGTCCTGCTGGCGGCCAACGGCTCGGTCGTGCAGGCCAACGACGCGCTCTTCGCCCTCGTCGCGCTGCCCGCCCTGATCCTCGGCGGGATCGACTCCCTCCGCGGGGCCCTGGTGGGCGGGCTGGTCATGGGCATCGTCTCCGCCCTCGCGCGGACCTACCAACCCGTTCACGCCCCCTGGCTCGGGCCCAACTTCGAGAACGTCGCGCCCTACCTGGTGATGATTCTGGTCCTCCTGATCCGTCCCTACGGCCTGTTCGGCACCAAGGAGGTGCAGCGCGTATGACGACCGGCACCCCCGCGCGCGAGGCGCAGGACTCCGCCACCTCCCGGCTGACGGGCCAGTCCCGGTCCCTGCTCGCCGGGCCGGACCGCGGCCGGGTCAACCGCAGCGCCGTCCGGGGGCGACCCCGGCTCTACACCAGCTACGGCCGGGACTCGGCCCTGCTGAACTCGCCGGCCAAGCGCTGGTGGACCCTCGCGGTCATCGCCGTCGTGCTGGTGCTGCCGTTCTGGCTCACCCGCGACCTGACCCACCTGGTCTCCGTCGCGATGGTGATGGCGATCGCCGGCATCGGGCTCAACCTGCTGACCGGCTACGCCGGGCAGATCTCCCTGGGACACCCGTTCTTCATGGCGATCGGTGCCTACACCGGCGCGGTCGTGGCCGGCGAGCCCGGCTCCATCGTCATCGGCTGGGAGCTCGACCTGGCGATCGCCCTGGTC
>JAAYYA010000288.1 GCA_012515595.1 Actinomycetales bacterium
GTCGCCCAGCGGCTCGCCTCGGGGAACATCTGCAGACAGAAGCGCAGCATCCCGAAGGTGCCGACCTTGTCGAGCACGCCGACGAGGAGCACGGCGGTCGCCGGCCTCGCCTCGGTCGCCGCGTGCGGCAGCCAGGTGTGGACCGGGAACATCGGGGCCTTGATCGCGAAGGCGATGAAGAAGCCCAGGAAGAGCAGCTTCTCGGTGACGCCCCCGATCTCCAGGCCGGTGAGGTTCGCCAGCAGGAACCCGTCGGTGCCACCCGGCCCCTCGACATACAGCGCGATGACGGCGACCAGCATGATCAGGCCACCGAGCAGCGAGTACAGCAGGAACTTGGTGGCCGCCCGGGCCCGGTCGGGGCCGCCGTACTGCCCGATCAGGAAGTAGACCGGGACGAGCATGGCCTCGAAGAAGACGTAGAAGAGGAAGACATCGGTGGCGGCGAAGACACCGATCATCATCGCCTCGAGCAGCAGCATCCACGCGACGTAGCCCTGCAGGCGGCGCGTGCCGTCGGCGGGGACGTCGTTCCAGGCGGCCAGCAGGCAGATCGGCACCAGGATCACGCTGAGCAGGATCATCGACAGCGCGATGCCGTCGACGCCGAGGGCGAAGCTGACCCCGAACTGCGGGATCCAGCTGTAGACCTCGGTCAGCTGCAGCTCGCCGCCGCGGCCGACGGTGAACTGGAGCGCCGCCAGGATGGCCAGCACCAGGGTGAGCAGCGAGACGCCGAGCGCGAACTCGCGGGCGCGGGCGAAGCCGCGGGGCAGGAGCACCAGCGCGAGGGCGCCGAGCGCCGGCACCGCGAGCAGGATCGTCAACCAGGGCACGTCGGACATCACTGAATCACCCACACAGCACCGAGGATGGCGACGATGCCGGCGAGCATCGTCAGGGCATAGGTGCGGACGAAGCCGTTCTGGGCTCTCCGCACGACGTCGGCCACACCGGCCAGGCCGCGGCTCGTGCCGTCGACCAGCCCGCCGTCGACGACGTCGTTGTCGGCGGCCTCCAGGCCGGCCACGAGGGCCGCGCCGGGACGCCGCAGGAAGCTCTCGTTGAAGTCGTCCTGGAACAGGTCCCTGCGCGCGGCCTGCGTCGCGAACGACCCGACCGGCGCGACGACCGGCACCTCGTCACGGCCGTAGCGCAGCCAGGCGAAGGCCGCGCCGGCGATGACCAGGGCGAGCGTGAGGCCCATGATCACCGGCACGGACAGGACCGGTTCGTGGTGCTCGACGTGACCGGTGACCGGTTCCAGCCAGCGGGCGAAGGTGTCGTTCCAGCTGAGCGCGAAGCCGAGGAGCACCGAGCCGACCGCGAGGACCATCATCGGCACCGTCATCGTCAGGGGTGACTCGTGCGGGTCGACGTCGTCCTCCCAGCGGGCCTTGCCGTGGAAGGTCATGAAGAACAGGCGGGACATGTAGAAGGCGGTGATCCCGGCACCGATCAGGGCGACCAGCCCGAAGACCCAGGCCTGCCAGGCGCCGTTGCCCTGGTCGACGAAGGCGGACTCGATGATCTTGTCCTTGGACCAGAAGCCGGCGAACGGCGGCACCCCGAGGATGGCCAGCCACCCGGCCATGAACGTCAGCCAGGTGATCTTCATCATCCGGGACAGCCCGCCGTAGCGGCGCATGTCGACCCGGTCCGCCATGCCGTGCATGACCGACCCGGCGCCGAGGAACATCCCGGCCTTGAAGAAGCCGTGGGTCAGCAGGTGGAAGATCGCGAAGGCGTAGCCGATCGGGCCCAGCCCGGCAGCGAGCATCATGTAGCCGATCTGGCTCATCGTCGAGGCGGCCA
>JAAYYA010000289.1 GCA_012515595.1 Actinomycetales bacterium
ATGGCGCATGGGTGCGGGAGGCGGTCACTGCCTTCGAGGTGTGAGGCGACGCGATACGGGGCGTGACGGCGCGGGACACACGGCGCCTGAGGCTCCGGTGCCTCGCGGGTGCGACGTGAGCTACGAGGGCTCTCCGTCGGTGTCGTCCCCGAAGTCGAGGACCCCGCCCTGGCCGTCCCGAATATCGCCATACATGTCGTTGAACGGCCACCGTGCTCGCCCGTCCTCCCCGAGCGTCGGCACCTTGCCGTACCGCGTCCCGGGAGGAGGCGTGAAGCCTTCGGCTGACCACCGGGGACGGGTTCCGTCGCCGCGCCTGCCGAGGACCTCGTGGTACTGGTACCAGTGGGGTCCTCCCGCCGGGCTCTCCTTCACCTCACGGTGGGCCGGGAAGCGTCCTCCTCCCCGCGTGCGAGCTTCCGTGTCGGTCAGGTCCCACCACGGGCCGAGGATGTCCCAGCCGGTTGGGACGACCACCACGTCGTATCCCGTGCCCTCCAGCAACTTGGTGATCGTGTCCAGGCGCATCCCGCTGGCGTCCACCTCAGCGCGCGCCAGGACGTCCCGGCTGATCTGGCGGCTGACGGCATAGGCACGCTGACTCTGGTTGAGGCGGCGGCGGTCGGCCCTGAGCGCCAGTCCGACCAGCTCATGCACGGGCGGAAAGTCAGCGGGCCACGGTGGCACGGTGTCGTCCATGCCGACACGGTGCCGGAGGAGCCGCGAGCCGTCAGCCGGGTCCGGTTCCCCTGTGGGCAGCGAGGCGGGCGGCTCCTGGCCTGTGGACGCCGGTGCCCCGGTGCGGGGGCGACTGGCTGGTGCTCTGCTGCGAGGGCGGCTGGTCCTGTCGGACCCTGCGGGGACGTGACATCGGTGCTCCCTTGCGCACCACTCCTCGGATGGTGGCTGCAGCCGCCCCACATCTGGTTTGGCGCGTGCCCGCACACCAGCGCTCGGGTGGTGCGCGTGGAGGCACCGATGTCACGTCTCCCGGGTCAGGGGAGCTCGGGGACGGGCTCGGGGGGCTGCTCCAGGGCGGGGCCCTCCCGCAGGTGGGCCGGCGTGAGCCGGGGCTGGAGGCGGTCGACGAGCCAGCCGAGGACGAGCACGATCGCCAGGGTGCTCATACCGACGTCGGCGCCGCACAGCCAACCGACGAGCATGCTCGTGCCCTGCAGCGCGGTGTAGCCCCAGCGGAACGGGACCCAACGCTCCCAGGACTGGGCGGCTGCCTCAGCGGGACCGGCGCCGAGCTCGGCCGCGAGGTAGGCGGCAACGCCGACCGCGAGGATGAGGATCCCGGCGAGCGACTCCAGCCCGCGCATGGCCAGGGACTCCGGGCCGGGGAGCATGGGGAGGACCGCATTGACCGTGGCGCCCACGATGACGGTCTGGACGACGGTGCCGATGCCCGGGGGACGGCCCAGCGCCCACGCCATCGACAAAAGAGTCACTCCCACGACGAGAGTGACGGTGAGAAAGCTCCACCCGGTGGCCAGGGTCAGGCCGTTGAGCAGGGTCGAGTACCCGTCCGATCCGAGGCGCGCGTCGAGCAACAGGGCGACACCCACGGAAAGCACCACACAGCCGATGACCAGCTGGACGAGGCGACGAAACATGGGGTTTCAACGAACGGCCCTGGGCAACAATTCCCCGCGTGGCGTTGGCAGTGCGACAGTGTGGCGTTGACAGTGCCCCAGTGTGGAGCTGGCAGTGCTCCAGCGTGGAGCTGGCCGAGTGGAGCGGGCGACGAGAATCGAACTCGCGTATTCAGCTTGGGAAGCTGATGTTCTACCATTGAACTACGCCCGCAGGGTCGTGCTCCGTGAGTGTAACCGACACCCTCGGAGGCTCCGAAATGCCCCGGCGAACCCCCTGTCGACGTGTGCTGAACGGCACCGCGCACCGGGCCAGATAGCCTGTCTGCCGTGCTGCTCTCCGACCGCGACATCCGCGCCCAGATCGACTCCGGCCGCGTCCGGCTCGACCCGTGGGACCCGACCATGGTCCAGCCGTCGAGCGTCGACGTCCGGCTGGACCGGTACTTCCGGTTGTTCGACAACCACAAGTACCCGGTCATCGACCCCTCGCAGGACCAGCCGGAGCTGACCCGGCTCGTCGAGGTCGAGGGCGAGGAGCCGTTCGTGCTGCACCCCGGGGAGTTCGTGCTCGGCTCGACCTACGAGGAGATCACCCTCCCCGACGACGTGGCCGCGCGGGTGGAGGGCAAGTCCTCCCTCGGGCGCCTCGGTCTCCTGACGCACGCCACGGCGGGCTTCGTGGACCCCGGCTTCACGGGCCACGTCACCCTCGAGCTGTCGAACGTGGCGACCCTGCCGATCGTGCTGCACCCCGGCATGAAGATCGGGCAGCTCTGCTTCTTCCAGCTCTCCAGCCCGGCCGAGCACCCCTACGGCTCCTCGGCCAAGGGCTCGCACTACCAGGGGCAGCGCGGCCCCACCGCCAGCCGCTCCTTCCAGAACTTCCACCGGAGCAAGGTCTGAGATGCGCCGCCGGGGCATCGGCGCCGCGCTGCTCGCCGGAGTGCTGACCCTCGGGCTGACGGCCCCGGCGCTCGCCGACCCCGCGATCCCCGGGGACCCGCAGGTCGAGGAGCAGACGGAGGACCACGCACCGCTCGCCGACCCGGTCGTCTCGCTGCCGCTGGACCGGCTCGGCGGTGAAGACCGCTACGAGACCTCGGCCCGCATCTCCTGGAGCGCCTTCCAGCAGGGGGCCGACACCGTCTATCTCGCGCGCGGCGAC
>JAAYYA010000290.1 GCA_012515595.1 Actinomycetales bacterium
CATGTCCATGGCAAGCTCCAGGTCGAACTCTTCCGCGATCTGGCCCTGGTCGCGGGCTGCCTCGAGGCGGGCGATGGTCCTCTGCGTCTGGGGTGCGATGAAGCGCTCGTTGACGGCCGCCGCGATGGCAGGGTCGTGCTGCGCCTCGCCCAGCAGCGCCCGGTAGAGCGGCCCGAAGGGCGGTCGACCCACGAGGTCGATGGCTGCGTGCACCTGGGTGCGCAGGTCGGCCTCCACGTCACCAGTGTCGGGATACTCGAGCGCGGGAGGATTCACGGAGAGCACCGCGTCCATGAAGAGGGCGCCCTTTGAGGGCCACCGGCGATAGATCGTGTGCTTGCCGACCCCGGCGCGCGCGGCGACGGCCTCGATGCTCAGGCGGTTGAAGCCGACCTCCAGGGCCAGGTCCAGGGCCGCCTGCCGGATGACCTCGGTGCGGTCCGCGCGGGCGGGGGAGCGGTCTGTCATGTCCCGGACCATAGCGAAACGGCACGTGCCGTTGCGATATGGGGCCCGGCGGTCGGCTGCCTGCCGGGTCGCCACGGTTGCTGATCTTTTTTCGGTGGTGCTGGCAGTGACCCTGTCTTACCGTGGTATGGCACGGCACGTGTCGTGCCGTTTCCCGTGACGAGAGGATCTCTACCGATGAGCACCACCGCGACCGTCGTCGTGATCATCGCCGCAGCGTGGGTCGGCTTCTCCGCCTACAGCCTGTTCACCCACAAGGCCTACGTGGTCGACAACCTCAGGGACTACGGGGTCCCGGAGAGTTGGTGGCCTTGGCTGGGCACCGCGAAGGCCCTCGGCGCCGTCGGACTGCTGGTGGGCCTGGTTCTTCCTGCCGTCGGCGTCGCCGCGGCCGCCGGCCTGGTGCTCTACTTCACGGGTGCCGTGATCGCGATCGTGCGCGCCGGGACCTACAGCCACATCCCGTTCCCGCTCCTCTACCTCGCCCCAGCGCTGGCGGCCGGGGTGCTGGTCGCCAATGGGTAACGCCTCGGCCCGGGCGTGCCCCGTGCGGTCCTGTCACCGCCGGATGTCATGGTGTGGGCATGCACCTGATCGACGGCCACCCGCGGCTCAGCGCCACGGACCTGACCACCCATCTGGCGTGCGCCCACGCGACCACGCTGGACCTCGAGGTGGCCCGGGGCCGGCGCGAGGCGCCGGAGGCGGGCTTCGACGAGGCGGTGCAGCTGGTCTTCACCAAGGGGCTGGCGCACGAGCGGTCCTACCTGGCCACGCTGCAGGAGCAGGGCCGCCAGGTCGTGCAGATCCCCGACCGCGGGTCCGTCGCCGAGCGCGAGGCGGCCACCGTCGAGGCGATGTATGCCGGGGCGCAGGTGATCTACCAGGCCGCCTTCGCGGACGACCGGTGGGTCGGCTACGCCGACTTCCTGCTGCGCACGGACCGGCCGAGCCGGCTGGGGGACTGGTCCTACGACGTCGCCGACACCAAGCTGGCCCGCCACCTGCAGACCGCCGCACTCCTGCAGATGGCCTCCTACGCCCAGCACCTGGAGCGGATCCAGGGCGTCGCCCCCGCCCAGCTCGTCGTGGTCACCGGCGACGGCGCCGAGCACCCCTGGCGGCTGGTCGATGTCGAGTCCTACGCCCGCCGGACCCGGGAGCGCCTGGAGGACTTCGTCGCCTCGGGCACCCCGACCCGCTCGACGAAGGTCTCCCACTGCGGTCGCTGCCGGTGGCAGGCCGTCTGCGAGCAGGAGTGGGTGGATCGAGACGACCTGGTCCAGGTCGCGGGGCTGCGCCGCGACCAGCGCGAGCGGCTCGAGGCGTCCGGCATCACCACCGTCGCCGGGCTCGCTACCGCGACCGACGAGGAACTGACCGGCGTGTTGACCAGCCGGACCCGCGACCGGGTCAGGAGCCAGGCCCGGCTCCAGGTGGGCGAGCGGGAGACCGGCGTCCCGTCATACGAGCTGCTCCCGGCCCGACCCGGTGAGGGACTGGAGCTGCTGCCCGAGCCCGACCCCGGCGACGTCTACCTCGACTTCGAGGGTGACCCGTTCGCGGACGACGGGGCGGGGCGGGAGTACCTCGCGGGCGTCTGGACCCGCGACGAGGAGTTCCTGGCCTGGTGGGCGCACGACGCCGCCGAGGAGAAGGTGCTGACCCGTGAGCTGCTGACCTGGCTCGACGCGCGGTGGCAGCAGTTCCCGGGGATGCACATCTACCACTACGCCGCCTACGAGCAGACGGCGCTGAAGCGGATGGCCCAGCAGCACGCCACCGCCGAGACCGAGCTGGACATGCTGCTGCGCGGCGAGCGGTTCGTCGACCTGTATGCCGTGGTGCGGCAGAGCCTGCAGATCAGCAAGCCGAGCTACTCGATCAAGAAGCTCGAGGCGTTCTACTGGGAACACATCCGGACGGGGGAGGGCGACGAGGTCGCCGATGCGCTGACCTCGGTGATCGAGTACGAACGGTGGCTGGCCCAGGGGCGGACGGACCAGTCGATCCTGGACCGGCTGGCGGCGTACAACCGGGAGGACGTGCGCTCCACGCACGCCCTGCATGAGTGGCTGGAGGAGCGCCGGGTCGAGCTGGAGGCAGCGACGCGGGAGCCGCTGGGCCGACTGGGGGACAAGCTGCGTGAGGAGGCCAACGACTCGGAGTCCATGCAGGTCGAGACCGCGCTCGCGGAACGGCTGCTGGAGGCGGGGCAGGACCTGCTCGCCGGCTGCGTCGGGTTCCACCGGCGCGAGGACAAGCAGGCGTGGTGGGACTACTACCGCACGACCGAGATGAGTGACGACGAGCTCGTCGAGGATCGCGGACTCACGCTGGGTGGGTTGGGACAGCCGACCGAGGTCGGCCCGTTCGCGCGGTCCTTGCTGTGGCGCTACGAGTTCCCGCCCCAGGAGACCTCGATCGCAGTGGGGACGACGGTGGACGACGCCCGCGAGCACACGTCGGTCGGCACCGTCCACGAGATCAACCCCGAGGAGGGTCATCTCGTGATCAAGCGCGGCAAGGCCCTCGAGGCGGCGACGCCGGCCGGGCTGGTGGGCAAGGACGCCATCACGATCACCGTGCTCCAGGAGTCGCTCCGCCGGTTGGCCGAGGACATCCTCGCTGGGCGGGGCCCGCTCGGACTCGCGCTGCTGGAGGGCCGGGTGCCCGCGGGCATGGAGGCTCGCCCGGGCGAGAGCCCGGGCGACGTGGTGCGCAGGGTCGGGGCTTCCTTGGACCGGCAGGTGCTCGCCGTGCAGGGGCCGCCCGGGTCGGGCAAGAGCCACTCGGGCAAGGACCTGATCCGCGACCTGCTCGACCGGGGCATGCGGGTCGGCATCACCGCCAACTCGCACTCGGTCGTGACCCAGCTTGTCGAGGGAGTCGGACGCCCCGCGGTGCGTAAGGGCGTCGCCCGGGGCGATCACACCGGCCCCGTGCGGGTCCTCGGGGACAACAAGGAGGTCGTGAAAGCGGTCCAGGAGGGCGCCACGCTGATCGCCGGGACCGCCTGGCTGTGGGCGCGGGAGGACATGGCCGACTCCGTCGACGTCCTCGTCGTCGACGAGGCCGGGCAGTTCTCGCTGGCCAACGCGCTGGCGAGTGCCCAGGCCGCGACCCGGGGCATCGTCCTGCTCGGCGACCCCCAGCAGCTGCCGCAGGTCACCCAGGGGACCCACCCCTACGGAGCCGGCCGGTCCGTGCTGGAGCACCTCATCGACGGGGCCGACACGATCGCGGCCGACCGGGGTGTCTTCCTGGACCGGACCTACCGGATGCACCCGGAGATCACCCGGTTCGTCTCCGACCTGTCCTACGCCTCACGGCTCGAGTCCGTCCCGGGGCTGGAGAACCAGCGCGTCGAGGCGCCGGGCGCACTGACCGGGTCAGGTCTGCGCTGGGTCCCGGTCGAGCACGAGGGCAACGTCTCCGAGTCCCCGGAGGAGGTGGAGACCGTGGTCGCCCTGGTCGAGGACCTGCTGGGCGGATCCTGGACCGACGCCGACGGTGTCTCCCACCACCTCGGGTTGGCCGACATCCTCGTGGTCTCGCCCTACAACGCCCAGGTCAGGCTGCTGCAGGAAGCGCTGCCGGAGGGCCTCCAAGTCGGGACCGTCGACAAGTTCCAGGGGCGTCAGGCACCCGTGGTGATCTTCTCGACGGCCAGCTCCACGTCGTCCGACGCGCCGCGCGGGGTGGGCTTCCTGCTCGACAGCCACCGCCTCAACGTCGCGGTCTCCCGGGCCCGGGCTCTGGCCGTGGTGGTCGGCAGCCCGGCACTGCTGGAGTCACCAGTCGGCACCCCCGAACAGCTGCGCCTCGTCAACGCGCTGTGCCGGTTCGTGGACCTCGCCGAGTCCGCTGGAGGCGAGGTCGATCCGCGCGCGGATGACGACGCCGACCGAGGCGTGGCCTGACGTCTCCCACCCGCCGGTCTGTACCCGCCCGGGCCAGTGAGACCCGGAGACCCGTGGCTCTGCCGTCTGCAACATCGGCACCCCTCAGCCCAGCCGGAGGCCGCGGTCGCCCAGGCGACCCGGTGCCTTGAGCTTGGCGGTGGCCGTGCGAGCCATCTTCGCGCCGTCCACGGGGGCGCTGGCGCTCAGCACATACCACTGGTCCCCGAAGTTCAGGCTGATGCCGTCCGAGCCGAACGACATACGGTCGGCCAGACCCGGCCCCTCGCCCCCGGTCAGCGGGACGGAGACCTCGACCACGTGCGTCTGCCCGGGCTGGAGCTGCAGCGCCAGGAGGTGCTCGTAGTGTGCTGAGAAGCGCCGACCGTCGGGGCGGTGCGGCTGGTCCTTGTCACGCATCCCCGGTGCACCCTGGTTGTCGCCCACGTCCTTGAGGTTGAAGGACAGGTGCTGGATGCTGCGCACCTCCGACTCGTGACCCGTCAGCGTCACCCGGACCGGGATCGCCGGGTCCCCCCACTCGAACCGCTTGGGTGCCTCCAGGTCGATCTTGATCCCCCCGGTGTCGAAGGCCTTCTTGATCTTGTCGAATATCCCCATCCACGTCTCCCTCAGGTTGGCGGAGGCCGGTGTCGCACAGGGGTGGACACACCGGTGAGCCTCCTCGCGACAGTGAGCCTAGGGGCGGGTGGGGACGATCCGAATCCATCCCGAGGATGACTTTGGGGGGTCGTGAGTAGGTGCGTGGGACGTACCCTGATCCCCGACACAGGGTGGGGCCGAACGCCCCGGTGCGGAAGGACGCTGATGACTGCCACCTCGACGCTCGGTGCCGGGCCGCGGATGCCCGACCTGAGCAGCGGTGACGCCGCGCGCCGTGCCAACCTGCGGCGGATGCGCTGGCTCGCGTCGAGCCTGCTCGTGCTGGCGGCCATCGTGTTCGTGCTGACCCACGGGCACGACGGCGCCTGGGGCTACGTGAACGCCGCCTCGGAGGCGGCGATGGTGGGAGCGGTGGCCGACTGGTTCGCGGTGACCGCGCTGTTCCGCCACCCGCTGGGTCTGCCCGTGCCGCACACGGCGATCATCCCGCGCCGTAAGGACATGCTGGCCCGCAGCCTGGAGGAGTTCGTCGCGGACAACTTCCTCACCGAGCAGACCATCCGGGAGCGCTACCTCGACGCGCAGGTGACCCGCCGGCTGGGGGAGTGGCTCAGCGACCCGGTCAACGCCGAGCGGGTGATCCAGGAGGCGGCGCCGCTGGCCTCGCAGGCGCTGGAGCGGGTGGGCGGCCCGGACCTGCAGGAGTTCATCGAGCAGACGCTGCTGCCACGAGTGCGCAAGGAGCCGCTCAGCCCGCTGGCCGGCCACCTGCTCGAGCAGGTCGTCCAGGACAAGGCGCACCACGGGCTGATGGACATCCTCTTCCGCGAGCTGCACACCTGGCTGGCCTCCCACCCCGACGACGTCCGCCGCATCATCGCCGCCCGGGCACCCTCCTGGTCGCCCGCCTGGCTCGACGAAGTGGTGGTCGGGCGGATCTTCACCGAGCTCGTCGCCTGGTCCCGGGAGGTGGACCGCGACAAGGAGCACCGAGTGCGCCTGGCCCTGGACTCCTACCTGGCCGACCTGTCCCAGGACATGCAGCACGACCCGGACACCATCGCCACGACCGAGCAGCTCAAGGAACGGCTGCTGGACCACCCGCAAGTCGCGCCGAGCCTGCTCGCGGTGTGGGACGCCGTCAAGGTGGTGCTCCTCGAGCAGCTCGGCGACCCGCTCGGCGTGCTGCGCACCCGGCTCGCCCGGGAGCTGCAGGACCTGGGCGCCCGGATGGTCAGCGACGACGTCCTGCGGCCCCGGCTGGACGCCTGGGGCGCGGATGCCGCCGCGGTCCTGGTGTCGCGTTACGGCGCGGAGCTGACCACGGTCATCAGCCACACGATCGAGCGGTGGGACGGCCGTTCCGCCGCCGACCGGATCGAGCTGCACGTCGGGCGGGACCTGCAGTTCATCCGGATCAACGGCACCGTCGTCGGCGGACTCGTCGGCCTGCTGATCCACACGGTGTCGCAGCTGCTCTGAGGCGTCGGGGAACGATGTGGCCAGGGCTGTTGTTCGCCTCACCACGCCTTCGGCGACGACGAGAGGACGAGGATGCGAGCGCTCTGGGTGCTGGGTCACCCCGACGAGAGGTCACTGAACGGACGGCTCCGCGACGTCGGCGTGGCCGCCCTGCGCCGGGCGGGCTGGCAGGTCGACGAGTCCGACCTCCACCGTGACGGGTTCGACCCCGTGCTGGTCACCGAGGGCGGCACCGACGTGCGCGCCGAGCAGGACAGGCTGCGCGCGGCGGACTTGCTCGTGCTCCAGTTCCCGCTGTGGTGGTACGGCATGCCGGCCATCCTCAAGGGCTGGGTGGACCGGGTCTTCGAGGCCGGCTTCGCCTACGACGTCCTCGACCCTGCCACCGGCCGTGCCCGCAAGTACGGCGACGGCGGGCTGGCCGGCAAACGTGCGCTCGTCGTCGTCACCGCCGGCGACCGTCCCGGCTCACTGGAACCGCGCGGAATCAGCGGCAGCATCGAGGACGTGCTGTGGCCACTGCTGCACGGCACCTTCTGGTACACCGGCATGGACGCGCTGCGACCCCACCTCGTGACCCGGGCCCGCGAGGTCGACGCGGAGCGGATGGCGCTGCTGGAGGCCGAGCTGATTGAGCGGCTCGGAGGCGTCATGACCGAGACCCGGATTCCCTACCGGCCGCTCACCGACGAGCACTACGACCACTCGATTCGCCTGCTGCCGCACCTGGCGCCGGAGGGCGTCGGGCTGGAGGTCCATGTGGACATGGCCAGCCCTCCGGGAGGGGCCGGTTCCTCGCGGCGCGCGGCCGACTCCTAGTTGGGCGCAGCCGGGCCGGTGAGGTGGTAGACCTCGTGCCCCTCCACGAGGGTCGAGCTGAGCCGGCCGCGTGCCACGAGCAGCAGCAGGTGGGCGCGCGTCTCCATCGTGGCCAGGGCCGAGTTGAACAGGTCCAGCGTCTCGAAGGCCCGCTCGTGACGGGTCCACGGCAGGGTCCGAGCGACCTCCAGGGCCGTCAGTCCCCGGTCACTGCCGAAGGCGTCGAGGCACAGCTGCAGGCGGTGCTCGTGGTGGCCGAGCAGCTGGTCGACCCGCTCGTGGGAGGACATGCCGACCGGGCCGTGCGCAGGCAGCACCCGTAGGTCCGGCAGGCCGCGCACCTTGGTCAGCGAGGCCATGAAGTCGCCGAGCGGCTGCACCGGGTTGGCGCCCTCGAAGCCGATCGAGGGGGTGATGGTCGGCAGCACGTGGTCACCGGCGAAGAGCAGCCCCGCCGACTGGTCGGCGAAGACGAAGTGGCCCTGGGTGTGACCCGGGGTCGAGACGGCGTCCAGGGCACGCTGGCCCACCGCGATCTGGTGGTCCCCCTCCAGCCACGCGTCCGGGTAGCCCCACAGCGAGGGGTCGATGCGCTCGTCACGGTGGGCCGCCGCCCACTGCGCCGCGATGTCGTCCGCCCCCGCGCGCACCAGCACCGGGGTGTGGTGGCTCACGCCCGGCTCCGACTGCTGGAGTTGGTCCAGCGACGGTTTCTCCGCGGCGCCGAGGCTGACGTGGGAGCCGACCTCCCGGCCCAGGACGACCGCCTGCGTGTAGTGGTCGCGGTGCACGTGCGTCACCAGGAAGGAGCGGATGTCGCGCACCGTGCGGCCGATGGTGGCCAGCGAGCGCTCCAGCACGGTGCGCGAGGCCTCGATCGCCCACCCGCCGTCGATGAGGGTCAGCCCGGACTCGGTCTCGATCGCGTAGACGTTGACCGCCCGCAGCCCGTCCATCGGCAGCGGCAGCGGGATCCGGTAGATCCCCGGAGCGACCTGCCAGGCGCCCTCCTCCGTCCAGTGCGTCCCGGAGTCCGGGGACACGGCGCGGGCGGTCGGCGTGCTCTCCTGGGGGGTGGTCATCGCCCGATCATGTCAGGTGAGCGGTCCGACTCAGCCGGCACCTCGGCATACGGCTCCTCCTGCTCCGGCTCCAGGGCGAAGCGCTGCACGAGACGGTCCACCAGGCCGCCGAGCACGACACCGAGCCCGATCGCGAGCGCCACGCCGAGCAGCGGGTGGTCGTGCATCCAGGTGCCGCCCAGCCACCCGATGGTGGCGCCGAAGGACGCCCACGCGGTGCCGGCGGCCAGGCACAGTGGCAGGTAGCGACGCAGCGGCATGCCCGTCGCGCCCGCGGTCACGTTGATCACGACGCGGACGACGGGCACGAACCGTCCGGTGATGAGGAACAGCGCCCCGCGCCGCCGCAGCGTCCGGCCGGCGCGGTCCACGGCCCGGACCATCCGCGGGGTGCGCATCCAGGCGAATCCTCGCGTCCCGACGCGGCGACCGAGGCCGTATGCCGTGAGGTCGCCCAGGACTGCCCCCGCCGCTCCCGCGATGAGCACCAGCCAGATGTTCGGGGTGCCGGTCGCGGCCGCGAGCGCGGCCAGGCCGATGACCAGCGACTCGCTCGGGACCGGCGGGAAGAAGCCGTCGACGGTGCAGAACAGCAGGAGTGCCAGCGGCAGCCAGGGCTCCGCGGCTGCGTCCAGGAGCAGGGTGCTGAGCGTGCTGATGAGTTCTGTCACGGGCGGGCTCCTGAGGTCGGCGACGAGCCCCGGTCGGGGCTCGTCTTCCACGGTGCGCGTTGTCCGGGCCCGGCGGTATGGGGGGCGACCCTGGCTGCACCCGCAGCCGTCCCTGAGTTCTGGTCCGGGACCCGCCCGCCGGACGCCCGCGCCGGCAGCTGTGCCGAGAGCGTCGTGGTGCTCTTGTCGCCCGGAAAAGCGCTGGTCAGGGCCTCCCTGTGGACAACTTCTGCGCGATGTCGGCGGGTGCCGACACCATCGGCCCATGACCGACGACAAGACCTTCAGACTGGACGCCCGGGTGGCCATGCCCTCCCTCCTGGACCCTCAGGTCGCCAACGCGGCGCTCGAGGCCTTCGTGGACGAGGAGGACCGGATGACGGGCGGCCTGGCCTTCCTCTTCTGCGACGACGAGGGCAAGCTCCTGCAGCCCGTCCTCGTCTCCGACATCCCGGCGCCGCTCAGCCGGGACGACCGATGGACCGCGCTGCGCTGGGCGACCGGCCTGTGCGAGATGGTGGGCGACGACCACGCCGGTCCGCTCGGCCTGATCCTCGCCGTCGTGCGCGAGCACGGCCCGATCTGCGACGAGGACCGCGAGTGGCACCAGGTGGCGCTCGACGCGTGCGCCGAGGTGGGTGCCCCGATGCTCGGGATGCACCTGGTGACGATGGACGGCGTGGTCGCCCTGCCGGCTGCCCTCCGCGCAGCCTGAGCGATCCTGCAGGCCGTGGCGTTACGCTGGCGGCATGGCCGACCGGCGCCGTCGCGGGGAGGCGGTGGCGGTGCTCGCCGCCGCCGCGCTGGCCCTTGCGGCCTGTGGCACCCAGACCGAGGAGGACCCGAGCCTGTCCATCGGTCCGACCGGACCGTCGGACGAGGGGGAGGGCACGGAGGCGCCCGGTGACCCGGCCGCCACGACGCCCCCGTCGGAGGAGCCGAGCGCCCCGGCCAGCCCGACGGCCACCCCGGGGGGACCGACGGGCGCCGACGGATCCACCAGTGCTGCGGGGACCGCCACCGAGGTGCCACCCACGGTCACGGAGGAGTCGCCGGGCGAGGCGGGCACCGAGGACTCGCCCAGCGCGCTGCCCGGCTTCGCGGAGGAGACCCAGGAGCAGGACGCCACGGGCGAGGCCCAGCTGCTCATCGACGGCGTCCGGGTCGGGCTCCAGGACGGCTTCGACCGGGTGGTGCTGGACCTCTCGGGCTCGGGCGAGGTCGGGTGGCGGGTCGACTACGTCGACGACCCCGTCCTCGACGGCAGCGGGATCCCCGTCGACCTGGCCGGCGACCACGTTCTGCAGGTCAGCGCGCTCGGGATGGCCTATCCCGAGCCCGGCGACACGACATACGACGAGTTGCTGCTGGTCGACGGCGGTGACCTGACCACGGTGACCGAGGTCCTCCGCGGAGCGCCCTTCGAGGGGCAGGTCGACGTCTACGTCGGCACCTCGGACCGCTCGCCGTTCCGGGTCTTCCGGCTCGGTGACCCCGAGCGGCTCGTCATCGACATCCAGCACCCGTAGGGGTCCGCGGCCCCGTGCGTCGGCCGTGGGTCCGGCCTTCGTCGACGCCGCGCGCAGGTCCAGTTCACGTCGCGCGCAGGTCCGGTTCGCGCTGCGCGCATCACCCGTCGATCTCGCGCACGGCGCGCAGCACCGCCTCGACCGATGCGGCGACGTCAGCGGTCGTGGTGAGGTGGTTGGACACGGCGATGCGCATCAGCCGTCGACCTCGCCAGGTCGTGCCGCCCATCCAGCAGGTGCCCTCCTGCTGGATCCGCTCGATGATGGCGTCGGTGCGGGCATCGGCGTCGGGCCCTGAACCTCCCACGGCCACGAGGACCTGGTTGAGCACCACGTCGTTGACCACCTCGATCTCCGCCTCGCTCAGCGCCTCGGCGAAGTGACGAGCATGGGCGCAGCAGCGGTCCACCAGGTCCGCCACCCCCTGGCGCCCCAGCTCCTGCAGGGCCGCCCACACTGCGAAGCCGCGAGCCCGCCGGGAGGACTCGGCCGTGTAGTCGGCCGCCCCGGAGACGGCACCCGAGCCGGACAGGTACGGCGCGGTGTAGGACATGGCCGCGGTCTGCACCTCGGGCCGGGAGCAGAAGGCGAAGCCGGAGTCGTAGGGCACGTTGAGCCACTTGTGCCCGTCGCACCCCCAGGAGTCCGCCAGCTCCACGCCGTCAACCAGGTGCCGCAGCGACGGGCTCGCGGCGGCCCACAGCCCGAAGGCCCCGTCCACGTGGACCCAGGCACCGTGCTCCCGGGCGGTCGTGCAGGCACCACGCAGGTCGTCCACGGCCCCCGTGTTGACGTTGCCCGCCTGCAGACAGAGCACCGTGGGGTGACCCTGCCCCGTCGGCCCCGCCGCGAGCACGCGCCGGAGGTCGTCGGTGTCGATGGCCCCCTGTGCGTCCACCGCCACTTCCTCCAGCGCGTTCGAGCCCAGGCCGAGCAGCCTGAGGGACCGGTCGATCGTGGCGTGCCGCTCGGCACCGGCCAGCACCCGCAGCCGGGGCGCGCCCGACAAGCCTCGCCGCTCGACGTCCCACCCTGCCTCGCGCAGCAGGTGGTGCCGGGCCGCGCTGAGCCCGACGGTGTTGGCTCCCTGCGCCCCGGTGACGAATCCAACGCCGGCAGAGGCGGGGATCCCCAGCAGGTCCTTGAGCCAGGCTCCGGCGACCTGTTCGGCGGCGGCGGCCGCCGGAGCCAGGTGCCCGTTGAAGGCGCACTGGTCCCAGCCGACGGCGAGGAGGTCGGCGGCGGAGGCGGCCGGCAGCGCACCGCCGATCACAAAACCGAAGTAGCGAGGCCCGGGGGTGCCCATGAGACCGGGCTGGGCCGCCGCGATGAGCTCCTCGAGCACCACTGCGGGCTCCCGCGGCGTCTCCGGGAGCGGCACGTCGAGAGCCCGGGTCGCCTCAGCCAGGTCCGCGGAGGCCTGCACCGGGCGGGTGTCCAGGGAGGCTCGGAAGTCGGCGGCCTCGGTTGCCGCGCGGTGGAACAGGGCGTGCAGCTCAGACATGGACCGATGCTAGCCAGGGTTGATTCTTCGGCGCGCCGGATGCTGGAGTTGACACCACCGAAGATCCTGTGATTATGTGGCGCCACCCATCCAGAGCGGCCGAGAGATCTGGCTCTATGACGCCGCAGCAACCATCCCGTGGGGGACAGGTGCTCACGCCAGGACCGATGGAGGCATCGTGCAGGACAGCACCAGGCACACCGGTGGCCCGCGCCGCGAGCTCAGGGCCGCGGCCGACCACATGCCGCACCTGCGGCGTCACGTCGACCTGATGCGCCGGGCGGTCAGCGCCTGTCGACTCTGACGCACTGCCCGCCCACCCCGACTGCCTGACAGCGCCCGGGCCCCGACGCCCACGGGCGCACCGCCCGCGCCCACCCGGCGCACCGGCCCACCCGGCACCCCCCACGTGCACCTCCTGACCCGCTGACCTGCGGGAAGACCAAGGTGCAGGGATCCCGCACACCCGCGGTCCGGCATACGGACCCTGCCAAGGAGACCACCATGTCCGCCCAACCACTCACCCGGCCCACCATCCCTCCAGAAACCCCGACCGTGGACCTGCGCCGTGCCTTCGGGCGAGCCGCGTCCTCCACCTGGGTCGTCACCGGATCGGGGGAGCGGGGCCCCGTCGGCTTCACCGCGATCTCGATCGTCTCGGTGTCCGTGTCGCCCCCGCTCGTCTCGTTCAACATCTCCAAGACGTCCTCGTCGCTGGTGACCATCGCCCAGTCCGGCCGGGCGGCCCTGCACCTGCTCGCGGAAGACCAGGAGCTGCTCGCCCAGCGGTTCGCCCGGGACCGCACCAAGCGCTTCGTCGACGACGGCGCCTGGGCCTATGACGACCACGGCCTGCCCACCATCCACGGCGCCGCGGCCCGCCTGGTCACCCGCGTCCACGACCTCGTCGACGCCGGCGACAGCTTCCTGGCCGTCGTGCGCGTGGAGCACGCCGTGACCTCCGAGCGCCGACCGCTCGTGCACCACGCGGGAGGCTACCGACCCCTCGGCGGTGCCGGCGGAACCCTCCACGACGCCACCGGATTCCCCGACGGCGCCGCCCGACCGACCCTCACCCACCCCACGACCGCAGGAGCCTGACCCATGACCCAGCACACCCCGACCGACGAGCTGTCCTTCGCCTACTGGGTGCCCAACGTGTCCGGCGGCCTGGTGGTCTCCACCATCGAGCAGCGGACCAACCACACGCCGGACTACAACCGCGAGGTCGCGCAGACCGCCGAGCGGGTCGGCTTCGACTACGCCCTGACGCAGGTGCGGTACCTGGCCTCCTACGGCGCTGACGCCCAGCACGAGTCGGTGTCCTTCTCCCTCGGGCTGCTGGCTGCGACGGAGCGGCTGAAGGTCATCGCCGCCGTGCACCCGGGCCAGTGGTCCCCGACCATCCTGGCCAAGCTGGGTGCGACGGCGCAGGAGCTGCACGACAACCGGTTCGCGATCAACGTGGTCTCCGGCTGGTTCAAGCGGGAGTACACCGACCTGGGGCTGCCGTGGCTCGACCACGAGGAGCGCTACCGCCGGGCCGAGGAGTTCATCGAGGTGCTGCGCGGGCTGTGGACCGAGGACGGCTTCACCTACCGCGGCGACTTCTACCGCACCCGGGACGTCACCTTCCGGCCCCAGCCCCGGCTGCAGCCGGAGGTTTTCCAGGGCGGCAACTCCACCTCGGCGCGCGCCATGGCCGGTCGCCTCTCCGACTGGTACTTCATGAACGGCAACTCGATCGAGGGTGCCGCCGAGCAGATCCAGGACGTCGGCGCGCAGGCCGCCGCGAACGGTCGCCGGGTCCGGTTCGGGCTCAACGGGTTCGCCGTGGTCCGGGACACCGAGGCGGAGGCCCGGGAGGTGGTCGAGGAGATCATCGCCAAGGCCGACGTCGACAAGGTCAACGACTTCGGCAATGCGGTGAAGCAGGCCGGTGCCGCGACCGCGGACAAGAAGGGGATGTGGGCTGACAGCGAGTTCAAGGACCTCGTGCAGTACAACGACGGCTTCCGCACCGGCCTGATCGGCACGCCCGACCAGGTGGCCGAGCGGATCGTGGAATGCAAGAAGGCCGGGGTCGACCTGCTGCTCCTGGGTTTCCTCCACGTGCGCGAGGACGTCGAGCGCTTCGGCACCGAGGTCATCCCGCGGGTGCGCGAGCTCGAGCGCCGCGAGGGGCTGCTGGCATCATGACCGCCGTGGAGACCTCTTTCGACGTGACCTCCGCGGCTGCCGCACTGCGTGAGCGGCAGAAGCCGGTGAAGGCCGGCTACCGGGAGGACCCGTCCTCGGCGCTGACGCCCAGCACGGCGACCGCACGGGTCGACCAGGCCGCCCTGACGGCGACGGTGGGCACCTGGGCCGGGGACGTCGTCGCGGGGCTGCACCCCGCCGCCGGTGGCGACGGCACGCAGGCCTGTTCGGGCGACATCATCCTGCAGGCACTCGTGGCCTGCGCCGGGGTGACGCTGTCCTCGGTCGCGACGGCGCTGGGCGTCGAGCTGCGCTCGGCGACGGTGACGGCCAACGGCACCTGGGACGCGCGCGGCACGCTGGGCGTCGACCGGGAGGCCCCGGTCGGGCTGGGCGGCATCGAGCTGCTCTTCGACCTGGACACCGACGTCGACGAGGACAAGGTGTCGCGCCTGCTCGAGCTGACCGAACGCTACTGCGTCGTGGCGGCGACCCTGCAGGCACCGACGCCGGTCACCGTCCGCCGGGTCTAGCGGGCCGCGTCGTGCGCCCGGTGGCCCCGGGAGCGACGTCCCGTGCGCCCGGTGGCCCCGTGGAGCGACGCCCGGTGCGCTCGGTCGGGGGAGGGGCTGGGTCACCAGGTGGTCGGCTTCTCCGGGGTGTCCAGCCAGACGTCGAAGAAGTCCTCCAGGTCCAGACCGCTGACCTGCCCGGCCAGGGCCCGGAAGTCGGCCGTCGTCGCGGTGCCCCCGCCATACTGCTCCACCCAGGTCTGGGCCAGTTCGAAGAAGGCGTCGTCGCCGATCTCGACCCGCAGCGCGTGCAGGGTCGCTGCGCCGCGGTCGTAGATCGGGCCGCAGAACAGGCAGAGCGGGCCAGGGTCGGAGACGACGACGGCCCAGAAGTCGTCGTCGGCCGGGATCGTCATCACGTCGTCGAAGTTCTCCTGCGCGGTGGCGCGACCCTGCTCCTCGCTCCACATCCAGGAGGCGTAGGTCGCCCAGCCCTCGTTGAGCCAGATGTCGGCCCAGCGTCCGGGGCTGACGTGGTCGCCCATCCACTGGTGCGCCAGCTCGTGCGCGACGGTGCCCTCGCGGGCGTTGCGGCTGAAGAACGAGCGGGTCTGGGTCTCTAGCGCGTAGCCGACCGAGTCGTCGTCCACGATCGCGCCGTAGGAGTTGAACGGGTAGGGCCCGAAGGCCTCCTCGAAGAAGACCAGCATGTCGCTGGTCAGGGCCAGGCTGGCCGACGCCGAGTCCGGCAGCGCGGGGTCGACGGCGTCGATGATCGGGGTGCCGTTGGCGGCGGTGTAGGTGTCGAGCTCGAAGTCGCCGACGGTCGCCGTCGCCAGGTAGGCCGCCATCGGGTCGGGCGCGTCCCACGTCCAGGTGGTCCACCCGCCGGCGGTCTCCTGGTCGACGAGCAGCCCGTTGGCGACCGCCACCGACCCCTCGGGCACGGTGATCTCGTAGTCGTAGGTCGCCTTGTCGGTCGGGTGGTCGCTGACCGGGAACCAGGTGGCCGACCCCTCGGGCTCGCTGACGACCATGGCGCCGTCGCGCGTGGTCACCCAGCCGTAGAGCGCGCCCTCGATGTCCCGCGGCCGCGTCGTCGTGCCGCCGTAGGTGACCTCGACGGTGGCCTCGGTGCCGGTCTTGAGCTTGGGCCGCGGGCTGATCCGCAGCTCGTTCTCCACCTGGTCGAAGCGCATCGACTTGCCGTTGACCACGACCTTGGTGGCGGTGAGACCGCGCAGGTCGAGGTTGAACCGGTCCAGGTCCTGCGTCGCCCGCAGCTGGATCGTCGCGACCCCGTCCAGCTGGCCCTCCAGCGGGGCCGGCGCGGGGTCGGGCAGCTGATAGGTCAGGTCGAGGTCGTAGTGGAGCACGTCAATGCCACCGTTGCCGGCCAGCGGGAAGTACGGGTCACCCGCCCCGTCCGCGCCCTCGCTGAACCGCGGCTCACCTGGTCTGCCGGGCGCGGCGCCGGCCAGGGCCGGGGTCAGGGTGAGCGCGAGGGCGGCGGCTCCGGCCACCGCGAGACGGACGGACGTGGTCTTCATCGGGACTCCCTTGTCGCGTGCCTGGGCTCTCGACGCTAGTCCTGTGCCGGCCCTCCCCGCCAGCGATTTGCCGTATGCCGGAGCGCCCGTCCGTGGGCCGGCGCCGGGGGCGGGTGTGGGAGCGCAACACGGTGCGTCCGGTCGCCTCTGGGAGCGCAACACGGTGCGCTCGGTCGGGTTAGGGGCGGGCCTCGATGACCATGTTGACGTCGTTCTCGGCGGCGCGGCGGACCGAGCTGAACCCGGCCTCGGTGAGCACCTCGCGCAGCGCGGCCTCGCCGGACAGGGCGCCGAGGGCGCGGCCGACCGGCTGGGACAGGGAGTTCGGCGTGCACAGGAAGGTCGAGGCGGCGAAGCCGAAGGCGGCCATGGGGACCGTCCCGATCGTCGTCGCCAGGTCGTCGGCGGCGCGTGGCTCGACCAGCACGAGCGTGCCGTCGGCGGCCAGTGACTGCCGCGCGTGGGCGGCGGCACCGACCGGGTCGCCGAGGTCGTGGAAGGCGTCGAAGAAGGTGACGACGTCGACGTCCCGCTCCGGATAGCCATGGCAGTGGCCCACCTCGAAGCGCACCCGGTCCGACAGTCCGGCGTCCACGGCCCGGCGAGTGGCGGTCTCGACCGAGGCGCGGTGCACGTCGTACCCGACGAACTGCGAGGCAGGGTAGGCCTGCGCCATCAGCAGCACCGGGGCGCCGTGCCCGCAGCCGACGTCGACCACCCGGGCGCCGGCCGAGAGCTTCTCGTGCACGCCGGTGAGCGCCGGGATCCACTCGCTGACCAGGCTGTTGCGGTAGCCGACCGAGAAGAACCGCTCGGTTGACTCGAACACCGTCGGATCCTGGTCGGCCCACGGGATGCCGGTCCCGCTGCGGAACGCCTCGGCGAGCTCATCGGTCCGGCGGTGCATCCCGCTGACCAACGGGGCGGCGCCGATCATGGAGGCGGGGGAGTCGTCCGCGGCCAGGACCGCCGCGTGCTCCGGTGGCAGGGTGAAGGTCCCGTCCTCGGGGTGGTGGTGGACGATCCCGACGGCGGCCTGCTGCGCGAGCCACTCGCGGACGTACCGCTCGGCGGTGCCGGTCTCGGCGGCGAGCTGCGCAGAGGTGAGCGGACCGCCCGCGGCCAGCACGGCATACAGCCCGATGCGGTCGCCGACCACCATCATGGCGGTGGTGGCACCGCCGTCCAGCATGCCGCTGATGCGCTGGGCAAACGCGCCGACCTTCTCCAGGTCCAGTGTCGCGGTTGTCATGTTTCCTCCTCGGAGAGATGGGATCGCCAGCGTGCGCACCGGGGGTTTCACGGGAGTTTCACGCACGCGTCGGGCAGACTGGGACCGATGCCGGAGCTGCGATTCGGCGTGCTGGGAGCGCTGGAGGTCCACGTCGACGGCCGGTCGAGAGAGATCCCCGCCGGCCGTCAGCGGGCCGTGCTCACCTGCCTCCTGGCGCACGCCGGGCGCCCCGTGTCGCCCGATGTGCTGGTCGAAGCCGCGTGGGGCGAGGCGCTGCCGGAGGATCCGGCGCGGGCCCTGCGGACCGTGCTCTCGCGACTGCGCACGCAGCTGGGCCAGGACGCGATCCGGCTCGATCCGGCGGGCTACCGCCTGGCCGCGACCCTGACCGACGCCGGCGAGTTCACCGAGCTCGTGGAGCGGGCGCGCACCGCGGACCCGGCCGTGGCCCGGGACCTGCTCGGCCGCGCGTTGGCACTCTGGCGAGGCCCGGCATACGGCGAGTATGCCGACACGCCCCTGATCTCGACCGTCGCCGAGCACCTGGACCGGCTACGGAGGGACGCCGTGGAGGCTCACGCCTCAGCCCTCGCCGAGACGGGGGAGCCCGCTGCCGCGGTGGCCGGGCTGGAAGAGCTCCTCGTCGAGCAGCCGTTCCGGGAGAGCGCGCTGGAGCTGCTGGTCAGGGCGCTGTACCACGCCGGGCGACAGGCCGAGGCGCTGGACCGGCTGCGGGCCTACCGGGCACTGCTGGCCGAGGAGCTGGGCCTGGACCCCTCGCCCGCGCTCAGCGAGCTCGAGGCCCGGATCCTGGGGCACGAGCTCGCGGCCCCCCGGACAGCGACGGCGGGGCCACCGGCGTGGTTGGACACCTCCACCGCGTTCATCGGCCGGGAGGACGAGCTGGCCGACCTCGTCGCCGCGGTCCCGGGGAACCAGGTCACCGTGGTGACCGGACCCGGGGGCGTGGGCAAGTCCCGGCTCGCGGCCGAGTCCCTGCCGCTGCTGCACCACCGGCTCGGGCTGCCGATCTCCGTGGTGGAGCTGGCAGGAGTGACCCGGGGAGGGGCCGGGGCAGCGCTCGCCGCCGGGCCGGGGCTGCGGGGCGAGGCGGACGCGGGCACCGAGGAGCTGGTGGAGTTCCTGATCGCGGTGCCGCACCTGCTGGTCCTGGACAACTGCGAGCACCTGCTCCCCGAGCTGGCGCCCCTCGTCACCACGATCGCGCGACGGTGCCGGGACGTGCGGGTGCTGGCCACGAGCCGGCACCGGCTCGGGGTCACGACCGAGCTGCTCCTGCCGCTTGCGCCGCTGCGGCTGCCCGACCCCGGCACCACGACCGGCAGCCAGGAGTCGGTCGCGTCGGTGCGGATGTTCGGTGACCGGGTCCGCCGGCTGCGGCCCGCTTTCGCCGTGACCGCGGACAACGCGACCCAGGTGGGTGAGCTCTGCCGACGCTGCGACGGACTCCCGCTGGCGCTGGAGATCGCCGCCTCCCGCGTGGCGACGACCGGCGTGCACGAGGTCCTGGCGCGGCTGCCGGAGGATCTGGCGGCGAGCGGCCTCGCCGGCGTCGTGGACTGGTCCTACCGGCTGCTGGGAGAGTCGGAACGGTGGCTGCTGCAGTGCCTGTCGGTCTGCTCCGGAGACCTCGACGAGCCGTCGCTGACGGGCCTGATGCGCCACATCGCGGGTGCGTCGGTGGAGGTCGACGGGGGACTGGACGTCGCGACCGCTCTCGGCGAGCTGGTCGAGTCCTCGCTCGTGGTCCGGCAGCACACGGGCGGCAGCGGGTCCGGAGACGAGACGTCCGGCAGCGACCGATACGGACTGCTGGAGATGGTGCGCGTCTACGCCGCCGACCGCCTGACGGAGTCCGGCCGTGCCGAGGCGGTCCGGAGGGCGCACGCGGAGTGGGTCCGCGAGGTGGTCACCGGCATCCAGGCCGACTGGCACCGCGCCGACGGTGCCGACCTGAGCGTCCGGCTGACCCGGTGCAGCGCGGAGCTGAGCACCGCCCTGCGGTGGGCCGTGGGCGCCGGAGAGCTCGCACTCGCCTCGGAGATCTCCCACGCGCTGGTGCGGTGCTGGCACTGGACGCCCAGCCCGGCGGTGCGTGACCTGATGGTCGAGGTGGCGGAGCAGGGGGCGGACCGGCCGGACCCGTCGCTGGCACCCGGGCTCGCCGCGGGGGCGTTCATCGCCGGTGAACGTGGCGAGGTCCGGCGCGCCGTCGAGTTCGCCGAGGCCGCCCTGGGCTCCTCGAGCGACTCCGGTGTGCGAGCAGCAGCCCGGCTGGCGCTCGCGGTCACCGCGATGTACGCCGGGGACATTCCTGAGTCGCTGCGCCACTTCAGGGCTCTCACGGAGGGGCCCGAGCTCGTCGGCGACGTCCACAGCTCCATGACGCTGCTCGCGTGCTACGCCGACGACCTGGAGGCCGCTCGGGAGCACGCAGCCGTCGCGCTGACCGCCTGTGCCGCCGGCAGCGATCACGAGCTGGCCTTCGCACGGTATGCCGCGGGCGAGGTGCGGGCGCGCACCGATCCCGAGGCCGGTGCGGCGCTCCTGCGCCAGGCGGCGGACGAGGCCGACCGGATCGACGCGGAGCAGGTCGGCCGCGTCGCGCGGATCGCGCTCTTCGCGCTGCTGGTGCGCGGCGGCGAGCACAGGGAGGCGGTGACCCTGGGACTGCGGCTCGTGTCCGACCTGCGACGGCTGGCGGCGTGGAACCAGATCTGGACGCTGCTGCGGGTGCTCTCCGAGATGCTGGCGTCCGAAGGTCGTTCGTCGGACGCCGCCTTCCTCCTGGGGGCGGCCTCCGGAGCGAGTGGCGCACCGCCGCTGATGGGGGGCGACGTCGAGCGGTATGCCGAGCTGCAGGGTCGCCTCTCGGCCCACCTTGGCAAGCGGGTCCTGGAGCAGATCGAGGGCCTGGCCTCGGGCACGCCGCGGAACCAGGTGCTGGGCCGGGCCGAGCGGCTGCTCACCGAGCTCGACAGCACCGCGGTGCCGGGCGCGGACGGGCACGCGCCCGGTGCGAGCAGTCGGCTCCGCCGCTGGTGAGAGGTGCTGCGAACCCCGAAGGTCAGGATTTGGTAAAGAGTGATTGGGAAATCTTGACCAGTCGCGATACGACCGACAGGGTAAGCCTCATCCACACTTGCCGGTCGCCCGGTGCGTGGTCTTCGGGCGGCGTGGCTCCCGCTCGCCCGAAGGGATCCCCATGACGCGACGCACCCTCGCCACTGCGCTCTCCGCAGCACTCCTGATCGCCGGACCCGTCGCGGTCGCCGCCCCAGGTGACGGCGACCCGCCAGGTGGCCCGGCGAGCGGCTCGATCGAGCTGTCCGACAGCCAGACCGCCCTCCTACGGCTCCAGCTGCCGGACCGTGCCGCGCTGGAGCGCCTCGTCGAGGCCGGCGCGGACATCGCCGGGATCCCGGCGACGTCACCGGAGAGTCGCGGGGACCGGGTCCTGGTCGACGTCGTGCTCACCGGCGCCGAGCTCGAGCAGCTGCGGGGCCAGGGCGCCACCGTCGTCCAGGTCATCCAGCGCGAGGGCGACGGCACCCGCCACTTCGAGGAGAGCCGCGAGGCGGCCGCCCGCCTGCACGCCGCCGGCCTGACCACCACGGCGGACTCGGCGGAGCCGCAGGACACCCTGACCTTCGACCACGCGTACTGGTGGACCTCGGGCGGGCAGACGTTCGTCCAGGTCCAGGTCTCCACCAGTGCCGGGACCGACCCCAGCCTGCAGATCACGGTGGACTGGGAGACGGCGGATGGCACGACCGGCTCCTTCCCGCTGGCCCGGTACGTCGACGCGGGGCAGTACCTGTTCCACTACCACCTGCCCGCACCTCTCCCGGACGCCCCGGTCACCCTGACGGCCACCTCCAACCAGGGCGGCACGGCGACGACGGAGCCTGCCTTCTGGCCCGGCAACGAGGCGCCGGAGCTGCCCTCGGGCTACCAGTCCGACTTCATCGACGCCTACCTCACCCCCGCCGACATCGACGAGCGGATCGACCGCCTCGCCACGCAGTACCCAGACCTCGTCGACGTCATCGAGCTGCCCCACCAGACCCACGGCTACAACCGGACCGCCAAGGCCTATGTCGGCGACCCGGCGTCGACCGCGATCGTCGTGGAGTCCGTCGACCCCGGGTCCTCGGGCATGAACGGCACCGAGGTCAATGCTGTGGACCCCGGCGCCCCGGACCAGGAGCTCAGCGGTGAGTATGCCGACGGGGCCCTGACCCTCTCCCTGGCCACCGACGCCGCGGGTCAGGTGAGCAGCACGACCGAGGAGGTGTCGGCATACGTCAACCAGACCTTCCCGGAGACCTTCGGCGCGTTCGTCGTCCAGGGATCGGAGGGAGAGGTGATGCCGACGGCCGAGGCGCAGCTGGACGACGGGCTGGACGCCTCCCACCTGGACACCGAGGGTCAGACCGTTCGTGCGCTGCGGATCGGCGTGCACCGTGACGGCTCCCGTCCCGGCGTCTACACCTACAGCCAGGAGCACGCCCGCGAGTGGGTCACCCCGCTGGTGACCATGGAGTTCGCCGAGCGGATGCTGGCCAACGCCGCCACCGACGAGGAGACCGCCCGGCTGTTGGAGGAGGTCGAGATCTTCGTCCTGCCGGTGGTCAACCCGGACGGGGCGAACTACTCCTTCTACGACTTCAACATGCAGCGCAAGAACATGTCCGAGCACTGCGAGGGCATCAACCGGGACCCTGCCCGGGAGAACAACTGGGGTGTGGACATCAACCGCAACTACGCGGTCGGCTCGGTCTTCGACGGCTACGTCGGGGGCTCGCTCAACTGCCTGTCGGGCACCTTCGCCGGCACGGAGGAGCTCTCGGAGGCCGAGGCCAACAACGTGGTGAGCATCGCCGAGCAGTTCCCCAACATCACCCACGCCATCAACGTGCACAGCTACGGCGGCTACTTCATGTGGTCCCCGGGTGCCTACAAGATGCCGGGCCGCGAGCCGCTGCCCCTGCCGGAGCCCGAGGTCGCCGAGGACTTCATGGTCGCGGCCCAGCGGATCGTCGGGGCGATCGCCGGACACCGTGGCACGGTGACCTGGCCGTCCAACACCGGCCCGGTCGTCGACGTCCTCTACAGCGCCGCCGGCAACTCCGGTGACCACCTGTTCTACGAGCACGACATCTACGCCTGGGACTTCGAGGTCGGCAACGACCTGTGGAACGAGGCGCAGCAGCGCTGGGAGGGCGTCGGCTTCCAGCCGCCGTTCGAGGAGGGCCACGAGGAGTCCCAGGAGTATGCCGCCGGGCTGGTCGAGCTGGTCCGGATCGCCGCGGACGAGGCGACCGTGCACCGGCTGAGCGGCGACGACCGGTACGAGACGGCGGTCGCCATCGGCCAGGAGGCCTTCCCCGAGAGTGACACAGCCGTGCTGGTCAGCGGGGCCGAGGCCCGGTTGATCGACGGTCTCGTGGCCGGCCCGCTGGGGCGGCACCTGGAGGCGCCGGTCCTGCTGACCCGCTCCGACCAGCTCTCGTCGGTCACCGCCCAGGACCTCACCGACCGCGGCGTGACCGAGGTGGTCGTGGTCGGCGGCGAGGCGGCGGTCAGCCAGGACGTGGTCGACGAGCTCACCGACCTGGGCATCACGACCGACCGGGCAGCCGGCGAGGACCGGTTCGCCACCGCGGCGGCCGTCGCCGAGCGGCTCGGTGCCGGGGACGGGGCCATCGTCTCCTCCGGCGAGTCAGAGCACCTCGTGGACGCGCTCGCGGTCTCCGGCCCAGCGGCCGCCACCAGCACGCCGGTGCTGCTCGTCCGGCAGGACCGGGTCCCGAACGTCACGGCCGAGGCCCTGGAGGGCTACACCTCGACGGTGGCCGTCGGCGGCACGGACGCCATCTCCGAGGAGGTGCTCGACCAGCTGCCCGACGCCGAGCGCCTCGCGGGTGCCGACCGCTGGACCACGGCGACGACCATCGCCGACCACTACGTCGGCGAGGGCCTGGACGCAACCTCCGTGGCGGTCAGCTCCGGCGCCGACGCCAACCTGGTCGATGCGCTGCCCGGTGGCACGCTGGGCCAGGTGGTGCTGCTGTCCCGGACGACGTCGCTCCCGCAGGCCACCACGTCGTGGCTCGAGGGGTCCGAGGTCACCGAGCACGTCTTCCTGCTCGGCGGCGAGACCGCGGTCGCCGAGTCGGTGATGGACGCTCTCCGGGCGCTGGTCTCCCCGTGGGCGCCGTGATCAGCTGACGCACCGCCCACACCGGCACACGGACTGCCCGCGGATCGACGGATCCGCGGGCAGTCCGGCTCCGGCCCCGGCGCCCCGGCGCGTGCACGGGAACTGTCTGCGCCTCAGCACCGGGCACCGGTCGCGTCGAGAAGACCAGCTCGCACCGCCTGATCGGTGCGACCGAACCTGCGCCGGTGCGAGGTCCTGGTGCTCGCACCGACGGCGTGTCGCTCGCACGGACGACTCCACCCCGGACCACCTGCGACAGGGTCAGCATGAACAAAACCGCTACGAAAATGCGGGGAGGGTGAACAAAACCACTACGAAAATGCGGGGAGGGTGAACGAAACCGCTATGAAAAATGGGGGGGATTTGTGACGATGGCTGCCATGCCCGCCCAGCACGCCACCCCACCCCGGCGTGCCCGCGACCAGCAGCGCAGGAGGCCGGGTCAGCGGCGGCCCCGGCAGGAGCCGGACCCGCAGCGGCGGGCCGAGCGGGTCGCGGCGCGGCGCAGGATGCTGCCGGAGAAGATCAACTACCCGCCCGAGCTGCCGGTCGTCGAGCGGCGCCAGGACATCGCCGAGGCGGTCCGCGACCACCAGGTGGTGATCGTCGCGGG
>JAAYYA010000291.1 GCA_012515595.1 Actinomycetales bacterium
CGTGGGGCCCTGCTTCCTAGCGTCGAGGCATGCTTCCTCGACGACTCTCGTCCCTGGTCCTGGGTCTGTGCGCAGCCTTCGCGACCACCCTGTTCACGCTCTCGGCGACGGGTGCGGACGGCGACCACGGGTCGTCCGCCGAGCCGGGAGATCGCGCGGCCGCCACGGCGGTGCGGGCCCTCACGCAGGGCAGCCCCGCGGAGGCGCTGGCCACTGTGCCCGACGACTTCGCCCGGCTCCGCGGCTACCGACCCGAGGTGGTCGATGGCCTGCTGGTCCGGGCCGACGGTGGGTGCTCCTCACCGGTGGCGCTGCCGGAGGCCTTCGAGCCGGCGTGCCGGCAGCACGACTACGGCTATGACCTGCTGCGGTATGCCGAGCAGACGGGTGAGCCGCTCGGGCGGTGGGCGCGCGGGGCCATCGACGACCAGTTCGCCGACCGGGTCAGGGGGCTGTGCCACGACGTGACCGACATGGAGCGCGCGGACCGGTGCCGGGTCGCCGCCGAGGTCGCTGTCGCGGGGGTCGAGTTCAACTCGGTCCGCCAGGGTGACGGGGTGCCGGAGGAGTCGGTGCTGACCCAGGCCGCGCTCGCCAGCGCGATCGTCGGGGCACTCGGGGTGATGGGCGCGGCGGTGCCGAGCCGGCGGCGCACCTGGTGAGGAGGGGCCGGCCCGTGCCTAGCGGCCGTACGCCTTCAGCCGCAGGCTGTTGAGCACCACGAGCACGCTGGACATCGCCATCGCGCCACCGGCGATCATCGGGGTGAGCAGGCCGAACGCGGCCAGCGGGATCGCCAGCGTGTTGTAGCCGAAGGCCCACACGAGGTTCTGCTTGATGACCCGGAGGGTCTTGCGGGACAGGCCGATCGAGTCGGCGACGGCGTGCACGTCCGAGCGCATCAGCACGATGTCCGCGGACTCGGCGGCCACGTCGGTGCCCGACCCCATCGCCATGCCGAGGTCGGCCTGGGCCAGCGCCGCGGCGTCGTTGACCCCGTCGCCGACCATCGCCACGACCCGGCCCTGCTCCTGCAGCGCCCTGACGTGGTCGAACTTGTCCTGCGGCAGCACGCCGGCGTCGACGTTGGCCTCGTCGATCCCGACCTCGCGGGCCACCCGCCGTGCCGTGTGCTCGTTGTCGCCGGTGAGGAGGTATGGCGTGAGGCCGAGCTCGCGCAGCCGGCCCACCGCCGCGGCGCTCGAGTCGCGCGGGGTGTCGGCGACGGTGATCGCCGCCCGGGCGGTGCCGTCCCAGCCGACGAGCACCGTGGTCCCCTTGCCGGCGTCGACCTCGCTCTGCAGCGGGTCGGGCACCTGGTCGAACAGGTCGGGCTTGCCGACCGTCACCTCGGTCCCACCGACGCTGGCGCGGGCTCCCTGGCCGGGCAGGTTGGTGAAGCCGGTGATCGGCTTGGGCTCGATGCCCCGGTCGCGGGCGCCCTGCACGATCGCCTGGGCGATCGGGTGCTCGCTGCCGGCCTCGACGCTGGCCGCCGCCTTGAGGGCGGCGTCGTTGGGCAGGGCGCCGGCCGTCAGGACGTCGGTGAGCACCGGCTCGCCGGTGGTGAGGGTGCCGGTCTTGTCCAGTACGACGGTGTCGACCCGGCGGGTGGACTCCAGGATCTGCGGGCCCTTGATGAGGATGCCCAGCTCCGCGCCCCGCCCGGTGCCGGTGAGCAGGGCGGTCGGGGTCGCCAGGCCCAGGGCGCACGGGCAGGCGATGATCAGCACGGCCACGGCCGCGGCCAGGCCGTCGGTGACCGGGTTGCCGGTGACCAGCCACAGCACGAAGGTCAGCGCCGCGATGCCCAGGACGACCGGGACGAAGACCGCAGAGATGCGGTCGGCGAGGCGCTGCACCGGGGCCTTGCCGGTCTGTGCCTGCTCGACCAGTTGGGTGATGCGGGCCAGGGTGGTCTCGGCGCCGACGCGCAGGGCCTGGACGACCAGGCGGCCGTGACCGTTGACGGTGGCGCCCGTGACCTCGTCACCGGCCGCCACCTCGACGGGCATCGACTCGCCGGTGACCATGCTGGCGTCGATCGAGCTGGCCCCCTCGATGATCCGGCCGTCGGTCGCGACCTTCTCGCCCGGACGGACCACGAAGCGGTCGCCGGCCTGCAGCTCCTCCAC
>JAAYYA010000292.1 GCA_012515595.1 Actinomycetales bacterium
CGAGCCCTTCTGACCGATCGCGACGTAGATGCAGAGCACCTGCTTGTCCGGGTCGCCGGACTCCCAGTTGGCCTTCTGGTTCAGGATCGTGTCGATCGCGACCGTGGTCTTGCCGGTCTGGCGGTCGCCGATGATGAGCTGGCGCTGGCCGCGGCCGACGGGGATCATGGCGTCGATCGCCTTGATGCCGGTCTGCAGCGGCTCGTGGACCGACTTGCGCTGCATGACGCCGGGAGCCTGCAGCTCCAGGATGCGACGCTCCTCGGACTCGATCTCGCCCAGCCCGTCGATCGGGTTGCCCAGCGGGTCGACGACCCGGCCGAGGTAGCCGTCACCGACGGGGACGGAGAGCACCTCGCCGGTCCGCTTGACCTGCTGCCCCTCGTCGATCCCGGCGAACTCGCCCAGGATGACGACACCGATGTCGTGGACATCGAGGTTCAGCGCCAGGCCGAGGGTGCCGTCCTCGAACTCGAGCAGCTCGTTGGTCATGGCGGAGGGCAGGCCCTCCACGTGGGCGATGCCGTCACCGGCGTCAATCACCCGTCCGACCTCCTCGCGGGAGGCGGCAGTGGGCTGGTAGGACTGGACGAAAGTGTCCAGCGCGTCCCGGATCTCGTCCGGACGGATCGTCAGCTCCGTCATCATCTTCTCCTCGTATGCGGCCCGGTCCGGGCCCGTGCTGGGGGTCTGGGTGGTCTGTGGTTGGGTCAGCTGGTCATCCTGCGGCGCGCCTCGTCGAGGCGGCTCAGGATCGTGCCGTCGATGACCTCGTCACCGATATCGACACGGATGCCACCGACCACCTGGGGGTCGACGACGGCATTGACGCGGACGGCGCGGTCGTAGTGTGCACCGAGCGCCGCGGTGAGCCGCTCGAACTGCTGCGCGGTGAGGGGCACGGCCGTGGTCACCGTCGCCGTCAGCTGCTCCTGGCGTCGCGCCGCGATCGTCAGGTAGCCCTCGACCGCGTGGTCGAACCGGGTGCTGCGGTGCGTCGCGGCCAGCTCGGCCAGGCGCACCGTCTCCGGGGCACTGCGGTCGCCGAGCAGGCTCTTGACGACCCTCGCCTTGGCCGCTGCGGGGGCGCGCCGGTCGGTGAGCGCGGAGCGCAGCTCCCCGGTCCCGTCCACGATGCGCCCGAAACGGAACAGCTCGTCCTCGACCTGCGAGAGCCGCCCGGCCGCCTCGGCGTGGGCCAGGATGGACTCGACGCCGAAGGACTCCAGGGTGGCGGTCAGGTCGCCCTCGGCCGCCCAGCGCCGGGAGGCCACCGTCGACGCGACGTGCAGCGCCTCGTCGCTGACCCGGCCCGCGAACAGGCGGTTGATCAGGTCGACCTTCGGCTGCGCCTCGCGCGAGGGGTCCGCCAGGGACCGCCGCAGCACGGCGTTGCCCCCGATGACCCCGGCCACCCGGAGCAGCTCCTCGCCCAGCTGGCTGCGGTCGGTGCCCTGCTCGAGCGCCCGCGAGAGGACCTCACGGGACTCGGCCAGGGCCGAACGGGACGCGCCCTGCATCAGGAACCCTGCCCCTCGGAGCCGGCCTCCGGGCCGCCGGCCGTGCCGACGACCTCAGGACGGACGTTGCCCGCCTCGAGCTCGGCCAGGAACCGGTCGACGATGCCGCTCTGCCGGGTCTGGTCCTCCAGGGACTCCCCGACGATCCGGCCGGCCAGGTCGGTCGAGAGGCGGCCCACGTCGGCGCGGAGGGAGACCATCGCCTGCTGGCGCTCGGCCTCGATCTGCTTGGTCGCGGACTCGGTGATGCGGGTCGCCTCGGACTGCGCCTGCTGGCGCATCTCGGCGATGATCGACGCCCCCTGCTCCTTGGCCTCCTCGCGGATGCGGGCAGCCTCGTCGCGGGCCTCGGCGAGCTGGGCCTTGTACTCGCGCAGCGCGGCCTCGGCCTCCTCCTGCGCCTTCTCGGCCTGCTGCATGCCACCCTCGATCGCGGCGGTGCGCTCGGCATACGCCTTCTCCAGGTTGGGCACGACGAACTTGGCCACGACCCAGTACAGGATGCCGAAGGCCACCAGGCCGAAGATGAGCTCCGGCAGGTAGGGCAGGATCGGCACGGCCGTGGCCTCGGGGTCGGCCTCGGCGGCCGTGACCACCGGGACGGCGGTCAGGGTGCTAGCGATGAGCTGCACGATGGTCTCCTCAGGGACGCAGTCGCCTCAGCGAGGCGACGCCATAGGGCTGGTGGGTTCGGGAGAAACCAGCGTCAGAGCCGGATGAAGAAGAGCACCAGGGCGAAGATCGCGAGCGCCTCGGCGAGCGCGAAGCCCAGGATGGCGATCGGCTGGAGGATCTTCTGGGCCTCCGGCTGGCGCGCGACGCCGTTGATGTAGGCGGCGA
>JAAYYA010000293.1 GCA_012515595.1 Actinomycetales bacterium
CGGAGCAGGAGTGCCTGCGGTATGCCGGGCAGATCGCCGAGCACGTCATGCTCACCGCCCTCGGGGCGATCGAGCCCGGGCGCCGGCAGTGCGACATCGTCGCCGACATCCAGCACGCCCAGACCGCGGGCCTGGACCGGCTGGGCGGCGACTACCCGGCGATCGTGCCGATGCTGCCGACCGGCGCGACGGCCGGCACCCCGCACCTGACCTGGAGCGACCGGGTGATGCGCTACGGCGAGGCCGCCACCATCGAGCTGGCCGGGGTCCACCAGCGCTACCACGCCCCGCTGGCGCGCACCGTGAGCCTGGGCAAGCCCCCGCAGTACCTGGCCGACTGCGCCTCCGCGGTGAGCGAGGGCTGGCTCGCGCTGGCCGAGGAGCTGCGGCCGGGGCGCACCAGCCACGACGTGCACAGCGCCTTCACCCAGGCCATCGCCCGGCACGGCCTGACCAAGGAGTCGCGGATCGGCTACTCGATCGGCATCGGCTACCCCCCGGACTGGGGCGAGCGGACGGTCAGCCTGCGCGAGGGGTCGGAGACCGTGATCGAGGCCGGCATGGCCTTCCACGTGATCCTCGGCATGTGGATGGGAGGCTGGGGGTATGAGACCTCCGAGCCGGTCCTCATCACCGAGGCCGGGGTGGAGCGACTGACCAGCGTCCCCGGAGGGCTGACCATCAAGACCTGACACCCCCGGTCGCGGCGCCGTGCGCCGGGGCCGACGGGACCACTGAGAAGACGAGACAACTGAGACAGTGCGGCAGCACCGCATACTCCCCGGGATCGGGGACCACGGACGGAAGGCGACATGACTACCCAGCCCCAGACCCTGCCCCTCGCGGAGCGGGCCACCGGCCTCGTCGGATCGGTGATCGACTCCAGCACCTCGCTGCTCGCGAGCCAGACCCACGACATCGTCCGGTTCGCGATGGGCAGCCCCGCCGCGGAGGCCATCCCGACGCAGGTGCTGGCCGACATCGGCACGGAGGCGATCGGGCCGGCGGCGGCCGACGCCTTCGACTACGCCGCGACGGAGGGCGACCCGGCGCTGCGCGACGCGCTGCTCGGCATCCTCGAGGGCACCGGCGACGCGACCACCGCCGAGCGGCTGACCATCACCTCCGGCGGCATGCAGGGGCTGGACCTGGCCTGCAAGCTCTTCGTCGACCCCGGTGACCTGGTCGTCGTGGAGTCACCGACCTACACCAACGGCAGCGCCACGGCGCTGTCCTACCAGGCCGAGCTGCTCGAGGTCCCGGTCGACAGCGAGGGCATGAGCATCGACGCGCTGGAGGAGGGGGTCGAGCGGGCCGGGCGCACCCCGAAGGCGATCTACACCATCCCCACCTTCCAGAACCCCTCCGGCGCCTCGATGTCCCTGGAGCGCCGGCACCGGCTGCTCGACCTCGCGCGCCGCTGGGGCAGTGTCGTCATCGACGACGACCCCTACGGCATGCTGCGCTTCGCCGGCGAGGAGCTGCCGTCGCTGCGCGAGCTCGGCGCGGGCGACCCGCTCGTCTTCTCGGTGCGGACCTTCTCCAAGATCATCGCCCCGGGCCTGCGGGTCGGCTGGGTGGACGCCGCCCCCGAGCTGCAGCAGCTGCTCATCAACGCCAAGCAGGCGATGGACACCTGCACCAACCTGCCCGCGCAGCGGCTGGTCGCCGGCTTCCTCGCGGGCGGTCATCTCACCGACCACCTGGAGGTGCAGCGGGCGGAGTACCGGCGCCGCAAGGTGGCCATGCAGGAGGCCCTCACCGAGCACTTCGGGGACATCGCCCACTGGACCGACCCCGAGGGCGGCTTCTTCCTGTGGGTGAGCTTCGACCGCCCGGTGGCGACCGAGGAGCTCTTCCCGGTGGCCCTGGCCGAGGGCGTGGCCTATATCCCCGGCAACGCCTTCTCCCCCAGCCAGGCCTTCCCGCACGACCTGCGGCTCTGCTTCGCCTCGACCCCACCGGACCGGATCCGCGAGGGCGTCGCCCGGCTGCGTCGCGCCGTCGACCGGCTGGACGCTGAGGCCTGAGGCGTCCGTGACCACGACGGACGCTGGCCTCTCGGAGATCGAGCGCCGGGTTCTCGGTCTCATCGACACCGCGGAGATCGTCGGCCTGACCCAGGACCTGGTCCGCGCGCGCGGCCACAACCCGCCGGGCGAGGAGGCCGCGACCGCCGAGGTGCTCGCGGACGCCTGCCGGTCCCGCGGTCTGGACGTGATCACGGAGGAGGTGGCGCCGGGACGGCCCAACCTCAGTGCCGCGCTGCCCGGTGGACCGGGTCCCGGTCTGCTGCTGCTGGGCCACACCGACGTCGTCCCGCCCGGCGATGGCTGGACCGGCGACCCGTTCGAGGGCGGGTTGCGCGACGGGCGGATCTTCGGCCGGGGCACGGCGGACATGAAGGGCGGGCTGGCGGCCTGCGTCGTCGCGATGGACGCGCTGCGCCGGGCCGGGGTGACGCTGTCCGGACCGGTTGAGCTGGCGGCGCTGGTCGACGAGGAGGAGACCGGGCTCGGCATCCGCCACTACATGGGACGGGACCGGAGCGCCTTCCTCGGGTGCGTCGTCGCCGAGCCGACCGACCTGCAGACGATCATCGCCGCCCGGGGCGACTCCTACGTCGAGGTCTCGGTGCACGGACTGGCGGCGCACTCGGGGCGGCCCGACGACGGCCGCAACGCGATCTACGGCGCCGCCCGGATCATCGAGGAGCTGCGCCGCTGGCACGGCGAGCTGGCGGCGGAGGCACACCCCCTCGTCGGCCCGGCGACCTGGAGCGTCGGGATGGTCGACGGCGGGCAGGGCACCTCGACGGTCCCGGCCCACGCCCACATCAGTGCCGACCGGCGGCTGCTGCCCGGGGAGGACGCCGACGTGGTGCTCGCCGCCGTCCGCGAGCGCCTCGCAGGCCTCGACCTCGCGGCCGACGACCTCTCCGTCGAGGTGAGCATGCCGATGTCGATGCCCGGCTTCGAGACCCCAGCCGACCACCCGTTCGTCGTGCTCACCGACGCCGCGCTGCAGCAGTCCGGCGGACCCGGGCACGACCTCGCGGGCTGGACCGCCGCCTGCGACGGCGGGTTCGTCGCGCGCGACGCCGGCGTGCCCACGCTCGTCCTGGGACCGGGGTCGGTCAACGAGCAGGCCCACCGCCCGGACGAGTCGGTCGCGGTCGAGGAGCTGGTGGTGGCCGCCCGCACCTACGCCCTCGTGGCGCTGCGGCTGCTCGGCTGAGACCCCACGCGCACCACGTCCCACCCCCTGCGCGGGCCGGTGCACGTGGACGCATCCTTCACCGCCAGCCGCCACATCGCGTGAAGTCGGCGTGCACGCGTATGCATCGTTCACGGCCAGGTCGGCGGGCGGATTCAAGCGGTCTGCGCATCGCGTGAAGTCGGCGTGCAGGTGCACGGATTCTTCACAGGCCCGGCGGTCCCGCGCCCGCGTCACGGCCGGCGCGGCAGCGCGTCGGCCAGTAGCTCGGCCAGGTGCCGGGCCTGGCGCGGCGTGCCCTGGGCGATCTGCGTGCGGCAGCTGAACCCGTCGGCCAGGATCGCCGTGTCCGCGGCGGCCTCCCGCGCGGCCGGCAGGATCGTGCGCTCCCCGACCGCCTGCGACAGCTCGTAGTGCCCCTGCTCGAAGCCGAAGTTGCCGGCCAGCCCGCAGCACCCCTGCTCCGGCTCGACGGCGGCGATGCCGGCGGCCCGCATCAGCGCCCGCTCGGCCTCGAACCCCATCACGGCGTGCTGGTGGCAGTGCACCTGCACGAGCGCCTCGCCGCCGACTTGTGGCGGGGCCCAGTCCGGTGCGCGCTCGGCCAGCACCTCGGCGAGGGTTCGCACGACCGACGGCAGCCGCGCGACCAGCGGGTGTCCGTCCAGCAGGTGCGCGGCGTCGTGGCGCAGCATCGCCGTGCAGCTCGGCTCGAGACCCACGACCGGCGTGCCCGCCTCCACCTCGGGCGCGATGACTCCGAGCGAGCGGCGCAGCACCCTGCGCGCCATCGGCAGCTGGCCCGTCGAGGCCCAGGTGAGCCCGCAGCAGACCGGGCCCTCGGGCAGCACCACCTCGAAGCCGGCGGCCTCCAGCACCGCGACCGCGGCGGTCCCCACCCGCGGCGTCAGGAAGTTGGTGAAGGTGTCCGGCCACAGCAGCACCCGGCCGCGGGACCCGGGTCCCACAGCGCCCGATCCCAGAGCGC
>JAAYYA010000294.1 GCA_012515595.1 Actinomycetales bacterium
CACGTATTCCAGCCCGTCGGCGATGGTGAAGGCCAGCTCCTGCTCGGCCGTCGCCCCCGCCTCCTGCATGTGGTAGCCCGAGATCGAGATCGAGTTCCACTTCGGCATGTTCTTCGCCGTGTACGCGAAGATGTCGCCGACGATCCGCATGCTCGGTCCGGGCGGATAGATGTACGTGTTCCGGACCATGAACTCCTTGAGGATGTCGTTCTGGATGGTCCCGGACAGCTGCTCGGGGGCGACGCCCTGCTCCTCGGCGGCGACGATGTAGAGCGCCAGGACCGGAAGCACCGCGCCGTTCATCGTCATCGAGACGCTCATCTTGTCCAGCGGGATGCCGTCGAAGAGGGTGCGGGTGTCGTAGATCGAGTCGATCGCCACCCCGGCCATGCCGACGTCGCCGCGCACCCGCGGGTGGTCGGAGTCGTAGCCGCGGTGCGTGGCCAGGTCGAAGGCGACCGAGAGCCCCTTCTGCCCGGCGGCCAGGTTGCGACGATAGAAGGCGTTGGACTCCTCGGCGGTGGAGAAGCCGGCGTACTGCCGGATGGTCCAGGGCTGGGTGGCGTACATCGCCGGGTAGGGCCCGCGCAGGAACGGCGCCAGCCCCGGGTAGGTGTCCAGCGCGTCCAGCCCGGCCAGGTCCTGGGCGGTGTAGAGGGGCTTGATGTCGATGCCCTCCGGCGAGGCCCAGGGCTGGGTGTCGGCAACTGCCTTCTCGTATGCCGTGTGGTCCGGTTGCGTGGGCCGCTCTCCGGTCAGCGGGAAGCCGGCGAAGGACTTCGGGATGTTGGTCACGGGGCCACCTCCGTGGTCGGGCCGGCGTCGGGTTGGCTCGTGGGCACGCCGAGTCGCTCGCGGGTGCGGTGCAGGAAGGCCAGGGCGTCCAGACCCATGGCGGCGTTGTCATCGACCTCGACGCCCTCGACGGGCTTGCCGGCCAGGACCACGTGCTCGGCGCCCGCCCCGCGGAGGGCGGCCACGAGATCAGGTCCCCACTCGGCATACTCCCGGTCGGTCCCAGCGAGGGCGACGACCTTCTCGCCCTGGTAGGCGGCGAGCACGTCCTCGACGCCCGTGGTGGCGCCGACGGTGCGGGCGGTGATGCCGCCGGCGGCGAGCAGGTTGGTGAGGAAGGTGGCGCGCGCGGTGTGCTGGGCGACGGTGCCCAGGGTGGCCACGAAGAGCGGGGTCGGCGCGGGCTGGTCGCGCAGCGCCTCGAAGTCGGCGCCGTGCCGGACGACCTGGCGCGGGACGGCATACGCCCGGCGCTGGGGCAGGGTCTCGGCGACCTGGGGGAACTCGCTGAGCCCGGTGATCGGGCGGGTGCGGCGGGCGACCTGCTCGCGGCGGCGCTCGACGACCTCGGCGATGGCGCGGTCCCAGGAGCCGTCCTTGAGGTCGTGGATCAGGCCGCCGTCCTCCTCGACCCGGCCGAACAGCTCCCACGCGGCCTCGGCGAGGTCCTGGGTGAGGCGCTCGACCGCGTGCGACCCGCCGGCGGGGTCGGTGACGGCGGCGACGTGCGACTCGGCGGCGAGCAGGCTGGAGGTGTTGCGGGCGATGCGGCGGCTGAACGACTCCGGGAGGCCGAGCGGCTCGTCGAAGGGCAGCACGGTGATCGCGCTCGCGCCGCCGACGGCCGCGGAGAACGCGGCGACGGTGGTGCGCAGCATGTTGGTGTAGGGGTCGTAGCGGGTCATCATCGGGCGCGAGGTGACGGCGTGCTGGGACTGCCCGCGCAGGGGGGCATCGACGTGGCTGAGCTCCAGCACCCGGGACCAGAGCTGGCGGGCGGCGCGGAGCTTGGCGATGGTCGGGAACTGCTCGGCCGTGGCGGCGTAGCGGAACTCGATGAGCCCCGCCGCCGTGTTCGGGTCGTGGCCGGCCTGGGCGAGGAGGCGGAGGTACTCCGCGCCGGCGGCGATGGTGTAGGCGAGCTCCTGGACGTCGGAGCCGCCGCGGTCGTGCACGGCGGTGCCGTCGACCATGATTGCCTTGAGTCCCTCGCGCACGGCGAGGTCGGCGACGTCGCGGACGACCTCCTTGGCCATCGGGCGCTTGTCGCGGTGGCCGATGGGGTTGGCGCCGAGGTTGGTGCCGGGGGCTGGGGTCACGCCGCGGTGGACGAGGTGGCGGACGAACTCGGAGGCCGCGCGGACCGGCTGCTCCGGGGCGTCGAGGACGACGGGGGCGAGGTCGAGGAGCACCGGCTCCAGGACGGTGTCGAGGTGCTCGACGGCGATGCCGGACTCCCCGAGCACCAGCCAGAGGGAGTTGACGCCGTTCTCCAGGTCGTCGGTGACGTGCAGGGCGGTGAGCTCGGCGTCCGGGTCCTCGAACCGGGCCCGGATGTCCCACGCGCCGAAGGGGCGGGTGGCGGTGGCGCCGCGGGTGAACGGCGCCTGACCCGGCAGCCCGGGGTCGGGCAGCTCGGCCGCGGTCTCGGGGGTGCCCAGCGGCAGCACGGGGATGCCGTCGAGGGTGGTGCGGGTCAGTGAGCTCCACGCGGCGGAGTCCGGGTCGTCGCTGGTCAGCCGCCCGCTCTTGCGCAGCACCGCCGCGACGGCGCCTTCCCACTCCTGCTGGGTCGGCGTGCCGTCGGGGGCCAGGAGCAGCTGGTCAGCGCTGGGCGGGATCGACATGCCCCGATCGTAGTTCCCCAATTTTCATAGTGGTTTCGCAGGTCCCCCCCGCATTCTTGTAGTGGTTTTGCAGGTGCCACCCGGATTCTCGTAGCGGTTTTGCAGATCCCGGGACCGCGGAGGTCGTCCTGGCACCCCGGCCGCGCGGCAGAAACCTTCCCTGACAGTCCGGACCGCCCCTGGATCACGCCGGCGGCCGTTCCGAGCAGGCCCGACAAAACCACGACGAAAAGCCGGGATCGACCGACAAAACCACTATCAAAATTGGGGGCGGGACCGCAGCCTCTCGCCCTTGGCGTGGGCCTGGTCCCGCAGCTCCGAGGAGTATGCCGTCAGGGCCGCCCGCAGACGGCTCGCCTCGTCCCCGTCCCCGGCGCCGAGGATGCGCACCGCCAGCAGGCCGGCGTTCTTGGCGCCGGCGATCGAGACCGTCGCGACCGGGATGCCGCCGGGCATCTGCACGATCGAGAGCAGCGAGTCCATGCCGTCCAGGTGCTTCAGCGGCACCGGCACCCCGATCACCGGCAGCACGGTCACCGACGCGAGCATCCCGGGCAGGTGCGCCGCTCCCCCGGCACCGGCGATGATCACCCGGAGCCCGCGCTCCTCCGCCGACCGGCCGTAGTCGATCATCTCGGCCGGCATCCGGTGCGCGGACACGACGTCGGCCTCGTAGCCCACACTGAACTCCTCCAGCACCTGCGCCGCGGCCTCCATCACCGGCCAGTCGCTGTCGCTGCCCATGACCAGCCCGACGACCGGCCGGGTCCCGCTGTGCTCATTCACTGAAGGCTCACTCATCGATGACTCCCTGCAGATAGTCGGCGGCGTGCCGCGCCCGCTCGCGCAGCGCCTCCACGTCGCCGTCGCCGGTGACGTTGACGTGCCCGAGCTTGCGCCCGGGCCGCACGCCCTTGCCGTAGAGGTGGATCTTCAGCCCCGGGTCGCGCGCCATCAGGTGCCGGTACGCCGGGTAGAGGTCCGGGTGCTCCCCGCCCAGCACGTTGGCCATCACGGTCCACTCCTGCCGCGCCGACGGGTCACCCAGCGGCAGGTCCAGGACCGCGCGCAGGTGCTGCTCGAACTGGCTGGTCACGGCCCCGTCGATGGTCCAGTGCCCGGAGTTGTGCGGCCGCATCGCCAGCTCGTTCACCAAGTATGCCGGGGCGCCGGTCTCCCGATCCCTCACCTCGAACAGCTCCACGGCCATGCAGCCGGTGACACCCAGCTCGCCGACGACCCGCAGCGCGGCCTCGCCGATCCGGGTCGCCAGGTCCTCGTCCAGGCCTGGCGCGGGGGCGATCACCTCGGTGCAGATGCTGTTGGTCTGGACGGTCTCCACGACCGGCCAGGTCGCAGCCTGCCCGCTGGGGCTGCGGGCGACCATGACGGCCAGCTCACGGACGAAGTCCACCGCCTCCTCCAGCAGGACGCCCTCGCGCATGGGGCCGTCCTGACCCACGACCTCGAGCCAGTCGGCCACCTCCGCCGGTGAGGAGATGCGACGCACCCCCTTGCCGTCATACCCGCCTCTCGGGGTCTTGGCGACGACCGGCCAGCCGATCTCCGCCCCGAACTCGGCGACGTCGGCGGCGGTCTGCGCGGCGGTCCAGCGGGGACACGGGATGCCGAGCTCGGTGAGCCGGCGGCGCATGACGATCTTGTCCTGGGCGTGGAGCAGCGCCTCGGGGCCGGGATGGACCGGGTGACCGTCGGCGATGAGCGCGGAGATGACCTCCGGCGGGACGTGCTCGTGGTCGAAGGTGACGACGTCGACGTCGCGGGCGAAGGCGCGGACCGTCTCCAGGTCGGTGTGGTCGCCGACCGGGGCGTGCGGCACGACGAGCGCGGCCGAGGCGGTCTCGGACTCGGCGAGGACGGACAGGGTGATGGACAGGGCCACCGCCGGCTGCTGCGACATCCGCGCCAGCTGCCCCCCGCCGATGATCCCGACGACCGGGAAGCCGCCCTCCGCGCGCAGGGGTCCAGATGCCTCGGTCACGCCGGCCAGCCTAATCTTTCAGGACCCCCTCCCCGAACCTGGGCACGGTTATCAGGCCTGTGAGCGGGATATACGCGTCGCACAAGCGCCGCGGGCGTGCCCAGGTTGGGAGAGGCACGTGTGCCCAGGTTGGAGGGGAACTCTGCGCAGTGGTCGGACGTAGACTCCGGACGTGACCCAAACCCGCCTGACGAGCGACACCGGGCTCGTCGGACGGATCCGGGGGGCCTATGACGTGCTCGCCCGCGAGGTCGCCAAGTTCGGCACGATCGGGCTGCTGGCGTTCATCCTCGACACCACCCTCTACAACTACTTCGTCTTCGGCCTGCCCGGCATGGCGGAGGGTCCGATGCACGACATCCCGCTGCGGGCCAAGATCCTGGCCACGGCGATCGCCACGATCTTCTCCTGGCTCGGCAACCGTTACTGGACCTTCCGGCACACCCGCCGGCCGCAGGCCTTCCACGAGTTCCTGCTGTTCATCTGGTTCAACATCCTGGGTCTGCTCATCGCGGTGCTCTGCCTGGCGTTCTCCCGCTACGTCCTGGACCTGCACAGCCAGGTCGCGGACAACATCAGCGCCAACGGCGTCGGGCTCGTGCTGGGCACGCTGTTCCGGTTCTGGGCCTACCGCACCTACGTCTTCAAGGGCGACGCGCTCGCCCCGCCCCGCCACTAGCCTGAAGGCGTGCCCACCGACTCCCTGCCCACCTACGCCGACGTCGAGGCCGCCGCGCGCGTGCTGGAGGACCGCGCCCACCGGACACCGGTGCTGCGCTCCCGCCGGCTGGACGAGCTGGCCGGCTGCGAGCTCCACCTCAAGGCCGAGCACCTGCAGCGGGTCGGGGCGTTCAAGTTCCGCGGCGCGCTCAACGCCCTGTCGGCCTTCGACGCCGACCAGCGCCGCGGCGGGGTGATCGCCTACTCCTCCGGCAACCACGCCCAGGCGATCGCGCTGGCCGCCCGGGAGACCGGGATGCCCGCCGTCATCGTGATGCCCCACGACGCCCCCGCGCTCAAGGTGGCCGCCACGCAGGGCTACGGCGCCGAGGTGGTGCGCTACGACCGCTACACCGAGGACCGCGAGCGGATCGCCACCGACCTGGCCGCAGAGCGCGGGATGACCGTGGTCCCGCCCTACGACCACCCGCACGTCATCGCCGGGCAGGGCACCGCGGTCAAGGAGCTCCTCGAGGACGCCGGAGAGCTCGACGTCGTCGTGACCCCCCTCGGGGGCGGCGGGCTGCTGTCCGGCAGCCTCCTCGCGGCCGGGGCCCTCGCGCCGCAGGCCCGCGTCTACGGCATCGAGCCGGCGGCCGGCGACGACGGGCTGCGCTCCCTGCGCGAGGGCCGGATCGTCACCATCGAGACGCCGCGCACCCTGGCCGACGGCGCGCAGACCACGCACCTGGGGCACCTGACCTTCCCGATCATCCGGGACCGCGTCACCGACGTCGTCACCGCCTCCGACGAGGAGCTGGTGACCGCGATGCGGGCCATGGCGGCCACCCTCAAGCAGGTCGTGGAGCCCACCGGCGTGCTGGCCCTCGCCGCGGTGCTCTCCGGCGCCGTCCCCGACACCGCCGGCCGCCGGGTCGGCGTCGTGCTCTCCGGCGGCAACGTCGACCTGGGCCGCTTCGCCGAGCTGGTGGGTGCGCCCTGAGCGACACCTTCCACGGGCCGCCCGAGCGACCGCGGATCCCCCGCGAGATCTGGATCCTGGTCGGCGCCGCGTTCGTCATCGCGATCGGCTTCGGCATCGTCTCCCCGGTGCTGCCGGCCTACGCCCGCTCCTTCGACGTCGGCGTGGCCGCGGCGTCGGTCATCGTCTCGGCGTTCGCCTTCTTCCGCCTCGTCTTCGCCCCAGCCGGGGGTCTCCTCGTCGCCCGCCTCGGCGAGCGCCCGGTCTACCTCACCGGCCTGCTCGTTGTGGCCGCCTCGTCCTTCGCGACCGCCTTCGCCCAGTCCTACGCCCAGCTGCTGCTGTTCCGCGGGCTCGGCGGCATCGGCTCCACCATGTTCACCGTCTCGGCGATGGCGCTGCTGGTCCGGCTCGCCCCGCCCTCGGCCCGCGGCCGGGTCTCCTCGGCCTACGGCTCCGCCTTCCTCATCGGCGGCATGGTCGGTCCGTTGCTGGGTGGTGCCCTGGCCGGCCTCGGTCTGCGGGCACCGTTCATCGTGTATGGCGTGGCGCTGGTCCTCGCCGCCCTGGTCGTCGGCATCGGGCTGGGTGGGGCGCGGCTGCGACCGCCGCCCGGGCAGGCGGAGCGGCCCACCATGACACTGGGCCAGGCGCTGGGGTCACCGGTCTACCGGGCAGCCCTGGTCTCGGGTGCCGCGAACGGGTGGACCAACTTCGGGGTGCGGATGGCCCTGCTGCCGCTCCTGGCGGCGGCGGTCCTCGACCAGCCGTGGGTCGCCGGCGCCGTGCTCGCCGTCGGCGCCGTCGGGACCGCCGTGACCCTGCAGTTCTCCGGCCGCTGGGTGGACCGCGTGGGCCGCCGCCCGCTGGTCATCGCCGGGCTCCTGGTGATGGGGATGTCGTTCGGCCTGATCGGCCTCGCCCGCCACGACGGTCTGCCGGTGGGCGCGGGACTGGCGCTGCTGTTCGCCCTGGCCCTGACCTCGGGGGTCGGCGCCGGCCTGGTGAACCCCGCGCAGCAGGCCGCGGTCGCGGACGTGGTGGGGCACGAGCGCAACGGCGGCACGGTGCTGTCCACCTTCCAGATGTCCCAGGACGGCGGGGCGATCCTCGGGCCGGTCCTCGTCGGGGTGGTGGCGGACGCGGTGGGCTTCGAGCTCGCCTTCGCGGTGACCGGGGTGATCTGCCTGGTCGGCGTGCTCCCGTGGCTCCGCGCCCCGGAGCCGCTCAACGCACCGCCCGCCTAAGCGCGGCACCGCCCGGCGTTCTTGGTCGCGCGGTTCTGGTCGCATGCGACGCCTTCCGCGCGACCACAAGCGCCGGTCACTCCTTGGTCAGCGCCCGGTGGCCATCGAGACGAACAGCGCGAACACGGCCGGCTCGGCCGAGATCAGCTCGAGGCGGCCGCCGAAGGACTCCGCGGTCTCCCGGGCCACGGCCAGGCCCAGGCCGGTCCCCGACCCCGTGGTCGTGCCGCGCTCGAAGATCACCCGCGCCAGCTCCGGAGGGATCCCCTCCCCCTGGTCGGTCACCTCGATCACCGCGGACGGCCCGCTGCGGCGCGCCCGCACCTGGACGTTGCCGGCACCGTGGGCCAGGGAGTTCTCGACCAGGGTGTTGAGGATCTGGGAGATCGCCGAGGAGCTGGAGCGCAGGATCATGCCCCGCTCGATCGAGGAGGTCAGCGAGCGTCCGGTCCCCGCGAACGACGGCTCCCACTCCTTGAGCAGCTGGGTGAGCACGGTGTCGACGGAGACCGACCGCCCCCCGTCGGCGTGGCCGGCCCGCGTGCGGTGGAGCAGGTCGTCCACCACGTTGGCCAGCCGCTCCGTCTGACCGATCGCGATCTCGGCCTCGTGCCGGGCGGTATCCAGGTCGGAGGACTCGCTGATCTCCTCCAGCCGCAGCAGCAGCGCCGCCAGCGGGGTGCGCAGCTGGTGGGAGGCATCAGCGGCGAAGGACCGTTCAGCGGTCAGCGCCCTCATGAGGGCGTGGTGGTTGCGGTCCAGGACGCGGGAGAGGGAGTCCAGCTCCTCCACGCCGGAGGTCAGCGGCACCAGCTCCTCGCTGGTGAGCGGCTCCAGGGCGAACCCCCCGGCGCCGTACTCCTCGGCCCGCTGGGTCACCTGACGCATGGCCCGACCCGTGCGGACGGCGCGGCGCTCGGCGAGCCGGCGCACGGCATACCACGTCACGGCGATGACCAGCGCCGAGGAGAAGAGGATGAGGAAACCGAGGATCCAGGGGGAGACCAGGGGCGCTTCGGCCACGGCGCGGTCCCGCTGCACCACCAGGAGCAGCGTGGCGACGAGCCACGACACGACCAGCGCCAGGACCGCCGAGCCGATCCCGGCGACTAGCGCGACCCACCGGAACTCGGAGCTCACCGGAAGAGCTAGCCTTCGGGTTCGTTCTCGAAGCGGAAGCCCACCCCGCGCACGGTGACGATGTGCTTGGGGTCGGCCGCGTCGTCACCGATCTTGCGGCGCAGCACCGAGATGTGCATGTCCAGGGTCTTGGTCGAGCCGTACCACGCGGAGTCCCACACCTCCCGCATCAGGTCCTCGCGGGAGACGACCCGGCCGCCCTCGCGCATCAGCACGCGCAGCAGGTCGAACTCCTTGGCGGTGAGCTGCAGTTCCTGGCCGCGGAAGAAGGCCCGCCGCGCCTTGGTGTCGATCGTGATCGGGCGCTCCTGGTCGTCCTCGCGGCCCTCGCCCCCGCGTCGCAGCAGGGCCCGGACCCGGGCGAGCAGCTCGGCGAGCCGGAACGGCTTGGTGACGTAGTCGTCCGCGCCGGCGTCCAGGCCGACGACCGTGTCGACCTCGTCGCCGCGGGCGGTGAGGATGAGCACCGGGCTGGTGAGGCCGTCCCGCCGCAGCTGCCGGCAGACGTCCAGGCCGTCCACGTAGGGCAGCCCGAGGTCGAGGATCACCAGGTCAGGGGTCTGCTGGGCGGCTTGCTGCAGGGCCTTGCGACCGTCGCCACAGACGTCGACGTCATACCCCTCGCGGCGCAGCGCCCGAGCCAGCGGCTCGGAGATGGTCTCGTCGTCCTCGGCCAGCAACACCCTCGTCATGGGGTTGATGATACGTAGTCCTCTCCGCGAAACCCCGATCCGCGCGGTTTATCCGCGCGCCAGTGGTGAGTATGCCGGGTGCCCGGGACGGCGTCCACCGTCCGGCCCGGGTGTCGGTGCGGTTCTGCCCGAGCCTGATCCGCGCGGCTCAGTGTCCGGGCCAGTCGGGCGTCCGCTTCTCGGCGAACGCCGCGACCCCCTCGGCCCGGTCCGCCGAGAAGGCGGTGGCCCGCCAGCAGGCGTCCTCGACCTGCAGGCCGGTCTGGAGGTCGACGTCCGACCCCAGGCGCATGGCCCGCTTGGCGTTGCGCACCCCGACCGGGCTGTGCCGGGCGACGGTCGCCGCCAGCTCCAGCGCCCGGTCGCGCGCGGTGCCCGGAGAGACGAGCTCGTCGACGATCCCGAGCTCGAACGCCTCGGTGGCCGGCATCTTGGCGGCCGTGAAGATCGCCTTGGCCGCCCGGGACCACCCGACCCTCCTGGTCAGCAGCTGGGTGCCGCCCGCGCCGGGGATCACCCCGACCGAGACCTCGGGCAGCCCGACGAG
>JAAYYA010000042.1 GCA_012515595.1 Actinomycetales bacterium
GATCGCGCCGCCGAAGACGTAGGTGAACATCAGCATGAGCATCACCGGCAGGATCACGGACATCAGCATCGCCTCGACGTCGCGCAGGCTGTGCCGCGTGGCCCGGCCGATGAAGACGGCGGAGGCGGTGAGTATGCCGGAGCCCGGGCTGGGCACGGGAGCGGCGGTGGTCGCGGGTCCGGCGAGGGCCTGTGTCGTCATCGGGTGGTCTCCAGGATCTTCTCGGTCTCGTCGCGGTCGGTCGGTGCTTGGTCGTTGGGGTCGTTCTGTGGCGTCGGCACCTGGCCGGTGAGTTGCAGGAAGGCGTCGTCCAGGGTCGGTCGGTGCAGCTCGAGGCGCAGTGCCGCGTCGGTCGCGGCGAGCTCGGCGGTGACCCTGGCCAGGTCGGCCGCGGTGCCGTCGGTGGGCACCTCACGCACCACCGTGCCGGACGCGTCGAGGGCGCGCACCATCTCGCTGCCCACCAGCCCCTTGAGGTGGGCGGCGCTGCCCATGGCCACGATCTGCCCACGGTCCAGCACTGCGATCTGGTCGGCCAGCTGGTCGGCCTCCTCGAGATACTGCGTGGTGAGGAACACCGTGGCGCCCTCGCTGGCCAGGGAGCGGATCTGCTCCCACAGCGCCAAGCGGCTCCGGGTGTCCAGCCCGGTGGTCGGCTCGTCCAGGAAGAGCACCTCCGGCGGCCAGATCAGGCTGATGGCGAGGTCGAGCCGGCGGCGCATGCCCCCGGAGTAGGTGCGGACGGCACGGTTCGCCGCCGGCTCGAGGTCGAACCGCGCGAGCAGCTCTGCGGCGCGTCGTCGCGCCTCCTTGTGGCCGAGCCCCAGGAGCCGCGCCATCATCACCAGGTTCTCGCGTCCGGTGAGGACGTCATCGACGGCGGCGAACTGCCCGGTCACGCTGATCCGGTGCCGGATCTGGCGGGCGTCGGACCGGGTGTCCAGGCCCAGCACGCGCACCGTCCCCGCGTCGTGCGGGACCAGCGTCGTGAGGATGTTGACCAGGGTGGTCTTGCCGGCACCGTTGGGCCCGAGCAGCGCGTGCACCCCGGGGCCGAGGGAGAGGTCCAGGCCGCGCAGCACCTCAGCCTCTCCGTAGGACTTGCGGACGCCGGACACCTCGATCACTGTGTTGATCACTGTGTTGTCTGTGTACGTCATATACTGAGTATGACACACACAGTAAGGATTCGTCGACCGGTTTCTCCTCCACCTGGCGGAGACGTGAGGCAGCGGCATCCGAGGAGGTGAGGGCAGCGGCATCCGAGAAGGTGAGGGCGGCGGCATACTCTGACCGCATGGGTGAGACGACCGACTCCGGGCTGCCACGGGTGATTGCCATCGCGTGGGGCACCCACGCCGCACCGCAGCGGGGGCCGAGCCGGGGGCTCACGCACGAGAAGATTGTCGAGCGTGCCGTCCAGATCGCGGACGAGGACGGACTCGCTGCCGTGACGATGCAGCGGTTGGCCGAGTCGCTGGGGTTCACGACGATGTCCCTCTATCGCTATGTGGCCAACAAGGACGAGCTGCTCATGCTGATGGCGGGCTCCGAGGCCCTGATGCCGCCGCGGGGCAAGCCCGCGGCCGACTGGCGCGAGCGGCTCCGGGCCTGGGCCGACGGGCTGCGCGCGACCTATCAGGCGCATCCCTGGATGCTGGAGATCGTCCGGGGACCCGTGTCGGTGCTGCTCCCCGGCTCGGTCGAGATCGTCGACCGCGGGCTGGAGGCGGTGGACGGCCTGGACCTGGACGATCAGGAACGGATCGGCATCATCCTCGCGATCACGTCGTATGTCTCCGCGTTCGCGATCCTGGAGCGCGATCTCGCTGGACAGGAGGACCTGGAGTTCGGACCCGAGGCGATGAGCGAGCTGGGCGAGGTGATCACCCCGCGGCAGTTCCCGTTCGCCGCCCCGTTGTTCCTCTCCGGCGGCTATGTCGGCGGTCCGGTGACCGAGGAGACCCTCGGTGTGGAGTTCGAGTACGAGTTCGGGCTGGACCTCCTCATCCAGGGGCTGGCGGCCCGGCAGGCCGCCCGCGGCGAGGGCTAGGCTCCCGGTCGGTCGATCCGGCCCGGGGCCCCGAGGTCGGCCCGGTCGGCCGCGGCGGTGCCGGAGGTCCAGCCCTCGGCGTCGAAGGTGGCCCTGCTCCTGGTCCTCTGCAGCCGCGGGAAACGCTCGGCCAGGGCATCCTCCACCGCCTGGTCGCGCTCGGCCAGCACCCGCACGAGTGCCGTGCGGTCGGTGCGCGTGGCCCGGGTGTGGTCCGCGTCCCCAGGGGGCCGTGGGTCCCCCGCCTCGAGAGGCCCGGCCCGGACCGAGTCGTCGGCGCCTCGGTCCTGTGCCTCGTGGGCCGCCGTCTCCAGGCGCTCGCCGATCCGGACGGCGAAGGCGGTGAGGAAGCTGTTGCGGAACGACCGCTTGCGGTTCTGTCCGGTCCAGTGCTCGCGCGACCCGGCGGCCGTCATCGCCGAGGTGGCCTGGACCATGAGCGAGGTGAACAGCAGCTCGACGGCGCGCAGGTCGGTGGAGAAGCCCACCACGGTGCTGAAGCCCAGCCCCTTCTGCCACACGGCCCGGCACCGGTTGGCCCGGGCAATCGCAGAGACGAGAGCGAACCGGGCCGACTCATAGGGGCGGTCCACCCCCACCCGGATGGCCGCCGGACCGTCGTCACCACCGGTGTCATGCTCCAGCAGCGCGCGGTCGATGCTGTGCCGGGTCATCAGCTTCTGTGCGGCGGCGGTGAACGTCTCGGCCTCCGCCGGGAAGGTGGTCGACTCGGCCTTGGCGAGCATCATCCGCACCTTGCTGAGCAGCGCCTGGTCGACCTCTGGGCCGGGTGAGCGCTGCGGGGTCGCCTCGCCGGGCCGGGCGCTGAGTCGCTCGATCGCCGGCAGGAGCTGGAGGGTGACCTCGAGCACGGCCCCGGCCTGCTTCGTGGCCGCCCAGCCGCCCTTGGTCCGGCCAGCCCGCGCGGTGAGCGGGTCCTGGTGAGCACGCCACCAGACCGAAGCCCCGATCTCCTCCAACTGGCCACGCCACCGGGCCTCCACGGTCGGGGCCGAGTAGGCCGCCAGGCGGGCCGCCATCAGGTCACCCAGCAGTTGGGTCGCGACGGCGTTCCCGTCCCGCCCCACCACCCGGTGCAGGTCCGCGGGTTCCCAGCCCCTGGACCACACCTCCTCGACCAACTGCTCCAACCGCCGACCCAGGTCGGCGTCGCCGGTGCGGTCCGCGCCGGCCGAAGCTGTCGACATACTGCCTCCTCCTCCCCGGCCGCCTCCCAGCGGCCACGGACTTCACCGTGGCACAGACGACCGACACGACGTCACGCCCTGTGGATAACTGCCAGGGGACCGGTTGTGAGCCAGGGAGTCAGTCAGACTGCAGCGATCTCCGGGCATCAGCGAGGAGGAGGAAGGCGGTGCCGGGGGTCGGTGGGTGACGAGAAGCCGAGGGACTGGTAGAAGGCCGCTGCCTGCTCATGAAGTGCGTGGACGAGCATGACCTGCACGCCAATCGTCTCGGCCGCGGCCAGGGTCGAGAGGACGGCATCGCGGACGAGGAAGGCCCCAGCCCGGCTCCGTGGGCGACGGTTGCGACGGCCAGCCGACCCAACGGCACGGCCGGCACCGGGTCGGGGGCGTTCCGACGGACCCGACCAGGCAGCCCCGGGCGCTCGATGGCGATGGCCGAGAGGGTGTAGTACGCGAGCACCGTGCGGCCGTCAGCCCCTGTGGACACGTAGCACCGGGCGAGATCGGCCAGGTGGTGGCGAGGGCCCGGTCGAGGGCCTACTCCTCGAAGTCCGCCTCGGGGACGAACTCGTAGAAGGTCAGCTCCACCTCCGCGCCGTCCTCGGCCTGGACCTCGACGGTCACGGTCGGGTTGTCCCGCAGGGCCCGGCCCTTGCTGATCCCGAGGGTGTCGAAGCGCAGCTCCGTGCCGGCCTCGCCGGTGGTCCAGGCGGAGTACCACCCGTCGCGCAGGAGCGGGTACCCCGGCCACAGGTGCCCGTCCAGCGTGTCGCCGAGCGGGACGCCGTCGATCTCGAGCTTCACCCGGGCTGGCCCGGAGGAGGCGACCCACACACCGAGGTCGGTGCTGGAGGGCACGGTGAGCTCGGCGCGACCGTCGGAGTCCAGGTCGCCGGTGCCGACGGTGGCCACCTCGCGGTAGACGACGGCCTCCCGTGCCTCCGCATGCAGCAGCTCGGGGAGGCGCTCGCCACCCACCGGCTGCTCGGTGACGACGACCCCGAGGCCACCGTCGTCCGCCATCGGCGTGCGGGAGTCCGCGAACGGGTAGCCGTCCCACTCGAGCGGGATATAGGCGCCGAGCTGGACGGGCTCGCCTCCGGCTGCAGCCCTGACCTCGACCGGCTCGTCGGGGGTGACGTCCGGCGCCCGGACGGTCTGCGCCCATCCCACCGTCGCGCTGCAGCGCGTCGGACGGTTCGCGATCGTCAGGTCGGTGCCCGCCTGGGCGTCCGGGCAGGCGGGGACCCACAGGACCTGGGACGCGTCGACATCGCCCAGGTCGATCAGGTGGGCTGCACCGTCCGCAGGGACCTCCGTGGCGGCGACCAGGCGCATTCCGTAGGCGAGCTCCGGCAGCTGCTCTGTCGGGTCGATCTGGGGCAGCTCAGCGCTCTGGCCACCCTCCGGCTGGTCGATCCCCACCTGCCAGGCGTCCCGGGGGAAGGAGGCGTGTGCGACCACAGTCACCGTGTCACCCTCTGAGACCTGTATGCCGTAGGCCGCCAGAGCCTGCGGGCTCAGGTCCCACGCGCGCGTCGTCTCGCCGGCGCTGCTCCAGGTATGCCAGTAGCCGCCGCGCAGGTCCGGGTCAGCGTCCTGCCACGGACCGGGGCTGGTGGGCTGGGCGAGGCCCTCGCCGTCGTTGGTGATGACCGTGCCATTCACCGCGATGAGGAGCCGACCGGGTTCGCCGGCCCAGGCCGTCAGGGTCGTGCCCTCACGGGAACTCACGGTCGCTGCGGGCATCAGGTAGCCCGTTGCCGCCTTGCCCAGGTGGTCGAGGTCGACTTCTGTTGTCATCGGCGTCGCCGCATCGATCACGACATCGCGTGCCTGCTCCGGTGGGGAGGGCTCACGGGGCGTCTCCGGTGCCGCCGGGTACGGGTACTCCTGGATTGTCGCCTCGCGGTAGAGCCCCACGAGGACCGTGTCGTCACCCTCCAGGCGGCCGACCGCGCCCTCAGCGGCGTCCACGAGCTGGACGTCGAAGGCCTCCCCGGGGGGCACCGGCATCGGCCCGGGCTCCGACCCCGCGCCACCGCTGCAGCCCAGGGCTGCGCCTGGGGCGCCCTCGGGTGTCAGCGCGATGGCTGCCACGCCAGGTTCGGCGGCGATTTCGCACCAGGCCAGGGCAAAGCCCTGGCCGTCGCCGTCCCAGGACAGCGACTCCCGCTGGGAGTCCGCGGACAACTCGACGGTGTCCACCAGGGCCAGCCCCCCGGCATACTCCGGCGGTGCGCCGTCCACCAGCTCCCAGGCGGGCTCGGCCGGCTGGATGGTGCCGGTCTCCTCCCCGCCAAGCCCCTGGCTCAGCGCCCATCCGCCACCGGCGACCAGCGCGATCGCGGCCGCAGCGGCGATCAGCCGGGGAGTGCGGTTGCCCCGGTCGCGGCCCGTGGCGATGTCGTCCTGGACGCCCCGCAGCAGTGCGTGCGGGTCGGGGGCCTCATGGCTGTGCGCGGTCTCCTCCAGGGAGCGGCGCAGGTCCGAGATGGTGTTCATGAC
>JAAYYA010000295.1 GCA_012515595.1 Actinomycetales bacterium
AAACCACTATCAATTTTGTGGGGACTGGCCGGTGTAGAACGCGGTGGTGCGGTCGCGGGCGGCCTCGGCCGCCTCGCGGGGCGTGCCGAACCGGACGTTGGCCTCGGCCCACTGGCGGCTGCACTCGGAGATGAACGCCAGACCCTCGGGGGTGGTCTCCCAGCCCTGGGCGTGATCGCCGGTGATCGACGCGCCGGTGGCCAGGTGCTTGGCCAGACCCATGAAGGCCAGGTCCCAGCCGACGCCGGTGGCGCCGGGGCCGTACTCGTCCCAGAAGCTGGTGTCCTCCGGGACCAGCGCGGTGTGCTCCAGCTCGAACCTCGCGCCATCTCCGTCCGGCGTGATGCGCACCGCGATCCAGCTGGTGTTGCCGCCGAACTCCCAGGTGGCGCTGAAGCTGCGAGGCGGCTCGCACGTCTCGATCGTGCCGCCGGCGTTGCCCTCGACCTGGTACTGACCCCCCAGCCGCAGGTCCCCGCTCACCGGCGCGAACCAGCGGGGCAGCCGCTCGGGGTTGGTCAGCGCGTCCCAGAGGTCCTCGGGCGTGGTGGCGTAGGTCTGCGTGAGGGTCTGGACGTTGGCCTCGCCGTGTTCGGTGGTGCGGCTGGCCAGCTCCCGCTGGGTGGCGGCCGGGTCGGCCGCCGGGGTGGCTGTCGTGGACTGCTGGTGCTCGGTCATCGGTTCCGCTCCTCGGTCTGTCGGCGCTCGCGCTTGCCGCGGGCGATCTCGGTGTCCAGTGCGGCGAGCCGCGGACCCCAGAACCTGCGGAACGGGGTGAGCCACTCGTCGACCTCGTGCAGCGCCTCCGGGCGGACCGCATAGATCCGCCGGGTGCCCTCGGCGCGGACCTGGGCGAACCCCGCCTCGCGGAGCACCCGCAGGTGCTGGGAGACCGCGGGCTGGCTAATGCCGAACTCCGCGCGGATCACGTCGCTGACCGCACCTGCGGTCGCCTCGCCGTCCGCGAGCAGCTCGAGGATCCGGCGTCGCACCGGGTCGCCGAGGATGTCGAAGGCGTGCACCCGTCCATAATGCAGCCGCCACTTATATAAGTCAATCCTTAAGACAGTATGTCGGGTGGTCGGCTCAGAAGTGCAGGGTGCCCACGTCTAGGTCCAGGGCGGTCCAGTCGGTCACCGTGACGAGCAGGTCGTGGTCCTGCGGCAGCGACACACCGCCCCGGTCGGCCGAGGCGTGCGCCATGGTGGCCTTGTTGGCCACGAATGCCTTCACGCTGACGGACCGGTCCGCGGCGCGGTTGCCGACCCGCAGCACCGACAGGTCCGGCGAGACCGTGATGTCGACCTCCTCCGTGGCGGTGCCGCCGACCCCCTGGACGGAGACCGCACGCACCTCGTCGCCCACCTCGCGGGCGATCTGCAGGGAGAAGTCCTTGGCGGCACCCGGAGCGACCCGGATCTGGGAGCCGTCCGCGCTCATCGAGAGCTGGTCGGTCTGCCCGGCCGCGGTGGATACCCCTTCCAGGGAGACGGAGGTGCCGCCGGGGGCGACGGAGTGGTAGGCGTACTCGCCCGTGTCCAGGCCGGTGATGGTGCGGACCAGCGCGGTGTCCGCCGGCAGCAGGTAGGCGCCCTTCATCAGGTAGCACGGGTGGCTGCCCGGGATCTCGGAGAGGATCTGGGTGCCGAACCGCCCGGTGCGGAGCCCGTCCTCGTCGGTCACCTGCAGGTCCGCCGGGGAGAGCAGGAAGTCGAGGACGAAGCGGGTCACGCCGAACGGTCCGCTGAACGGCAGGTCGTGGTCGGAGTGCAGGTAGGCACCGTTGGTCATCATGCCCAGGGTGGTGCCGTCCTCGGAGCAGAACTTCCGCGCCGAGCCGCCGTCGAAGTAGTCGTAGTGCAGCACCCCGTCGACCCGCTTGAACACCAGCCGGCAGTTCTCCGACTCCTTGGCCGCGGTGTCGTCGGTCGGGGAGTGGTTGCAGTCCCAGCAGAACAGGGTCACCCCGTCGGGGTCGGTCAGCCCGTCGGGCGACGGCCCGGGGTGGCCCGGTGGGTAGACGAAACGGATCGGCGCGATGCAGTGGCTCGACCCGAGCCCGTCGACGTAGCCCGAGTCCCAGACCGCGCCGGCCGGGATGAAGAAGAGCATCGGGGCGTTGTGCCGGTCGCACCCGTCGTGGAAGGTCGACTCGATCTCCCGGTAGGTCTGCTCGACCCGGGCGACCCCCTGACGACCCTGGTCGTGGAAGTGGATCAGGCTCTCCCGGCTCAGGAGCCGGCCGTGGATGGCGGTGAGCTCGCTGCGCGTCGCGGCGTTGAGGTTGACCCGGGTAAAGGTGTCCGTGCTGCCGGTCCACAGCTCGTCCAGCACCTTCGTGGTCAACGACGTGCAGAAGCCGGTGGCCAGGCCGCCGTTGTCGTCGCCCAGCAGGAAATAATGGTAGAAGCCGTAGAAGGCGGCGGTGAGCACCGGGTGCCCGAAGATCGGGTCGAGCAACTCGTGATAGACCTCGGCGGCGCCATAGGTGTCCTCAAAGGTGCCCCACGACGGGCTGCCCTCCGCGAAGTTGCCGAAGTTAAGGGCGTGCTCGGGGAACCGGAACGGGATCTCCAGGATCTGCGGCACGGTCGCCGTCCGCGGGTTGGAGACCAGGCCGTCGGGGTTGCGGACCCGCAGCTGCACGCTGCGCTCGGTGCTGCCCCCGCCGCCGGTGCCCGGCACCTCGAAGGTCACCGCGGTCGCCGAGACGAAGGTCGTCGGCACCGCCTCGCCGTCCATCACCACGCTGGCGCCGTTCCGGAACGCCCGGCCGGTCAGGTCGACCGTCGCGCCCGGGGCGAGCACGGCGCTGAAGGCGCTGAGCTGCGGCTTGACCCACAGTCGGAGCCGGTTGCTCTCGGTGCCGTCGGGGCGCCGCACGAAGACGTCGTGCTCACCACCGTCGATCGAGTCGGGGAGGTCCACCGAGATGGACTCGTCCGCGTTCACGACCGGGGCCAGGACGTGGGTGCCCACGTGGACCCGGTCGGTAGGGGTGAACCGGCTGCCGGAGAGGGTCACCGTGCCGCCGGGGAACAGGTACTCCGGCGACACCTCGGTCACCCAGGGCCGGGTGAACAGCTCGTCCCACGCGTCCTCGTCGAACTCGAAGAAGTCCAGGTAGCCGTCCCCGCCGCGGGACGTGCCGTCCTCGCCCGTCCGGCCCGGCTGGCCGCGTGACCCGTCGTGCCCGTCGTCGGCGTCCTTGCACGTCTCGCCCACGCCGCTGCGGCCGCCGCGGCCACCGGAGCCGCCCGGACCCCCGTCGCCCCCTCGGCCCGCCCGGCCGCCCTCGTTCTTGACCCGGAAGGTGTTGGCAGTCACCACCGACTCGAGGGTGTCTTCCAGGGTGCCGACGGTGATGTCGCCACCGTCACCGCCCGGACCTCCTCTGCCACCACGGCCACCATCGCCGCCGTCGCCACCGTCGCCCCCGTCGCCGGGGTCGTCTGTGCAGAACCAGCCAAGGAACCAGCCGCGTTTGCCGACCCGGCCGTTGGCACCGTTGCCGCCACGTCCGCCGCGCTGGCCGCGGCCGCCGCGGATGCCGTCCTCGCCGTTGAGGTCGAGGTTGGGCATCCCGGTCATCGAGCGCGCCCAGATCTCGAGTGCGGGGGCCGAGCGGCCCGCTCCTCCCCCGAGGCCGCTGCCGCCGGAGCGGCCGTCCTCGCCGTCCAGCCCGTCCCAGGAGTTGGGCTTGAGGTGCTGGCCGCTGTAGCCGCGTCCGTTGAGGTCGGCGTTGTCGGCGCGGGGCGGTGTCGACCCACCAGGCTCCCGCCAGGTGATCCTGGTGCCGGCGTCGACCTTGATCTGCTCGGCGATCAGGTAGAGCTTGGCCACCCCCGGCTCGACGCGGAGCTCGACGCCCCGCAGGTCCAGGACGTCGGCCATCATTACCGAGGTGTCGATCGGGATGACGAACGAGTCCGTGGTCAGCACCCTCGGGCCGTCCAGCAGCGGCCACTCCTGCGGGGCCGCGCTCTCCAGCCGTCCCGGCAGCTCAGTGTCCTTGATGTGCAGCCCGGCGCCCTTCAGCTCGATGAGCGAGGACAGGTTCTTCAGGCCGGCCAACCGGCGGCTGACCAGCTCACGCTCGATCCGGTCGACGGGCCGCACCCCCGGGGAGTCCCCGAGCGGCGTGTCCCCGAGCGGCGTCACGGGCAGCGACGGGAACCGGCCGCGCAGGATCGGCCCCAGCCCACCGCCCGGAAGCCCGGGCTTGATCGGTCCGGTGGGCTTCGTTGGCTTGGTCGGCTTGGTGGGTTTCGTGGGCCTGGTCGGCGTGTTGCCCGCCTCGATGGCCTTCCGGATGGTCACGGTGCTGTTGCGGTTGGGGACGTACTTGGCCAGCAGCCCGCGCCCCTCGGTCGCTTTCGCCGCGCGCAGCTCGACCGCGATCTTGCTCCAGTCGATGTGGATGATCGGGCCGCTCGACTTGGGTGGCGCGACCATGATCTTGCCGGGGGTGATGACCGTCCCGGTCGGCACGTTGAGCGTCGCGAGGTCGGTGAGCTTCTCCACCCCGACGGCCCGGATGATGCTCTTGATCGGCTGGAGGCGGGCATAGCCGCTCTCCAGGGCCGGGTCGATCCGGACCTTCTGCAGGCCGAGAGACTCCCTGATCGCCGCCTGGAGCGCCTCGGACTTCTGCAACCGGGCGCTCCTGACCTTCTCGGAGACCACGCCGTCCTTGATCACCAGGTCGATCAGCTGCCCCTGGAACTGGTGGCTCTTGCGGTCGATGGCGGTCCCGACCACCAGGCCGGCAGTGCCCGTGCTGGCCAGCGCCCCGGACGCCTTCCGGCTGCCCGCCTCGGCGCCGTTGACCGCCAGCCGCAGCTCACCGCCCTCGCGGGTAAGCACGATCGAGACCCGCTTGTCGGCGGGCACCGGCTTCTCACTGGTGACCTTCTGCCAGCCGCGGGCGGTGTGGATGGCCCCCACCACGCGGCCGCCCTTGTCGAGGTAGAGCGACACCGGGGGGTCCGCGCCCTCCACGATGCTCTGCCGCCGGTCGGTGCTGCCCGCGACGAGCTCGGCGGTGACGCTGAACTCCTCGAAACTGGCGGACTTCTCCGGTGGCGGCACCTCGATATAGGCCCCCTCGGTGAAGCGCATCGCGCCGGTGCCCTTGAGCTGCTTGACCTTGGGGGACACCTCGAGTGCCCGCGCGCTGAGCGAGCCGTCGAACGGCCCCCCAGCGCCAACTTGCAGAGTGAACAGGGTTCGTTCGGCCATGGCCGTGTCCTCGAACGTGGGTGGATCACTGCTTCGCAGCCCGGGACGTTGGGTCCCGCCCGGGCGACACCTTCCTCGCCAACGGTCCAACGTAGTGGAGACACGGCGCTCCGTGGCCGGTCTGCCCACGAGGGCAACAGGTCGTGCCCGTCCGGGCAACAGGTCGGGCGTCCTGCCGCATCTCGAGCCGATTCATCCCGGCGTGATTACAGTGCGGAAGCATGTGCTTCGACCCCGCGGCGACGCCGCCCGCCATCCCCGCTGACGTGCTCCCCCAGCCATCCGCCGTCCGGTCCCAAGCACTCACCCTCACCACCGAGGACGGGGCCAGCCTCACGGCATACTCCTCGGTCCCGGACGCCCCGCGGGAGGTCGCGGTGGTCGTCCTGCCCGACGTGCGCGGACTGTTCGACTACTACAAGAGGCTCGCGGACCGGCTGGCCTCGGCCGGGCACCACGCGGTCGCCATCGACTACTTCGCGCGGACCGAGGCGTCGACCGATCGCGGGCCGGACTTCGAGTTCATGCCGCACGTGCGCCAGCTGACGGTCGAGCAGGTGCTGGCCGACGCGCGGGTCGCGGCCACGCACCTGCGGGAGGTGCACGGCATACGGGATGTC
>JAAYYA010000296.1 GCA_012515595.1 Actinomycetales bacterium
CCCGACGTCGGTCATCGCTGGGTTCGTGATCCTGCTCATCGGGCCGCAGATGCTCGGCGCGTGGACCGGGACCAACGGGCTGATCCCGCACCAGGTGCTGAACACCTGGCAGAGCCTGCCGGGGCTGATGATCAATATCGTCTTCGCGGCGATCATGCTGGGCAAGACGCTGCCGTCGTTGCGGGACATCTGGGGCCAGTCGGCCGGGCACTTCATCCTCGGCAGCATCCTGTCGTTCGGCCAGTTCGCCCTTGGCGCCCTCGCGGTCGTGCTCATCCTCACCCCGGTCTTCGGCCTCACCGACCTGGCGGGCTCGATCATCGAGCTGTCCTTCGCCGGCGGCCACGGCACGATCGCCGGCATGGGGCCGTTGCTCGCGGAGGCCGGGGCACCGGAGGTTGTCGACCTCGGTCTTGGCCTGGCCACGATCAGCATGATCACCGGCATCCTCGGCGGGTCCATGCTGGTGCGTTACGCCCTGAGCAAGGAGTCCATCCCGGTCGCCCGCACCACGGTCCCCACCGACGCCGAGGACCTCGACCTGCACGCGGTCCGGGTGGCACCGGTGGACGTCGAGGCGAGCGAGGAGGCGCCCGAGGACACGGACACGGGCATCAGCCCGGTCACGGCCGCGTTCATGTTTATCGGCCTGGCCATCGCGATCGCGATACTGATCCTAGAGCTCCTGCGCCTGGTCGTCGGTGCCCTCGGCTCCGACATCTTCGAGAACTTCCCGCTGTTCCCCTTCACCGTGATCGGCGGCTATGCCGTGCAGGCCGTCATGACCAGGGCAGGACGAGCCCATCTCGTCGACCGCGCGGCGGTCAGCAGCATCGCGGTCCTCGCCCTGGACTTCCTCATCGCCGCCGCGATCGGGTCGATGTCCCTGGCGACCCTGGGCGCCAACATCCCGGCCCTGGTCATCCTCACCGTGATCGCGGTGATCTGGAGCGTGGTCGTCGTCCTCTTCCTGGCCCCCAGGATCCACGCGGCCAACTGGTTCGAGCACGCCATGGCCGACTTCGGCCAGTCCCAGGGGAACGTTGCCACCGGCTTCGTGCTCGCTGACATGGCCGACCCGGGGCACAAGACCAACGTCGCCAACGCCTACGGCTACAAGCAGCTCACCTACGAGCCCATCCTGGGTGGCGGTCTCATCACGGCCTTCAGCATCCCGATGATCATCGCCTGGGGATCGCTGGCCTTCGGCATCGCCTGCCTGGTGATCACCGTGCTGCTGATCGTCTGGGGCCTCCGGCGCCGCGGCTAGCGCTCCCGGAGACGGCCGCCCGGTGGCCGATGCGACGGCGGTCGGTTCCCGGTGTGTCCCCGTGGGACTCAGTCGGCGACGACGTCGTGCACCGCGGCCAGGGGCACGCGGTCGCCCGGTGCGATCCCCAGCGACCGCACGAGTGCCGGGTCGGTGACCGGGGCGGTCAGGTCGCCCTGCTTGAACAGCAGCGAGGCGTCGAGGATCTCGTAGCGTTGCGACCCGTCGGGGAGCAGTTCCGCGAACCGCGAACCACCCGGGGTGAAGTCGCAGTCGCTCCAGGGGAAGGTCCGCTGGGCGTCCAGCCGCCGGTCCCAGGTGCGGACCGTGGCGACGACGTCGGAGACGGTCTGCCCGTGGGAGGCGGGATTGGTCCTGATGACCTCCGAGACCGTGCGGCCCACCCCGGCCAGCGCCTCCAGACCGGGCCAGCCGCTGCGCACCGCGGCGCCCACCAGCACATCCCAGACGACATCGCCCACCACGGTGACCGCCACGCCTCCGCACGGGCTGAGGTCGTGCGGGTCGCAGGCCGAGTCGTCGACCACGATCCCCGTGGGATAGCCGCCCCTCGTGTCCGTCATCCCGTCTCCCCGTCACCGGCCACCGCGTGCGTGAAGAAGGCTGTGTGGCTGGCCAGGCGCTCATGACCGCACGGGTCACCGTGCCCGGGCACCAGCAGCGGCTGAGCCCGGGAGGCCAGCCGGTCGAGCGCGGCCAGCCAGCCGGCGACGTCACCGGACTCGGCGACCTGGGGGTCGTCGGCGGTCTCCACGAGGTCACCGGTGATCGTGACGGCCGCGGCGGGCACGTGCACGACGAGATCTCCGGCCGTGTGGGCCCGGCCGACCGGTTCGAGCTCGACGTCGACGGCACCGACGCGCACCGTGACTGGATCGGAGACGGGGGTGTCGGGCAGCACGATGTCCAGCTCGCGCAGTTCAGCAGCAGTCTTCGGCCCGGCGAGGCCGAGCACCTCCTGCCGCTGCTGCTCACCGTGCTCCCGGAGCTCCTCGATGGCCGCCGGGTGGGCGTAGGCCGGCACCCCGCCCATCGCCCCGAGGGCGAAGCAGTGGTCCCAGTGGGCGTGGGTGATGACCACCCCGACCAGCCGGTCACCACGCGCCACGATCGCATCCAGCAACGCGGCCGCCCGGCTGGGCAGGGTGCCGGGGTCGACGACCAGGGCCTCGCCACCGTCGGCGATCACCACCGCGTTCATCGCGGCCTCGGGCATCACCCAGCGGTCGACGCCGCCGGCGACCGGCTGGAACTGGTTCACCGCTCAGGCCTCCTGTCCGTCGTGCGTCCGTCGAGCATCGCACGATCACCACGCCTACACCTCCCGCGCTGGAAACGCGCTTGTGCCCCCGCCCGCGGAGCGGCAGTGTTGGACCCGGTGCCCCGCGGGCGGAAGAGACAGCATGGCCACATTCGGTCGGGACGAAGACCTCCATGAGGCTGAGTTCTTCCGGGCCAACCTCACCGGGGCCCGGTTCGAGCGCAGCAGCCTGCGGGAGGCGCGGGTCGTGGCCAGTGACCTGTCCGGCCTGGTCGTGCGCGGCAGCGACGTGCAGAACGTCGAGATCGACTCCCCCTGGTTGGCCGACGGCGACTTCTTCCGGGTCAACGGGCTGGACGTCGTCCCGCTCATCGAGGCGGAGCTGGACCGGCGTTTCCCCGGACGTGACCTGCGCCGGGCGGAGGACCCGGCGGGCCTCGCGTCGGCCTGGGAGGCGCTCCAGAACACGTGGGCGGCCACCCTGCATCGCGCCGGCACGATGCCCGAGGGCACGGTCGACGAGTCGGTGGACGGCGAGTGGTCCTTCACCCAGACTCTCCGGCACCTGGTCATGGCCACCGACACCTGGCTGGGCAAGGCGGTCCTGGGCCTCGAGCAGCCCTACCATCCGCTCGGGCTGGCCAACGAGAGCGCCGCGGACGACGGCCTTGACATGTCGCTGTTCACCACCGGGACCCCGACGTATGCCGAGGTGCTGGCGGCGAGGGAGGACCGGACCACGATGGTCGGTGACTTCATCGCCCAGGTGACTCCCGGCATACTCGATGAGGCCCGTTCCAACCCCTGGGCGCCGCAGTACCCGGAGACCGTCCGCTCCTGCCTGCACACGATCCTCGAGGAGGAGTGGGAGCACCACCGGTATGCCGTGCGCGACCTCGACGCCCTCGAGGCCGCCGCCAGGCCCACCTGACCACTCATGCCCACCTGACCGCGTGCGGCTATCCGGCCTGGAGGCCGGTGCGCAGCCGGTCGGCGAAGTCGTCATAGGCCGCCGCCACGACCTCGAGGTCGACCTCGGCGGGGAGTTCGTCGAGCCGCTGGTGCTCCAACAGGTAGGCGACCGTGGCGTCCACGATGTGCTCGTCCGGGACCCCGGACAGGCCGAGCCCGTCGATGAAGGAGGGGTCGAGGCCGACCTCCACATCGACGCGGTCGCCGTGCTCCGTGCCGTGCACGAGAAAGGTGTGGGTCCCCAGGTCCTCGACGGTCCAGTCGCGTTGCATGGTCTCATCCTTCCGCGGCGGAGCATGGCCGTGGGCAGGACGGGCGTCGGGCAGACCACGCTCTCACCTATTTTCAGTGTGCTCCTGTGAGAAAATATTCCGGACCACGACCCGACGACGGAGAAGACGCCCATGGCTCTCGCCCCGCCCCCGGAGGAGCTGCCGCACGTGCTGATCTCACGGGTCCGGGTCACCCCGGCCGTTGCGGAGCTGACCCTCGATCCCGTCGGGCCGGCGCTCACCTACGTCCCGGGGCAGTACGTCCTGGTCTGCGACGAGGACTACCGGATCCCGGTCAGGTCCTACTCGGTGGCGAACGCGCCGGACCCGAGTGGCCGGCTGACCCTGCTGGTCACCGAGGTGGAGGGCGGGGCCACCAGTGGCTGGCTCACCCGCGAGGTGTCCGTCGGGGACCCGGTGCTCGTCTCTGGCCCCTACGGCACCTTCGTGGCCGACCCTGCGACCGACTCCGGGTCCGGCAGACCGGTGCTCGGTCTGGCCGGCGGGTCCGGGCTGGCCCCGATCCGGGCGCTGGCCCAGGACGCCGTATGCCGTGGGGTGCCCGATCCCTTCACCCTGTTCTTCTCCGGGCGCACCGAGGAGGACCTGATCGACCGGGACGTCTTCCTGGGCTGGGAGCGGGCCTACGCCAACTTCCGTTATCTGAGCACGCTGACGCGCGCGTCCGGGCCGCCACCGGTCGGGAGGGTGGACAGCGTCCTCCCGGCGCTGCTGCCGGACCTGTCCGCGCACGAGGTGTTCATCGCCGGGGCGCCCGGCTTCGTCGCCGCGGGCGTGCGCACCGTGCGGGACCTCGGCTGTCGGCCGGGGCGACTGCACACCGAGGAGTTCTATGCCGAGCCCCAGCCCTGGGGCGTCGAGGAAGCAGGAGGATCCAGATGAGTGGCGAGGCGTCCGCGATCTACACCAAGACCGGCGATGACGGCACGACCGGGCGACTGTTCGGCGGCCGCGTGGGCAAGGACGACGCACTGGTCGAGGCGTGCGGCGACACGGACGAGGCGGTCGCGGTGCTGGGCGCCGCCCGGCAGGCGCTCCGGGATGGGGACTCCGTCGAGGGCACCGTCGGCGACACCGAGCTCGCCGACCTCGTCCTGCGGCTGCAGCGCGAGCTCTTCGTCGTCGGGGCCGATCTGATGACCAACCCCCGCGCCCGCGACCGGGGGACACCCGGCCAGTCGCAGGTGAGCCCGGACATGGTCGACCTGCTGGAGCGCACCATCGACGACCTCGTCGCGCGCCGGCCGTTGCAGCCCGTGTTCATCGTCCCCGGTGCCACGCGCGCCTCGGTGGCCCTCGACGTCGCCCGCACCGTCGTGCGGCGGGCCGAGCGGCACACCATCGCTGCCGCGCGGGCGGGGGCCGTGGTCTCCGACCACGTCATCGTCTATCTCAACCGGCTCAGCGACCTGCTGTTCGTCCTTGCTCGGCACGCCGCCGGTGAGGTGCAGGAGCCGCCGAGCCACACCTGAACCTCGTCCTGGACCGCCGCCGGTGCCACGCCGGTAAGGTGCCGGTATGCGCACCATCGGCAACATCCTGTGGTTTGTCCTGGCCGGCTGGTGGCTCGCGCTGCTCTATGTCGTCGCCGGGATCCTGGCCTGCATCCTCATCATCACCATCCCGTTCGGCATCGCCGCGTTCCGCCTCGCCAACTTCGTGCTGTGGCCGTTCGGGCGCACGACGGTCTGGCGGCAGGACGCCGGGATCTGGTCGATCATCGGCAACATCCTGTGGATCCTGTTCCTCGGGTGGGAGCTGGCCATCGCCCACCTGATCGCCGGCCTCCTGCTGTGCATCACCATCATCGGCATCCCGTTCGGCATCGCCTGCTGGAAGATGATCCCGCTCGCACTGCTGCCGCTCGGGCAGCAGGTCGTGCCGATCTCGCAGGCGCACGACCGCTTCGCCCTTCCGGTCAGCAGCTGACGGTCAGCAGCTGACGGACAGCACCGTGCCGGTCAGCGGTTGACCGCAGCGACCAGCAGGTGGGGGCACAGGTCGATCGCCCGCGGGTCCTGCTCCAGCATCCGGGCCGCCGTCTGGGCGTGCCCCAGCACCTCGTCGACCCGTTCCGGCGCCACCAGGTCGACGGCGTAGCCCATCGGCCCCTCGACCCCGAACACCTCGAGGTCCTGCCACCCGGCGGCCCGCGCCTCCTCCGCCAGCTCCTCGGCCGTGTGAGCGTGGCCCAGCGGGAAGCCGACGGTGTCGGTGTTCTCACCGGTGCGGACCAGGTGGGCGAGGACCTCCTGGTACCGCTCGGTGAGGAGCCCGTTCAGCGCGAACTCCCCGATGACGTTGTACCGGCCGATCGCCGCGGCGAAGACCCTGCCCCCGGGCCGGGTCACCCGCCGCGCCTCCACCAGGGCCGTATGCCGATCGGCCGGGTCTGCGAGGTGGTAGAGCGGGCCGAGCAGGAGCACCGCGTCCTGGCTGGCGTCGGGCTCGGCCAGCGCGCGGGCGTCGCCGAGCGCCGCGGTCACGCCGTCCAGGCGCGTCGCGGCGGCGACGTGCCGCGGGACCGGGTCGACCAGATGGACCCGGTGGCCCAGACCGGCCAGCCACACGGCATACGCCCCTGCGGCCCCGCCCACGTCGAGCACGTCGAGCGGGCCCTCCGGCAGGTGCCGGGCGATCAGCTCGCGGGTGCGCAGGGCCTCGAGCCGGGAGTGCGGGTTGCCGGTCAGCCGGGCCGCCTCATCATCGCTGCGCTCGTACCAGGACACGACGTCATCGAGGGAAGTCATGCCCGGCACGCTAGTGGCCGGCGAGGGTGAGACGGACCAGCGGGATGTCGGGGTCAGGGTCTCCCGTGGCCTCGACGATGATCGCCGCGAGCTTCTCCCAGGCCCCGGGGTGCTGCTCCTGGTAGTGCTCCAGCACGGCCTGGCTCTCGGCCTCGTCCAGCACGGTCGCGACCGCGGGACGACGGCGCGCGAAGCCGGTGCTGACGTGGCAGCGCGGCTGCGCCTGCAGGTTGCGGAACCACTGGGCGCGGCGGCCGAAGCCGGAGGCGACGACGAGCGAGTTGTCCGACTCGCGCTCCACCACCTCGAGGACGACGTAGCGGGCGGCGCCGCTCGTGCGGCCGACGTGCTCGAGCATGAGCAGGCGCCGGGTGAACAGGAACCCCAGCCCCGCCCGGAACAGCGGGATCGGCGCCCGGACGAAGCGACGGTTCTGCAGCAGGCTGGCGGCGTCGAGTCTCATCGGTGCCAGCGTAGGAGCCGTCGCCACGCCGGTGACGATCGGGTGCGCCGGGTCAGCGGTCGGACCAGGCGGGCTGGCGCTTCTCCAGGAAGGCGCAGATGCCCTCCTGCGCGTCGGCCGCGAGCGCGTTCATCGTCATCACGGTCTTGGTGTACTCGTAGGCCGAGCGCTGGTCGCGCGAGATCTGGGCGTAGAACGCCTCCTTGCCGATGCCGGTGACCACGGAGCTGGCGGCGGTGATCTGGGCGGCGAGCTCGCGGGTCCGGTCCGCGAGCTGGTCGGCGGGGACGACCTCGTTGACCAGGCCCCAGTCGGCGGCGGTCGCGGCGTCGATCGGCACGCCGGTCAGCAGCAGCTGCATGGCGCGCTTCTGCCCGATGACGCGGGTGATGGCGACCATCGGGGTCGAGCAGAACAGACCGATCTTCACCCCGGGCGTGCCGAACCGGGCGCCCTCCTCGGCGACGACCAGGTCGCACGTGGCGGCCAGCTGGCAGCCCGCGGCGGTGGCGATGCCGTGCACCTGGGCGATCACCGGCTGCGGGATCGACTGCACCGCCTCCATCAGGTCGCAGCAGCGGTCGAAGATCTCGCGGTACTCCTCGACCGTGCGGCCGGTCATCTCGGACAGGTCGTGACCCGCGCTGAAGACCGGGCCGGCCCCCGCCAGGATGACCACCGCCACGTCCCGCCGCGCCCCCAGCTCCCGGAGCACGTCGACGAGCTCGGTCATCAGCGCCAGGGAGAGCGCGTTGCGCTTCTCCGGGCGGTTGAGGGTGACCGTCGCGATCCGCTGGTCGGCATCGATTTCGGTCAGCACGGTGGGGGCGGCGACGGCGGTGCTCATCGGTGGTCCTTTCGCTCAGGGCTCTGGCGCCAGCCTACGCAGGGTCCGTCGGGCAGCCGCAGGGCGTGACATCTGTCCTGCTGCGGAACATCCGCGTGTCACTGGCCTGCGGGACCGGTCGTGCGAGAAGGTCGGGCATGGACAGAAAGATGTTGGCGTATGTGGCACTTGTCCTCACGATCATCTACGGGGGGCTGTTCGCGGTGATCGGGGAGGACTCGCGCGGGACCTACGCGGCTCTCGGCGGCATCGTGGTGGCGATCGCCTGGGTCAGCGTCGGGGTCCTCGGCAAGGACCGGGGGCCGGGCGACGCCTGACCCCCGGGGTGCGGGCGCTCAGTCGGCCGCGGGCACCCGGTAGACGCCGGGCTCGGGTCGTTCGACCAGGCCGTAGTCGACGAGGTAGCGGCGCAGCATCGCCACGTCGTCGTGGAGCGGGCGCAGGGCGGCGTTGATCTCGGTCTCCGCCAGGTCGCCGGCCGGCAGCGTGCTCGCGATCCAGGTGAGCAGCTGCACCCGCAGCGGCTCCTTCACCGGCATCGAGACCAGGTCGCCCCGCTTGTTGAACAGGCGGGCGAGGTCGGGCGGCGGTGTGGGCTGGTCCATGGACCCAGCATGCCCGGCCCGCCACAGCGGTGCCAGCCCGGTTCTCGACCCGGACCCGCCCATCAGACCCGCGCGACGGCATACGGCCGATGCCTGTTGTTCACCTCCCGTTCGTTGAGATTTTGCGCAGACCCGGTCAGGGTGGCCGGACCCGTCTCATCGAGCTCTCATCCGTGGCCTGTTGAGTGGGTCCCAGAGATGAAGGAGGCGGGCGCGGTGGTGGGCAGGCGCGCAGAGGACCTGGTGGCACGGACCAAGGGCGTGGCCAGGCGGGTGCGGAGGCTCGGCCGGCGGGTGCTCCCGGCTTGGTTCGCGGCGGAGCGCCCGGCAGGTCCACCGGACCCCGGTGGCGCGGGGCGGCGCCGGGCCGAACGACTGGCGGAGGCGCTGGGCGTCGTCCGGGAGATCGAGCAGCGGGAGGCCGCGCTGCCGAGGACGGCCGAGCCCCAGGAGTTTCTGACCCTGGACCGCGCGGTGCGTCGACCAACGGCCGATCCCGCGCTGCAGTCGATGCTCCCCGCGCCGCTGCGCGGCCACTGGGACCCGGAGCGGTCGACCGTCGGCGCGGTGCGTGCCCGGGTCGCCGCCGACGTGATCGTGCTGGCCAAGTTCGACCTCGGCACGGAGGTCAAGCTGCGAGCCGCCTACGGCGGGCAGCGGCGCACCGTCGCCGTCCAGCCGGTGCGACCCAACGGGACCTGCGGCATCACCAACGCGGTGCGCTCGCACGAGATCGTGGACCGGTACGCCCCCGGGCTGATGCCCGAGCTGCTGGGGCACGGGGAGCTGAGCAGCGGTCTGCGCTACCTGGTCGAGAGGTGGGTGGACGGTGATCCGCTCACCACGCGGCTGCGGATGGCCGAGCACCTCCCGCAGATCATCGAGGGGCTCAGCCGGGTCCACCTCGGCTACGGCGTGCACGCCCGCCGGGCCAGCGAGATCTGGCACACCGGCTTCCGCGAGCAGTGGCAGGAGGTGCGGGCGGCCGGACTGGTGGCGGAGGAGGCCGGTGCCCACGTGGCCGACCTGCTGGCGGCCGACAAGCGGTTGCGGCTCTCCTGGTCGCACGGCGACCTGGTCGCCTCCAACGTGCTGGGCACGGACGACGGGGTGGTCGTCATCGACTGGGAGCACGCCATGGAGCGGCCGGTGATGCACGACGCCGCGAAGCTGCACCTGTTCGCCGCAGACAAGGACCCGCTGCTCGACCTGCTCCTGGACGAGTGGGGCGACCCCAAGGCGGCGGAGGGCTACACCGCCGCGGAGGAGCTGGCCGTCGTGCACGCCCGGTTCCTGTCCCGCGCGCCGGTCCGGATGGCCGAGCTCGCCGGCCACCGGCGCCAGGGTGTCTATGCGCGGCAGGTCGCGCGGCAGGCCGCACTTCTCGCGGACACGCTCCAGCGAGTGGCCTGACCTCGGGGCCTAGTGAGCCGTGGCCGCCGGGTGCCCGTTCAGGTGCGCGGCCCACAGCTCGTCGGCGACCGGCGACGGGATCTCGAAGGCCTCGATGAACAGGATCAGCGTCCGCGGTGACGGTCCCTCGGCCGGGGACAGGGCGCGGCTGACCCGGTCCTTGAGGCGGCGGGGCAGGAGCACGTCGTCCTCCTGCTCCTCGCCGTGGTCCCACAGCCACTCAGCCAGTACCTGCGCGACCGCCGCCTGGTTCAGAGTCCCGCGACGGGTTCGGGCAGCCCTGCTCTGCCACTTGCGGCGACATGCCACATCGGTCAGCAGGTGGTCCCGCAGCAGATCAGCTGCGGTCAACGCGTACATGGGCTCAGCCGTCACGGTGTCACTCTCCCCGGGTTGTGCAACAGTGGTTCCAGTGGCAGACAGTGTGGCCTCTTTGCCTGCTCTTGACCAGCCCTTGAGTATTGGTCAATACAAGCCCATACACCCGCCATACACACAGGTCAGGCGATACACGCCACAATGAGGCGCATGAGCGCGACGGAGAGCGAGACGACCCACGAGAGTCCTGCCGGGGCGTTCGGTGAGGCGCTGACCACCCTGCGTCTGCGGGCCGGCCTGTCGGTGCGCGAGCTGTCCCGGCGGACCGGGATCCCCTCGGGCACCCTGGGCGGCTATTTCAGCGGACGGCACCTGCCCCCGGTGAACCGGCCGGAGGTGCTGGGGTCGATCGTCACCGCGTGCGGTGCCGCGCCGGAGGAGGTCCGGGTCTGGCACGAGCGGCTCGTGGACCTGCACCAGGGCCGGCGGGTGCCGCTGGTGATGCGGACCCCCTACCGGGGACTGGCCGGGTTCGGCACCGGGGACCGCGACATCTTCTTCGGCCGCTCCGAACTCATCGAGGATCTCGTCGAGCACGTCGAGAGCGCCTGCGCGGCAGGGGGGATCGTGCTCGTCGTCGGGGCGTCCGGCACCGGCAAGTCCTCGCTGCTCAGGGCGGGCCTCATCCCGGAGATGCAGAGCGCGGAGCGGGCCTGGCAGTGCGAGCTCATCACCCCGGGGGCCGACCCGGCGGAGGCGGTCGAGGAGGTGCTCGAGGCTCTCGCGGACCGGCCCCGGGCGTTGCTCGTCGTCGACCAGTTCGAGGAGCTGTTCACGCTCACCCCGGACGACGACGAGCGCTCCGCCACCGTCAACCGGCTGGTGGCCTGGGCGGGGGAGACCACACCGGAGCGGACCCGGGTGCTCGTGCTCGGACTGCGTGCGGATCGCTACGGCGAGGCGGCCGCCCACCCCGGTCTGGTGGCCGCGCTGCGCGACCAGCAGGTGCTGGTGCCCCCGATGACCGAGGACGAGCTTCGCTCGGTGATCGAGGGGCCCGCGGGCCGGGTCGGTCTCAAGCTCGAGTGGGGCCTGGTCGACGTCATCCTGTCCGACCTGCAGGCCAGCGACCTCACACACGTGCTCCCGCACCTGTCACACACCCTCCAGGCCGCCTGGGAGGACAGCGACCGACGCCAGCTGCGGATCCGGGACTACAAGGCGGTCGACGGGGTCGTCGGCGCCGTCCGCCGCAGTGCCGAGCGGGCCTTCGCCGACCTCGACAGCGAGGGGCAGCAGGTCGCGCGCACGATCGTGCTGCGACTGATCGTGCCGCACCCGGACGCCAAGCCCAGCCGCCGCTCCCGGAGCCGGGAGGACCTGGTCCGGCTGCACCCGGAGGCCGGCCGGGTGCTGGACCACCTGGTCGCCCACCGGCTGCTCACCGTGTCCGAGACCCACGTGACGCTGAGCCACGAGGCGCTCATCAGCACCTGGCCGCGGCTGCAGCGCTGGCTGGACGAGGATCGCGCCGACCTCCTGCTGCGGGAGCGGCTCGGGCGGCACGAACGCACCTGGGAGGAGCACGGGCGAGACCCCGAGCTGCTGCTGCGCGGCAGCCTGCTCGATGCCGTCAGAACCTGGACGGTCACCCACGACGGCGAGCTGAACCAGGCCGAGAGCGACTATCTGCGGGCGAGCGAGGAGCAGGCGCGGCAGCAGGTCAAGGACAAGGACCGCCAGCACCGGCGGACCCAGCAGCTCCTCGCAGTCGCCCTGAGCCTGGCGCTGGTGGCCGTGCTGGCGGGCGTGGCCGCCATGCAGAGCCGCTCGGCCGTCGCGGAGCAGCGCGACGAGGCCCGCTCCCGTCAGATGTCCCGGGTCGCGGCCAACCTGCGGGAGTCCAACGTCTCCCTGGCCAACCAGGTGGCGCTCGGCGGCTACCAGGTCTCGGACACCCGCGAGTCCCGCTCGGCGCTGATCGACGCCACGTCGCTGCCGGTGATGACGCGCCGGCTCGACCCCGGGGCCCCGCTCGCCGCCTCGGCCAACGGTGCCGGTGACCTGGTGGCCTTCGGCGGCACCGACGGAGGCGTCGACCTGGTGCGGGTCGACGGCGAGCGGATGACCGACCTGGCGACCGTCACCCTGGACGAGAGCGGCACGACCGTCCAGGCCGTGGCGATCGACGAGACCGGTGCCCTGCTGGCCGTCGGCGGGGGTGCCGATGCCGTCCGGCTCTTTGACGTCAGCGACCCGGGCAACCCCGAGCTGCTGCGGGAACTGACCACCGACCGCACCGTCTTCGACCTGGTGTTCTCCCCCGACGGCCGCTGGTTGGTGGCGGCCGGCGACGAGGACCCCGACGGGCAGGCGCAGGTGCTGCGCTGGGAGCGCGTGGACGCGGTCTGGGTCGAGCGCGCCCCGGTGACCGGCGTCGCCGGCTCGATCCGGGGGATCAGTTTCGACGGGTCCGGCACGATGCTGGCGGGGGCCACCATGGGCGGCCACATCTACCTGTGGTCCCTGCAGGCCAGCACGGTGTCGGAGTCCGACCAGGTGCACGTCGGGGACGACTCGACCCGCCAGTTCGACGTGGACCTCTCCCCGGACGGCACCCACCTGGCAGCGGTCGGCAGCGACAAGACGCTGCGCCTGTTCGGCATCACCGCCGAGGGCGCCCTCGAGCCGAAGGCGGAGCTGGCCGACTTCCAGAGCTGGGTGAACGCGGTGTCCTTCACCGCCGACGGGCGGTTCGTCGTGGCCGGCAGCTCGGACAGCACCCTGCGCATGTGGGAGGTGCCGGAGGGCGACGAGCCGGTCCAGGTGCGCGGCGTCCTGCCGGTGAGCGCCGCCGTGACCTCCGTCGACGTGGTCGACGACCAGCGGATGGTCATCACCACCACCGACACCTCGGCATACCTGTGGCACCTGACCGAAGGGGTCCTCCCGCTGTCCGGCGACACGGTGTTCATCACCACCGCCTCCCGGGACGGCACCCGGGCCCTGACCTCGTCGGGCACCGCGGACGGCCACCTCTACCTGTGGGACACGACCAGGCCGAGGATCCCGGCCCTGCTGACCACGCTGGAGGCCCCCGAGAGCGAGGGGGTCCTGGACGGGGCGGCGGCGCTCAGCACCGACGGGAACCTGGCCGTCAGCGGCACGGCGACAGGACACCTCGTCGGCTGGGACGTCACCGACCCGGACGACCCGCAGCAGGTGCTCGGGCTGCAGGTCGGGGAGAAGTATGTCGAGCACTCCGCCCTCTTCGCCGGTGACAGCCACGTCGTGGCCGCCACCAACGACGGGCTGGTGTCGGTCGTAGCCCTGGACGACCCGGATCGGGTCGCCGCCCAGATCGTGCCGGACGACCCGGTGCTGACCGTGGCCGGCTCGGCCGGTCCGATCATCGCCACCGGCGGGGTCCTCGGCGGCGTCCAGCTGTGGGACGGCACCGACCTCGAGGCCGGCCCGGTGGGCACCATCGACGTCGAGCTGTCCATCTTCGGTCTCGACTTCAGCAACGACGGCAACCTGCTGGCGGTGGGAGGGGCCAACAACCAGCTCGAGCTGTTCGACGTCAGCAACCCGGCCGCACCGGTGGCGGTCGGGCCCACGCTCAGCGGCCCTGCTGCGACCATCTACTCGGTGGCCTTCTCGCCGGACGGGAGCAGGGTCGCCGCAGCCGTGCTGGACGAGACCGTCTGGGTGTGGCGCAAGGCCGGCGACGACTACGCCTCGGAGCTCGTCCTCCGCTCGGCGCTGGCTCCGCTGACCGCGGTGGGCTGGGTCGACGAGCATCACCTGCTGGCCGGTGGCCAGGAGGGGCGTGCCTACACCTGGCTGGTCGACGCGCCGGCCGCGGAGGCCTTTGTCTGTGCGACGACCGGCACCCCGGCGACCGAGCGTGAGTGGGCCACCCACCTGCCGGGCATCGACTACGCACCGCCCTGTCGCAGCCCCCAGCCCTGAGGCGCGCTGCACGGTCCACACGGGCCGATGAACCGTGGGCGAAATTGCCTTGCGTCTCAGCCCACGGACGACTACCTTGTGTCGCATGGTACCTAGCGACAGCACGATCTTGACGAACCTCCGACGAGGTGCGCTGGAGTTCTGCGTGCTGGCGCTCCTGCGGGACGGGGCCGCCTACGGCTTTGACATCGCCCGCCACCTGACCCGCGACGGGGTCCTGATGGCCAGCGAGGGCACCCTCTACCCGCTCCTTTCCCGCCTCCGCAAGGCAGGACTGGTCGACACCACGTGGCAGGAGTCGACCAGCGGGCCGCCGCGTCGCTACTACGAGCTCACCGACTCCGGCGCCCGCGCGCTGGAGGACTTCACCGCCACCTGGCAACCGTTCCGTGACGCGGTGGATGCCGCACTCAGCGAAGGGGCAACATCATGAACACCACCCAGCACCCGCTCGTCAGTCAATATCTCGACGACCTCTCGCGCATGCTCGACCACCTGCCGCCCGGGGACCGGGCCGAGGTGCTGGCCGGGGTGCGTGAGCACATCGAGGCCGGGCTCGCCGAGCGCAGGGCCACCACGGTCGGCGACGTCTCGGCGGTGCTCGCCGAGCTGGGACCACCCGAGGACGTCGCTCGAGCGGCCTACGAGTCGGGCGACGGCCCCGGGTTGCCGACCAACCCGTATGCCGTGGCGCCCCCTCTCCCGGCCCAGCCCGTGCGTCTGCCGATCAGTGACCGCCGGTGGGTTCCGGTCGTCGTGGCCATCCTGCAGGCCATCGCCATGCTCCTGGCGATGATCGTGGCCTTGGGCACGGCGGCCGTGATGACGAGCAGTAGCAGCGATGGTGTGGAGACCGTCGACTATGCCGTCGGCTCGGGCCTGATGGTGGCGATGGGTGGGATCCTGACGGCGCTCCCGCTGTGGATCGCGGTGGTGCTCCTGGCCGGCAACTCAACGCTGTGGACAGGGCGGCAGAAGCTGGCCCACATCCTCCTGCTGCCGGTGGGTGTCCTGCTCGTCGGCGTTCTTCCCGACCTGGGCTGGATCGTCGCGGGGGAGCGCGGGCTCAACGTCGTAGCCATCGCCTCCCTCCTGCTCGTCGTGCTGGGTGGGTTCTGGCTCGTGCTCCGGCTGACCATCGAGGGGCGTCGTCGTGCGAGCGCCGTCGGTCAGGTCGGCCTGGACTCCGGGGCGTTCGACGCGTCCTGAGTCCCGGCCCACGACGGTGAAGGGTTCCATGGCTTCGGTGTCCCAGGTGTACCGCCAGGGCACCAGGGTCACGCACGGTACGTCCCGGGCCGTGGCTGCTCCCACGGGCCGCCGTCGTGGCCCTCGTCCCAGGGGAACCGCCCGAGCCGGTCGGCCCAGGTGAGCTGGTAGGCCGGCACCGAGTCGAAGAAGGGCCGCCGGTAGTAGTCGTTGGCCGAGAAGAGGACCATCCCCGGGTTGGGCATCTCCTCGACCAGCACCTTCAGCTCCAGGTGGGGCACCAGCTGACCGGGCACGAGGTCCTGGTGGTGCCCGGTGACCTGATGGGCCGCCGCATTCAGCAGCGCCATCGACACGTCCTGGGGCAGACCCAGGACCACGAGCTCGGGGTGGCCGACGCCATACAGCCCCGTGGAGTAGCAGAACGGCTGGTCCAGCCGGGGCGGCAGGGCCTCGGGTCCTCCCAACAGGTCGGCGAGCGTGTCGCCGCCGGGCTCGGGTGCCGCGTCGCCCAGCTCGCGGCAGCAGTCGCAGCCGCCGTCGGCCGAGACGTAGGTCAGGTGCACCCCGTAGGTGCGGATGTGGTCGGTGATCATGCTGCGCTCTCGGTCCTCGAACGCCTGCAGTGCTGCTGACTTGTCCATGGTGTCCTCCCCCGCGCACCGGGTGTGCGCGTGGCAAAGGACGCTAGGACCGCGCGGCGACACCGCGCCGGGGTTGTCCACAGGCGGCGTCTGACCTGGTCAGATCGAGTCGAGGAACTCGACCAGCCCCGGCATCCGGGCCAGTGCGTCGCGGGCGAGCAGGAACCCGACGATGCCGACGATCCAGGCCGTCATCTCGCCCGCGGACTTCTCAATCCAACGCGCGAGGCGCTGCAGCAGCGGCTCCACCCGACGTCGCGCGACGATGCGCGCACCGAGCAGGACGAGCGCCGGCAGGACCATCACCAAGCAGTAGACCGCGAGCGACCCGAGCTGCACGGGCAGCGTCAGACCGGAGGTGGTGAGCAACCCGATGGCCGCGAGATAGGGCAGCATCGTCGCCACCTCGAGCAGGGCGGCCCCAAGTGCCAGGGTGACCAGACCGGTGACACCACCCGACCCCTGCTGCCCCAGTGCCCGTTCGCGCCACCGCGTCAGCCGCCCACCTCCGGAGCGCTCCGACCGCTTCCCGCCGATGAAGAAGCTCCCCACGAGGAGCGCGGCGCCCAGCGCCAGCTGACCGCCGAGGACGACAGGATGGTCGAGCCAGCCGTTCACCCGGCCGAGGAAGGCGTCCAGCCCCAGCAGCAGCGCGACGCCCACCGAGAAGTAGAAGCCGGCCACCGTGCCCAGGAAGACGAGCATCCGACCCGCGGCCGGACGCCCCGGGGCCAGCAGGAACCAGACCGGGATCAGCAGGGTGCCGAAGCTGGTCGAGTCGATCAGTGCCAGCACCAGCAGGCCGCCGGCGAGTGCAAACGTCATGCTCCGAGTCTGCGTCGGCACCGGGTGCCCGGGCATCGGCCGATGGGCTGCGATCGGCCCGTGCAGATCCGACTTTCGACGGGGGCAACCTCCATCCGTCGGCGGGGTCCCGGTCCGCACCGTCGTCCCCGCTTAGTCTGTCGACCATGAGACTCGGTGACCTCGCGGCCGCGCTGGAGCTTCCCCTCGACGGCGACCCGTCGGTTGAGGTCACCGGGGTCACGCACCAGGCCGACTGGGCCCGCCCGGGCGATGCCTTCGTCGCGATCCGGGGCGCCCGCGTCGACGGCCACACCTTCATCTCCCAGGCGATTGAGCGGGGCGCGGTCGCGGTGTTCGGCGAGGGGCTGCCCCAGGGCACGGACTGCCCCGTGCCGTATGTCGTGGTGCCGGCTGCGCGGGCCGCGCTCGCCGACGCTGCGGCCGAGTTGGCTGGTCATCCCAGCCGGGGGCTGCAGATCCTCGGCGTCACCGGCACCGACGGCAAGACCACCACGTCCTGCCTGGCGCGCCACCTGCTCCGGCACGCCGGCCGGGCGACGGGACTGCTGTCGACGATCGGCTACGAGCTGCCCGACGGCGTGCTCCGCCAGCCGCCGACGCACTTCACCACCCCGGAGGCGCCGCAGGTGCAGCAGATCCTCGCCGACGAGGTCGCCGCGGGGGCGGAGGCGGTGGTGGTCGAGTCCTCCAGCCACGCGCTGGCCCTCGACCGGGTGCGTGCGGTCGACTTCGACGTCGCGGTCTGGACCAACCTGACCGGGGAGCACCTGGACTTCCATGGCTCGATGGAGGGCTACTTCGCCGACAAGGCCAAGCTGGTCCAGCGCGCACCGTTCGCCGTGCTCAACGTCGACGACGAGTGGACCGACCGGTTGCTGCCGATGGCAGCCAGCCACACGACATACTCGGCGGAGGGGGCGGACGCGGACTGGACGGCGACGGACGTCGTGGAGGGGCCGGATGACCTGCGCTTCTCTCTCCACACGCCGGCCGGGACCTTCGAGGCGGTCCTGCCGATGATCGGCCGGTTCAACGTGGCCAACGCGCTCGCGGCGGTGGCCGGGGCGCACGCGCTCGGCATCGAGATCCCGACGCTGGTCGCCGGGCTCGCCACGTTCGGCGGGGTCCCGGGGCGGATGGAGATGGTGGAGCGGCAGGAGGGTGAGCCGCGGGTGATCGTGGACTTCGCCCACACCGCCCCGAGCCTGGAGAAGGCCCTGGCGACGGTCCGGGTGACGACCGAGGGCCGGCTCTGGGTGCTGCTCGGTTCCGCCGGCGGCCCGCGCGACCCGTCCAAGCGTGCGCCGCTCGGCGAGGCCGCGACCCGGATGGCGGACCTCGCGATCTTCACCGAGGAGGACCACCGGGACACGCCCTTGCAGGACATCCTCGACGAGATGGAGCGGGGGGCCCGCGAGACGGGGCGGGACAACTACGTCTCGATCGGGAACCGGCGCGAGGCGATCGAGTATGTCGTGAGCGCCGCCAGTCCGTCCGACACGGTGGTGCTGGCGGGCAAGGGGCCGGAGGAGACGCTCGAGCGGGACACCGAGACGATCCCGTGGGACGAGATGTCCGAGGCGCGACGGGCGCTGCAACTGCGCCGGGACGCGCTGGCCGCCGAGGCCGCGGAGGGCTGAGCCCTCCGCGCGGTGCGGTGCGCGGCCGGCGGTGGAGCTCAGGCCAGCGGGTTGAGTGCGTCGTACGGGTGGCTGCGCGGCAGCTCCGCGTCGGTGCGGGAGCCCAGGCCGTCAGCGGCGACGAAGGTGACCAGCCGGTCGAGGCTCTCCACCACGACCAGTGCGATGAGGATGATCAGTAAAGTAGCCATGGCAGTAATCCTGCTCCCCATGCTTTCCTGCCACGAGTGGCAGAAAAGACAACCACCGTTGATTTTCTGCCAATCGGGGAGCATGATGGTCCTATGCGCAAGGTTGTCGCGGTCGTCCAGGACGGGGTCGAGCCGTTCGGGCTCGGTGCGATGTGCGAGGTGTGGGCCGAGCCCTACCACCCGGAGGACGACAACCCGGTCTTCGAGTTCGTCGTCTGCACGCCGCGACCGGGGCGGGTCCGGTCCGACTCGGGGTTCGACCTGTATGTCGAGCACGGGCTGGAGGAGGCGGCTGACGCCGACCTGGTGATCATCGTGCCCAAGCGTGGCTTCCGGGAGCCCTCGCCCGAGGTCGCCGCGGTGGCGGCCGCGGCGCACGAGCGCGGCGCCTGGGTGTTCGCCCACTGCACGGCCGCATTCGTGCTCGGCGAGGCGGGGCTGCTCGACGGCCGCCGCTGCACCACCCACTGGCGGCACAGCGACAAGCTCGAGCAGGCCTTCCCGGAGGCGCGGGTGGACTGCGACGTCCTCTACGTCCAGGACGGACGTGTGATCACCGGGGCCGGTTCCGCGGCCGGTCTGGACGCGGCCCTGCACCTGATGCGCCAGGAGTTCGGGGCGACCGCCGCGGCCAGGGCGGCCCGGCGGATGGTGGTGCCCGCCCACCGCGAGGGTGGCCAGGCACAGTTCATCGCCCGCGCCGTGCCCGAGATCGAGGCCGACACCCTGGGCCCGCTGCTGACCTGGATCGTCGAGAACCTCGCCGAGGACCTCAGCGTCGAGGCGCTGGCCCGGCGCCAGCTCATGTCACCGCGCACCTTCGCCCGGCGGTTCCGGGAGGAGACGGGCACCACCCCCCATGCGTGGGTCACCGCCCAGCGGGTCGCGGCCGCCGAGGAGCTGCTCGAGTCCACCGACCGGCCCGTGGAGTGGATCGCCGGCCAGGTGGGCTTCGGCAACTCCGCCACGCTCCGGCAGCACTTCACCCGGGCCCGCGGTGTCGGGCCGCAGCGCTACCGCCGGATCTTCGCCCGCCACGAGGCGGTCGAACACACCGCCTGACGCGCCTGGGGTCGGCGTCGGGCGCCTCAGCGTCGGCCGAAGCGCAGGCTGGCCGCGTCACGCAACCCGTCCCGCGACACGCCCGGCCACGGACGGCTCAGGCGTGCCCGGGTACGAATGAGCCGATGCGGATCGGCGTGTCGTCGGGACGAGTAGTTGTTCACCCAACTGGCTACCTCACTGAGTGAGTTAACTTCACGTCGTTCAAACTCATGACCAGGGGGGACGCGGGGACTCACTCGAAGAAGTCTTCGTCCACCTCGACGATCTGGACCGTTCGGCGCACCTGCACGCCGACGCCGTACCGGATCATGAGAGCTGCCAGTCGCTCGCCGTCGATCAGAATCACTCGCGAAGGGATGCTCGTGGCGTACTCGCGCGCCCCGTTGCTGAAGCGACCGGTCGTGATGAACACGCCCTGGTTCGCGGCGTTGCCGTGGAGCGCCCCGACGAAGCCCTGGATCTCGGGCCTCCCGACGCTGTTGTCGGGTGCGTACCTTTTCGCCTGCACGTAGATCCGGCTCAGCCCGAGAGCGTCCTGGTCAACGATCCCGTCGATGCCGCCGTCGTTGACGAGCCGCGTCCGTGTGGCGCGCCCCTCCGCTCCGCCGTAGCCCATGGCGATCAGCAGGTCGAGGACGGCCTGCTCGAAGAAGGCCGGCTCCTTCGAGTGCAACCGCGTGAGCAGGTCCCCGGCGACATCGGCGTGGATACGGGCAATGCCAGCCTCGATCTGTTCGTGAGGGTCGAGCGCCGTGTCGGCCTCGGTCGACTCGTATGTCGTGTTGCTGGCTGGACTGGGGAACGCCTTGAATGTGTGCGGCGCGTGTGGATCGCCTGACAGGGCCCGCAGGTCCTTCTCGGTGAGGCTGTCGGGGTGCTCCGCCAGGAGTTGCCGCCCCACCTCCGTGATCTGGTATCGCCCCCGGCTCGGACGCTCCACGGCACCGACCCGTGCGAGGTACGAGAGCGCCCAGCCACCGCGGTTGAGGTACTGCTGCTGCCCAGAAGGGATCAGGATGGCTCGCTGCTCGGTGGTCACGCCGAGGAGGTCAGCGGCTGCCGCCGTGAGGTTTCGGAACTGATGGACCTCGCCGTCGGCCAGGACCCGCAGGGATGGTGCCATGTACTGATCCCAGGTTGGCGCGGTCATCACAGTTCTCCTCCGAACGCGGCGGCCACCTGTGCCGGGTCCACGTCAGCCACCGAAGCGTCGGCCCACCGTGGGTCGTTGTCCTTGTCGACCAGCAGCGCTCGTACACCCTCGCGGAAGTCGGGGTGCTTCGCGAAGACCCGGCCCAGGCGTCGGTCCTGGTCGAGGACTTCGTGCAGCGTCATGGCCCGCGCCCGCCGCAGCCCCGCGAGGGTGACGACGACGGAGTGTGGCGAGCGCTCGCCGATGATCTTGCCCGCTGCCTGGGCGTCGGGATCGGGGTGCGCCAGGAGCCGCTCGATGATGGTCGCGGCATCGTCGCCGGCGTAGCACTCGTCGATCCAGGCGCGCTTGGCTTCGAGCTCCGAGGCCGCTGCATCGACCGGGGTGGTCACGCCGCCGGGGCTGTCGCCGCCGGCAAGCTCCGCGGCCAGGTCGGCCAGCACCCGCTCCTTGTCGCCGGAGTCGACCAGCTCGTCGGCCAGCCCCAGCACGACCGCGTCGGCGCCGGTGACCGGCAGGCCGGTCAGCGCCAGGTGCGTGCCGAGCTCGCCCGGCGCCCGGGAGAGCAGGTGCAGCCCGCCCACGTCGGGGAAGAGCCCGATGATCGTCTCCGGCATCGCCACCTTGGACCGCTCGGTCACGAACCGCCGCGAGCCGTGCGAGGAGACCCCGACGCCACCGCCCATGACGACGCCGTCCATCCACGCGACATACGGCTTGGGGTAGTCGGCGATGAGGCCGTTCAGGGTGTACTCCACGTCCCAGAAGCCGACCGCCTCCTCCACCTTCCCGGCCAGGATCGCCTCCCGCACCTGCCGGACGTCACCGCCGGCGCACAGCCCCTTCTCACCGGCGCCGTCGATGAAGACGGCACCCACGGCGTCGTCGTCGGCCCACGCCCGCAGCTGGGCGAGCATCGAGGTGACCATCTCCCCGGTGAGGGAGTTGATGGCGCGCGGCCGGTTCAGGCGCACCCGCCCGATCCGGTGCGTCACGGCATACAGCACGTCGTCGGTGTGTCCCGGGGCGGGGGAGAAGGTCGGCTCGGTGAGCGAGTCTGGCGCGGTCATGGTCACAGACCATACGCACGTAGACTTCCGACCCATGGGTAAGGCATCGCGACGCAAGCGGCAGGCCGAGGGCAAGAAGGCTCCGGCCCGGGCCCCGTTCGTCAACCGACCGTTCGAGGGACTGGCCAACGAGACCGACTGGGTCGCGATGCGCGAGATCATCCCGGCCGCCACGGCGCAGGTCACCCTGGAGCTCGACGGCTCCGCGCACGAGGTGACGCTCGTGTCGGTGCTCCCCGGCGCGATGCCGGCGATCCACCGCGCCAACGGTGAGGTGCTGGTCGCGCTGCAGTCGCGCACGCACAGCGGCGACGCCAGCCGCGACATCGTGCTGGCGGCGCAGACCGCCCTGGCGACCGAGCCGGGCCAGCCGGTGCCGGCCATCCCGACCGCGACCGCCGACACCCCGCGCCTGCAGGACGTGCTGGCGGAGGGCACGGAGCTGGTCGTCAACGTCGAGGACGACTTCAACTTCTGGGTCGCCGAGGAGGACGCCACCCCCGAGGTGCTGGCCACGCTCGAGCAGACCAACGAGGCCGCCGTGCCGACCGTGCCGGTGCCGGATCGTCCGTCGACCTACTGGTGCAAGATGAGCGACCGCACCTACGTCCGCTGGATCCTCGGCGAGGACGAGGACGCCGCCACGACCGCGCTGGCCCGCCTGCAGGCCGCCGGTGAGCACACCCTCGGCGAGGGCACGGCGCTGCTGGGGGCCTTCCGCGCCGCAGGGCTGCTCGTCCCGGTGCTCGAGGTCGACCCCGCGACCGACCCGGCCGACCTGACGGGGCCGCTCCAGGAACTGGCTGATCGGTATGCCGCGGCGCTGGCCAAGGACGAGTCCCTCACCCCCGACGAGCGCCGGGCCCGCGACGGCCTGGTGAGCAGGCAGGTCACCCTGCGGTGAGTATGCCGGGGGCCACCGACAGCGCCGGCGCGCCGGACCCGCAGGGGCCCGGTCGGCTGCCCGAGCGGGTGGCCGCCGTCGTGCCGGCCAAGGACGAGGGGGCGCGCCTCGGGGCGACGCTGGAGGCGCTGTCCCGGGTGGAGTCCGTCGATCTGGTCGTCGTCGTGGACGACGGCAGCACCGACGAGACGCTGTCGGTCGCGCGGCGGCACGGCGCCGAGACCGTGCGCCACGAGACCAACATGGGCAAGGCCCAGGCGATGACCAGCGGTGCCGAGGTCGTGCGCCGGCTGGAGGCGGCGGAGGGGCAACACCGGACCGACGTGCCGCGGGCACTGCTCTTCGTCGACGCCGACCTCGAGGACAGCGCGGCCAACCTGGGGGTCCTGTGCGTGCCGGTTCTCGCCGGGGACGCCGATATGGCGATCGCGACGCTGCCGCCGCAGAGGACGGCCGGTGGCGGGTTCGGCTTCGTCGTGCAGATGGCGCGCGACGGCATCGCCCAGCTGGCGGGGCGCACGATGGTCCAGCCGCTGAGCGGGATGCGGTGCATCACCCGGGAGGCGTTCGAGGCGGTGCTCCCGCTCGCCAGGGGGTGGGGTGTCGAGGTGGGGCTGACCGTCGACGTGCTGCGCAACAAGGGGCGTGTGGTGGAGGTGCCGGTGGAGCTGCACCACCGGGTCACCGGACGCGGGTTGAGGGCGCAGCTGCACCGGATGCGGCAGTACCGCGACGTGGCCCGCGCCCTGAAGGTGCGCGAGCGCGGCTAGGCGGTGGCGAGCCGGTTTACCGCTGGGGCTCGTTTACCGTAGGACTGTGCCGACCGAGGACCCGCTGGACCAGATCCGCCACATGGTGGACAAGATGACCTCGAGCGAGGTCGCCTCCACCCTCGAACAGATCCTTGCGCTGGGTGCCGCCGGGCAGCTCTCGCACCTCGAGCCGGTGAACCCTCCCATCCACCTGCCGGACCCACCGGCGGAAGGCGTTGCCCTGACGGTGCGGGTCGACGTCGATGACGTCTCGCCCAAGGTATGGCGGCGACTCGTGCTGCGCGGTGACCTCACCCTGGCCCAGATGCACGGGATCCTCCAGGCGGCCTTCGGCTGGCTCGACAGCCACCTTCACCGCTTCTGGCCCGGTCCGCGACAGGAGCTCTGGCGGGGGCCTTACTTCCTGACCGACTACGACGTGGAGGAGGGTGACGAGGGCACCCTGGAGGCTGACGTCCGTCTGGACCAGGTGCTCCGGGAGGCAGGGGACCGGCTCTTCTACACCTACGACTTCGGTGACGGCTGGACGCATACCTTGCGGCTGGAGTCGGTGGAAGCGCTGGACCAGGATGCGCCTCCCGCCGTCTGCACCAGGGCCCGCAACGCCGGTCCGCTGGAGGACTCCGGGGGACCGCACGGATACAACGAGCTCGTAGCGGCCCACGCGGCCGACCCGTCGCTGGCGCAGCTCGAGGACTACCTCCGTGAGTGGGTGCCGTCCGGATGGGACCCGCGCGACGTCGATGTGAACGAGGTGAACGAGCAGGTCCAGGGTATGGGTCTCTCGCCGGATAACGCGGACGACGACTCCGCAGGTTTCACCGTCTTCGGCGCTCGGCGGGAGAAGGGGTGGCCCGCGGCGCTGGAAGCCCTTCAGGGCAACCTCGCGCAGCCGGTTGCTGCACGCATCACCGCGCTCTGCGAGCGCGCGAGCGCCGCCGACGGACACCTCAGCGAGCAGGACCTGGCGGTGATCGCCCGGCCCTTCCGCTATCTCGTCGAGCTTGCCGGGGAGGACGGCATTCCCCTGACGCAGGCAGGATGGATCAAGCCAGCCCTCGTGAAGCAGATCCTCACCGACCTGGATCTGGACCAGCCGTGGCTGGGCAGGAGCCACCAGGAGGTCTCGACCCCGCCGGTGCGCAACCTCCGCGACACCTGCCAGGACCTGGGCCTGCTCCGCAAACGCAAGGACCGGCTGCTGGCCTCACGGAAGGCCAAGGCTCTGGCCTCCGACCGTGACTACCTCACCCTGCTCACGGGGTCGCTGCTCGTCCACAAGAACTCGCTCATCAGCGCGACGCACGGGTTGTTCACCCTGTGTCTGGCCGCGGGAGGTGCACACAACTCGCCTGACCTGGCCGTCGAGGTGGCGGACCTACTGCTGGCTTGCGGGATCAACTTCGGGACCCCGGGGGAGATCGACCCCTGGGACGTGATGGACGTGGTCCGGACGACCTGGATGTTCCTGAACGGCGGCTCCGGTGAGACCGGACCCGATGGACAGCGGCACGCGGTCGCTCTGTCCAAGGCTGCCCTCTGGCCCGACGACGCGTGACGCGGGCCGACGCCCGGGTGACGCGACGCCCCTAGGCCTCCGCCGAGGCCTGCCTCGTGCTCAGCTTGTCCTCGGACCCGGCGGCCCCGACAGCGATCGCCGCGGCGATCGCCACCGCCAGGCCGATGCCCACGACTGCGATGCCGGAGTCGTTGAGCGCCCACCCGATGACCAGGCAGACGAGCACCGCGATCGCGGTCGCGTGCAGCAACGGGACGCGCCAGAGCGGCGCGAGGCGCCGCCCCGGCCACGAGTGGGGCGCGAGCACGGCCCAGACGACGACCGCGAGGATCAGCACCGCCACCCACGAGACGGGATAGCGCACCAGGATGCCCAGGCTCTGGTCGAGCTTGCGGAGCACGATGTCGAGCGCCCCGCCGTCGATCACCGACTGCAGGAAGCTGCCCAGGTGGGTGCGGGAGTCTGCGGGACGCAACCAGTCGACATACATCAGCACACCGGCAACCACCAGCGCACCGACGCCCACGAGCAGGGCGCGCACCGGCGTCAGCCGGATCTCGGCGGCGGCCAGCCCGAGCACACCCAGGGCCACCACGAGGGCCGGCACCCCACCGAAGTCGGCCCCCCACGACCCGGCCCCGTCGACCAGGACCAGCAGCAGCCCCAGCAGACCGACGACCAGCACGGCCGCGAGTCGACGGGTGCCCGGCCGCGACCGCAGCAGCCCGGCGAGGAAACCCGCGAGCAGCAGCCCGGAGACCGCGAAGATCCCGTAGCCCACGTTGCCCATCCCATAGAACCGCCCGGCGGTGACCGTCTGCGCCCCCAGGATCGAGACCAGCGCCAGCCGCGCCCCCAGGATGACGTCCACCCCGAGCACCACGACGGTCAGCGCGGCGACCACAGCCGGCGGGCCGACCGGATGACGCCGCCACGGGCCGGCCAGCGCCAGTCCCACGTGCGCGGCGACCAGGGCGAGGAGCACCAGCGTCAGCGTCAGCCACTGCGGCGACCCGCGCCACCACGGCACGAACCCGGCCAGGAACGCCCCCGACGGGAAGGACATCGCCGCCAGCCCCAGCATCCGGACCCCGGTGCGCAGCCCGGTGAGCACGAGTGCGCCCAGTGCGGCCAGCGCCGCCAGGGCGCCGATGCCCAGCACCGGGATGGCGAGCGCCTTCGCGCCGTTGATCCCGCTGGTCAGGTCCTGCAGGCTGCCCACCCGATCGGCTGCCGTCCCGGCGTCGGGCTGCACGCTCAACGGGAGGCCGCTCACCGCCTCGGGCACCGGCACCCCGGCGAGCCTCAGGACGGTCGCGGTCAGGTCGGTGGTCTGGACGAGGCCGCCCTGTCTCGTCGTCGCGGAGTGCAGGACGCCGGAGTCCATCCCCTCGCGCCACACCACCACCGCCCGTGCGCCGGCCCGCTCGTCCCGGTCGGCCAGCCCGGCGACGACGAGCGTGGCCCGGTCCGGCAGCCGGTCGAGGAGCACCTCGAGCCCGGCGTCGAGCGTCCCCGCGTCGGCCCGGTCGGCGATCACCCCCGCGTCGAGCATGGTGACGTCGCAGACTCCTGGTTCGTATGCCGTGAGCTCACCTTCGGCATACCGGCTCACCTCTCCCTCGGTCCCCGCCGCACCGAGGGCCGCGAGCGGCCCGCCCGCCCGAACGCAGCGTCCGTCGGCCTCGATGGCCGAGCCCAGGGTGCCCAGCTCGGCGCCGAGCGGACGTCGGTCGGCCGCCTCCACCCAGCCGTCCCACTCCGGGACGATCGCCGGCATGTCACCGACCGGGCCGGAGCCGTGCGCTTCAGAGGTCACGACCGCGGGCACCGCCGCGCAGTCCTGCACCCCGTCGTCGTTCGCGGCGGCGCGTTGCCCCGCTCCGAGGGTGAGCCAGCCGTCGGCGGGACAGGTGAGCTCGTGCGCCCCCCGCACGATGAGCCCGGCCGACGCGCCCTCGCCGACCAGCGACCAGAGCGTCGGGGTGCCGGTCTCGCTCAGGTCGGACCAGGACAGGCCCGGCGCACCCACCACGACGACCTCGCCGCCGGTCTGCTCCACGACGTCACCGCCGGTGCCGGAGACGCGCACGCCGGCCAGGCTCGCCAGCATCGCCCCCACGAGCAGCACCGCGACCAGTCCGAACACCTGCCACGCGAAGCGGCGCCCGGCGGACTCGGTCATGGGCCGACACTAGCCGCGCCACCTGACGCCGGGCTGGACGAGTCGTCGAGGGCCGCCCCGCTGTGTCTCGTCTGGATGGTCGGGACTGCGACGTGGGCTCACCGGCGGAGCGCACCGTCGCGAAATGGTGTTTCCGCAGGTCAGATGCTCTGTCAGTGGTCAGTGTTTAGATCATCAGTATGACGAACAAGGGCACCAGTGCACGGGTCGGGGAGCAGGTCCCCGCCTCGGTTGATGGTGCGCCCG
>JAAYYA010000297.1 GCA_012515595.1 Actinomycetales bacterium
GCACCAGGACGTCGTTCGGCCACTTGAGGACGGCCGGCACGGCATACCGGCTGTGCTCCAGCGCCTCGGCGACGGCGAGCCCGGCGACCAGCGGGACCCACCCGAGACGTCCCGGTCCGGGCGAACTGAGGACGACGCTGATCGCGACCGACGTGTCCGGCGGCGCGGTCCAGGAACGGCCGCGACGACCCATCCCCCCGCTCTGGTGGTGCGCGACGACTACCCGGCCCGGCCGCGGGTCACGGGCGGCCTCGAGGTTGGTCGAGTCAATCGTCGGGTGCCACTCGGGGGTCTCCCACGTCGGCTGCTCCACCGGGCCAGGATAGGGCTGACACCGACCGGGCGCGCCGCGCGGCGAGAATCCAGCCCACCGAGCGCACCCAGTGGCGAGAATCCAGCCCACCGAGCGCGCCGCGTGGCGAGAATCCAGCCCACCGAGCGCACCCAGTGGCGAGAATCCAGCCCACCGAGCGCACCGCGTGGCGAACCTCAAGCGTCGCTGCACGGGAAGACGGGTCAACTGGGGAGCCGTCAGCGGTCCGAGCGGGCAGCGCTAAGTTGTCCCCCATGACCGCGGACCCCCAGGAAGCCCCCGCACCCGACATCCACACGACGGCCGGCAAGCTCGCCGACTACCGGGCGCGGGTCGACGAGGCCGTGCACGCCGGCTCGGCGCGCGCCGTCGAGAAGCAGCACGCCAAGGGCAAGAAGACCGCCCGCGAGCGCATCGACATGCTGCTGGACGAGGGGTCGTTCACCGAGCTCGACGCCCTCGCCCGGCACCGCTCGACCGCCTTCGGGCAGGAGAAGAGCCGCCCCTACGGCGACGGCGTGGTGACCGGCTACGGCACCGTCGACGGCCGCCCCGTCGCGGTCTTCGCCCAGGACTTCACGGTCTTCGGCGGCTCCCTCGGCGAGGTCTTCGGCGAGAAGATCGTCAAGGTGATGGACCTGGCGATGAAGGTCGGTTGCCCGGTCGTCGGCATCAACGACTCCGGCGGCGCGCGCATCCAGGAGGGCGTGGTCGCGCTCGGGCTCTATGCCGAGATCTTCAAGCGCAACGTGCACGCCTCCGGCGTCATCCCGCAGATCTCCCTCGTGCTCGGGCCGTGCGCCGGCGGCGCCGTCTACTCCCCCGCGATCACCGACTTCGTGGTCATGGCGGACCAGTCCTCGCACATGTTCATCACCGGACCCGACGTCATCAAGACGGTCACCGGTGAGGACGTGACCTTCGAGGAACTGGGCGGCGCGCGCACCCACAACACCGTCTCGGGCGTCGCGCACTACATGGGCAGCGACGAGCAGGACGCGATCGACTACGTCAAGGAGCTGCTGGCCCACCTGCCGCAGAACAACCTCGAGGAGGCACCGGCCTTCGAGGCGGACCCGGTCATGGAGGTCACCGACGAGGACCGTGCTCTCGACACCCTGATCCCCGACTCGGCCAACATGCCCTACGACATCAAGACGGCCATCAGCGGCGTGCTGGACGACGGGGAGTTCCTCGAGGTCCAGGAGCTCTTCGCGCCCAACATCGTCTGCGGCTTCGGGCGGGTCGAGGGACGCTCGGTCGGCATCGTCGCCAACCAGCCGATGCAGCTGGCCGGGACGCTCGACATCAACGCCTCGGAGAAGGCGGCCCGGTTCGTGCGCACCTGCGACGCCTTCAACGTGCCGATCCTCACCTTCGTGGACGTCCCCGGCTTCCTGCCCGGCACGGACCAGGAGTTCGGCGGCATCATCCGGCGCGGCGCCAAGCTGCTCTACGCGTATGCCGAGGCGACCGTGCCACTCGTCACCGTCATCACCCGCAAGGCCTACGGCGGGGCGTATGACGTCATGGGCTCCAAGCACCTCGGCGCCGACATCAACCTGGCCTGGCCGA
>JAAYYA010000298.1 GCA_012515595.1 Actinomycetales bacterium
AACCTCGACTATTCACCTGGGTGGGTCGGGAAGCAGTTGAGGTGAGGGACGCGGCTGCGGGGCCCCTGGTTCAGGGCGGGGCATGGTTGTGGCCCGATCCGCTCGGGTGGGCGCCGGGTTCCACTGGTCGGTGCGCTGGGGTCGTGGGTGGACGTCGGGCCTGGGGGTCAGGCCGGGTGGAGGGCGCGGAGGCGGTCGAAGGCGTCGGCCAGGTGGGTGGCCCAGGCCCACCCGGTGGGGATCTTCAGCACCCGTTGTCGGGCGTGGCGCACGTACCGGGCGGGGGCGGCCAGCAGCCGGAACCGTAGGGTCTTGGGCTCGGCCAGGGCGAGGTCGTCGTCCAGGGCGAGCAGCCGCAGCCAGGACAGCACCGTCACGGCGTGCGCGGCCAGCTGCAGCCACGCGCTGTTGCGCGCGTAGGAGGTCGACGGCAGCCGGGTCGCGCCGCACGCCTTGAGCTCCTTGATCCGGTCCTCCACGTGCGCCTGGGTGCGGTGCCGGGCGTCCAGGTACTGCACCTGCCCGGCGGTGGTGTTGGTGACGAACGCGCCGTAGCGCCAGTTCGGGTCCTGCCCGAGCTCGGCCTGCTCCCCGGGAGCCCGGGGAGTGCGGCGGGCGCACACCCGCATCCCCGCGGGCCAGCCCTGCAGCTGGTCCCCGCCTGCGCTGTGCCGCAGCAGCCCGGTCAGCTCGGCCACCTGCCCGCCGTCGGTGTCGGCCTTGCCGGCAGCGCTCAGCGCGACCTGCCAGTCCTGGTCACGGACCTGCTCCAGCGCGCCGCGGGTGCGGGCATCGACCGGCCACCCCAGGGAGTACTCCACCCGCCGGCCCCGGGCGCCGTGCACGGTGGCGGTGTCCAGCCCGTGCAGGTGCTCGATCAGCTCGTGGGAGGCGCCGGCGCCGTCGACGGTGACCAGCACGTCGCGGCGGTGGGCGGCGGGGACCTGGTCCAGCGCCGCGTCCAGGACCTTGACGTGGTCGACGGCGGTGAACGACCCGGCCGAGCCGGCCCGGTTCATCACCGCCAGGCTCTCCCCGGTGTTGGAGCACCACGCGGTCAACGGGTGGAACCCGTACCCCTTGTAGTTGGCCTCGGCGCCCTCCTTGGCCGAGGCCGCCTGGATCACCGTGGCGTCCAGCCGGATCACCACCGGCACGCCATCGTCGGCGTGGTCGTGGGGACGGGGCCAGGCCAGCGGCGCCCCCGCGACCCGGACCGCGGGCAGGCACCCGTGCCGGGCCACGACCTGCTCCCACGCCGCGGCCCGCACCCTGGCCATGCTCCGGGCAAGGGCCCGGACCGGCAGCCCGTCCTCGCCAAGACGTCCGGCGTACTCGCCGAGCACCCGCAGGATCGTGGTGTCCGACGCCCCGCCGGTCGGGCCGAACAGCTCGACCTGAGCGGTCAACGCCTCCACCCCGGTCAGGCACGAGGCGCCCGAGGCCAGCGCCGCCACCGTGTCGCTCACCGCCCGGCCGCGGTCCCGCCCCGGCACGAAACCGGGACGGGCCAGCACGTCCCGGAACATCCTGGTCATCCCAACCCGGTCGGCCAGCAACCGCGGTAGCACCACCCCTGCGTGCGCGACCGTCCCGGTGCCCTCGGCCCTCACCAGCAGACCCCTCGACCAAGCCTCGCCAGCCGCCGCCGCGGCCCTTCTCGTGCCCGCTGTACGCTTCACCTTGAGGGTGTCCCTTCCCGGGTGTCGATGTTGATCTAGCCATCTACATCATCCCAGGTCAGGGGCACCCTCACCCCTCTAACACGCTCACTCCGAGCAACTCACCGCCCCGCCGTGAATAGCCCAGGCGTGGAACCCGACGCCCCCGGAGCGACCTCCGGAGTCCTGTCGTACCCCGATGCCAGAATCACCTCACGACGGCGCCCACGGACCCGTCAGAGGGCGAGGACCCCGACCCGTGAAAGATCGAGGCTA
>JAAYYA010000299.1 GCA_012515595.1 Actinomycetales bacterium
CTCGTCGGCGCCGACGTCGCCATGCTGGCGCGCGGGTCCGAGGCGCTGGCCGCGGCGTGGGTGCCGGACGCCGACGAGACGCGCCGGGCGTCCTACTGACGCGAGCCCCCGGACGGGTCACGGGGGCCGGCGTCACTTAGGCGGCAGCGTGCGCGCGTAGGCCAGGCCGCGCCCCACGATCTCGCGCAACTGCTCGTCGGTCTCCACCCCCTCCTGGTCGATGTGCAGCCAGCCCGACATCACCCGCTCGCCCATGACCTGCGGCCGGATGTGCTCCCCGACCGGGTCCTCCCGGCCTGGGTCGCGCCGGAACATCAGGGCGCCGTCACTGCCGGCCGCGACCGCCATGTTGCCGTCCACCAGGAACGACAGCCCGCCGAACATCTTCTTCTCGCTGACCCCGGGTTCGCCCGCGAGCACGTGACGGATCCGCTCGGCCAGCCCCTCGTCATACGTCATGGAGGCAGTATGACGAGGGGCACCGACAGCCGGGCCGCCCTGCAACCTAGTCCTGACATTCACCGTGTGTGATGCTGATGACGTGTCGGCGATCCGTGAGGCGATCGACCTCCTCTTCGAGCGGGCCGAAGCACGGGCTCGGAGGAGGGCGCTCGGGGACTTCCTGGCGATGGGTCCCGATGAGGACGGGCCGGAGGAGGAAGTCGTGACTGAGCTCCGTCGCGAGTTCGAGGACCACCTCAGTCGCAAAGGTGGGCGATGACCGTGGCACGTTGGGCAGTCGACGGTCAGTCGGTGCCCAGCAGCCGTTCGAGGTCGGCGAGAGTTGCGGTCGGGTCGCCATCGACGACCTGCAGGGTCTGCACGCCGGCGCGCTTCGAGACGAAGTGCTCGAGCCTGCGGCGGTAGTCGTCCATCTCCTGGGGCGTGATCTGCTGCTGCCAGGGCTGGTCGCCGCGACGGGGCTCACCCTCCAGGAGCACGACGACGAACTCGGCGTCTCCCGCCGCCTCCTCGAAGCGCTTCAGCTGGTCACGGTCGGCGACGAGCTGGGGCACGACGACCTCGTGCCCGCTGTCCAGGTGCGACTCGATCAGCGTGAGCGCGAGTGACCGGCCGGCCTCCGCGGTGTCCTCCCAGGGGCCGCCGAGCAGCGTGCGCAGGATGTCGATGTCGAGGTTCAGGGCACCCGGTCGCGTGGCGACATAGGCCCGCGCGAGTGCCGATTTGCCGACGCCGGGCAGGCCGTTGAGCAGGATGAGACGCCCTGGTGCCGAACCGCCGAGACCCTCGAGGATCGTGTCCGCCTCCTGGACCACGTGTGCTCTCCGCGCCTCGACCTCCGCCTCGGCGACCAACCGCTCGCCCGAGGAGTCCGGCGTCCCCAGGAAGTCGAGCGCCCGCAGCTGGCCGCGAAGGTTGCGGAACCGCTCCCAGACCGGCCCCAGCATCTCCGGGGTCGAGTGCACCACCGACCGGAACGCCCGCATCGGCTTGTGGCCCTCCAGCGCGTCGGTGAGCTGCTGTCGGATCCTGCGGTCGCCGACCCAGGACGCGAAGTGCTCCATGTCCCGGTAGACGTCGCGGCCACCCTCGCCGCCCAGCGCGATGAATCCCTCGGTGTCAGCGGCCCACGCGTCGATCGGGTCGCCGTCCTCGTCCAGGCCGATGATCACACCGTCGTAGACCGGATAGATCTCACCCGTCTTGGGGTCGAGGTAGCCGGAGTCGTCCCGCTGGTCCATCAGGTCAGCGAGCTCTTCGAGGTCGATCTGGTCGAGGTTGAGCATGTGCCCAGGCTAGTTCCGTTTGGAGCGTCGGGCGAGGTCCTGCAACTTGTCGCGGAGGACCGACAAAGCCACTACGAAAATGCGTGGGGGACCTGCAAAACCACTACGAAAATGCGGGGGACGAGAGCTCGATCCTCTTGAGGAGGCGGCGGCGCAGGTCGTTGGAGCGCTCGCTGAAGGCGCGCTGGGCCGCGGCGTACTCCGCGCGACCCACGGGCGTCTCGATGCGCACCGGCTCGTAGCCCAGCTCGGACAGGTCGTAGGGTGCGGCGCGCATGTCGAGCTCGCGGATCTCCAGCGCCAGCCGGAAGGCGTCGAGCGTCAGATCGCTGGGCACGAGCGGCGTCAGCTTGAAGCACCACTTGTAGACGTCCATGCCTGCGTGCAGACAGCCCGGCTGCTCCATCGCCACCTGCCCCTCGCGTGACGGAGCGAGCCGGTTCAAGGGTTGAGCCTCGGCCGTGAAGAAGCGGTAGGCGTCGAAGTGCGAGCAGCTGATCGTCGCCTGCTCCACGACCTCGTCGGTGCCGCGCGGCCCAAGCCGCAGCGGCCAGCCGCCGTGCCGGATCGTCTCCTCGTCGGCGCGGTAGACCATCGCCCACTCGTGCAGCCCGAAGCAGCCGAACCGACCGGGCCGGGAGAGCGTCGCGCCCAGCAGAGCCCGCACGAAGTCGATCGCCGACCCGCGCCGCTCGACGAAGCCGGCGACATCCACGCGGGCCAGCCCGTCGGCATACTCGTAGAAGGCCCAGTCCGCCCGCTCGGCCGCACCCTCCAGCGCCACCCCGCCACCGGGATGCCAGCGGCGCAGCTGGGCGGGGCGGAAGTTGTAGTACTCGAACAGGAAGTCCTCGACCGGGTGCTTGCGGCCGTCGGCACGCCGCCGGAGCCGCCCCGCGGTCAACGCGTCGACCGCCGCTGCGTGGGCCTCGGCGCGCTCACGCCACTCGGGCTCGGACAGGACCTGCACGGTCACCCAGGGTAGTTGCGTCCGCCGCGCCGGACTGCGACC
>JAAYYA010000300.1 GCA_012515595.1 Actinomycetales bacterium
CCGGTGCGCTCGGTGGGGTGATTTTCCGCCACCCGGTGCGCTCGGTCGGGGAGGGGGCGGCCCCGGTCGGGGGGGAGGGGACGAGGTCGGGGAGGAGGCGGTCGAGGGCCTCGGCGCCGTCGGCGGCGTTGTGGAACTCCGCGCCCACCCGCCGGATCGGCCAGTACGCCTCCGGCGCCAGGAGGATCGCGGTCATCGCGACCTGCAGGTCCATCGCGCCGTAGGCCAGCCGCAGCCCGACGCACACGGCGACCAGGGCGACCGAGATGGTGGCCAGCAGCTCCAGGGCCACGGTTGTCAGGAAGGCCGTGCGCAGCGTGCGCACCGTGGCGACCCGGTGCCGCCGCCCGACCTCGGCGACCACGTCGACCTGCCGCTCGGCCCGGCCGTAGGCGACCAGGGTCGGCAGGCCCCGCACCACGTCCAGGAAGTGCCCGGCCAGGTCGCTCATCGCCGCCCACCGGCGCCGCGTCTCGTCCTCGGTGTGCTTGCCGATGAGGGCCGCGAAGACCGGCAGCAGCGGCAGGGTGAGCACGACGATCAGTGCCGCCCACACGTCGATCACCAGCAGGGTGACCAGGGACAGCACCGGCACCACCGCGGCGGTGACGAGGGCGGGGAGGTAGCGCGCGACATACGGCTCGATGCCGGCCACCCCGTCGGTGGCGCGGGTGACGGCCTCGTCCCGGTCCGGCCGGGCGCCCTCGGGGAGCCCCGACCAGCGACGCAGCAGCTGGAGCCGGACGCCGGAGGCCACCTGCTGGCCGGCCCAGCCCGCCAGCCACTCCTGCGCCCCGGAGACCACACCGCGCCCCACGAGGAGGGCAACGGTCCAGGTCAGGGGAGCCGACAGGTCGGCCCCGGTGACCACCGCGCTCGCCAGCCACGCCAGGCAGACGGCCTGGGCGACGGCCAGCGCCCCGCCGAGCACCCCGGCGACCGACAGGGCGGACACCGGTGCGCGTGCGGCGGGGACCCGGCGCAGCAGCTCCGGGTCGAACGGCTTCATGGCTGCGGGGTCACCACCTGCTCGTCCTCGTGGTCGTCCCCGGGGGTGTCGACCGCCGGGATGTGGTGGCCGCTGACCCGCTTGCGGAAGGTCCAGTAGGTGAAGGAGGTGTAGAGCAGCACGATCGGCACGAACAGCACCGCCACCCACGTCATGATCGTCAGCGTGTAGTCGGTCGAGGCCGCGTTGGTCGTGGTCAGGCTGAACGCCGGGTCGGTCGAGCTCGGCATCACGTCGGGGAAGAGCGCGATGAACAGCGAGGCGACGGCCAGGGCGATGGCCACGAAGGTGCCGGTGAACGCCCAGCCCTCCGAACCCTGCCGGGCCTTCGCCAGCGCGGCCAGCAGCGCGACCGCGGCCAGGGCGGCGACCACCCACGACACCGCCGTGCCCGTGCTCCAGTGGATGATCACCAGCCAGATGACGGCGAGCACCGCGCTCACGACACCCACCCGGACGGCGAGCGCGCGGGCGTCGTGCCGGATCTGACCATCGGTCTTCAGCGCCAGGAACATCGCGCCGTGCGTGACGAAGAGGCCGAGGGTGACCAGCCCGCCGAGCAGCGCGACCGGGTTGAGCAGGGTGAAGAAGCCGCCGGTGTACTCCATGTCGGCGTCGATCGGCACGCCGCGCACGATGTTGGTGAAGGCCACGCCCCACAGCACCGCGGGGACCACCGAGCCGAGGAAGATGCACCAGTCCCAACGCTTCCGCCAGACGTCGCTGTCGACCTTGCCGCGGTAGTCGAAGCCCAGCGCCCGCACGATGAGCGCGACCAGGATGATGAACAGCGGCAGGTAGAACCCGGAGAACAGGGTGGCGTACCAGTGCGGGAACGCGGCGAAGGTCGCTCCGCCGGCGGTCAGCAGCCACACCTCGTTGCCGTCCCAGACCGGGCCGATGGTGGAGAGCATCACGCGCTTGCGGGTCTCCCCGTCCTTGCCCCGCCCGAGGACGGGGAAGAGCGCGCCGACCCCGAAGTCGAACCCCTCCAGGACGAAGTAGCCGATCCACAGCACGGCGATGAGGATGAACCAGATGGTGGTCAGTTCCATTGCTCCGCTTCCTTGTCAGTATGCCGAGTGGCTCAGTAGGAGAAGACGAACGGTTGGTCGTCGGACCGGTCCTGCGGGTCCAGGGACTCGCCGTCGTACGGCGGGGCGCCGGCCCTGGTGTACCGGATGATCAGACCCACCTCGATGACGGCCAGCACGCCATACAGCACGGTGAAGCCGATCATCGTGGTGGCGACCTCGGCGACCGTGGTGCCGGGGGAGACGCCGCTGGAGGTGCCCATCAGCCCGAAGACCAGCCACGGCTGCCGGCCCATCTCGGTGAAGATCCAGCCCCAGGAGTTGGCGATCAGCGGCAGGAACATGACCGCGACGGCGCCCCAGTACCAGAGGCGGTGCTCCATCGGCTTGCCCTTCCACAGCCAGAACAGCGCGAGGGCCGCGATCCCCATGGCGGCGAAGCCGAAGCCCATCATGAGGCGGAAGGTCCAGTAGGTGATCGGGATGATCGGGCGGTAGTCGTCCTGCTCCGTCAGCTCGTTGCCGGCGTAGGTGATCTCGTACTCCGCCTGGAGGTCGTTGATGCCCTCGACGGCACCGTCGAGCGTGCCGGTCGACAGGTAGGACAGCAGCTTGGGCACGGTGATCGCCCACACCTCGTGCTGGCCGTCCAGGGTGCCGACCGTGATGATCGAGAACGGCGCGCCGACGCCCTCGGGCACCGAGTCGTAGAGCGCCTCGGCGGCGGCCATCTTCATCGGCTGCACCTCGGTCATGACCTTGCCCTGCAGATCGCCCGAGATGGCGGTGCCCAGGCCGCCGACGAGGACCGCGATGGCCCCGATCGTGGCGGCCTTGCGGTACATCGGCTTGTCGGCCGCGGGGGTCTTCTGCCGCCAGACGTGCCACAGCGCGATGGCCAGCATGAAGCCGCCACCGGTCATCCACGCGGCGGTGATCACGTGCGGGAAGGTCACCAGCTGCACCGGGTTGGTCATCACGGCCCAGAAGTCGGTGAGCTCGGCGCGGCCGGTCTCGGGGTTGTTGACGTAGCCGACGGGGTGCTGCATGAAGGAGTTGGCGGCCAGGATGAAGTAGGCGGAGAGCACCGTGCCGATGTGGATCAGCCACATGCACGCGGCGTGCAGCTTCTCCGGGATCCGGCCCCAGCCGAAGATCCACAGCCCGAGGAAGGTCGACTCCAGGAAGAAGGCCAGCAGCGCCTCGATCGCCAGCGGCGCCCCGAAGATGTCGCCGACGAAGCGGGAGTAGTCCGACCAGTTCATCCCGAACTGGAACTCCTGCACGATGCCGGTGACCAGGCCCAGCGCGAAGTTGATCGTGAAGAGCTTGCCGAAGAACTTGGTCAGCCGCAGCCACTCCGGGTTGCGGGTGCGCATCCATGCCGTCTGCAGGATCGCCACCAGCAACGACAGACCGATCGTGATCGGCACGAAGAAGTAGTGGTAGACGGTCGTGATGCCGAACTGCCACCGGGCCAGCTCGAGTGCTTCCATTGGGCGCTCCCCACACAATGACGTGCCGGGCGCAGCCGTCGCGCACCGGACAGGCAACTACTACATTAAGTAGTTACACTACGACCGGTAGTAGACGTTTTCAAGTCCGGGCGACGTGAGTTCGGCCACCCCACCGAGCACCCCAGCCGCGACCGAGCACCCCAGCCGCGACCGAGCGCACCGTGTTGCGCTCCCAGAGGGCACCGAGCGCGTGGGGTTGCGGTTCTCAACCCCACCGAGCGCGTCGCGCGGCGCTCAGGCCCAGAACGCCCAGGTGAGGAACACCCAGGGTGCAAGCCCGATGACAGCGGTCGAGGCGAGCACCGGGACGGCCGTGGGGTGCCGCTGCACGTGCCACGGCAGGGCCCGCAGCCGCACGATCAGCTCGCTGGCACCACCGGAACTGCCGAGCGCGGCGTGCGGATGCGTCGTGCCGGCCATCGCGGCCAGCGCTCCGCCCAGCGGCTCGGTCCCGACCTGTCGGGCCGCCCGGCGGTCAGCCAGCAGCTCGACGAGCAGGCGCACCTCGGCCAGGGCCTCGTCCCGGCGCAGCGGCTTCGGCACGGTGCGGTGCAGGACGGTGAAGAACTCCAGCATCAGGTCGTGCCGGGCGTTGGTGTGGGCGTGCTCGTGCGCGAGCACCGCCTCCAGCTGGTCCTCGGTGAGGGCGTCTACGGTGCCCTTCGTCAGCACGACCCGGGAGCGCAGGCCCGGCAGGCAGTATGCCGAGCGGCCCGGGTGGTCGACCACCCGCACCCGTCCCTCGGCCCGGCTGGCGACCACGTCGACGACGTTGCGCTGGGCTCGCCGGTTGGCGCGCAGGTCACTGCCGATCAGGTGGGCCGAGCGGAGCAGCATGAGCGCCATGCCGCCGGTCATGATGCTCGCGACGACGACGGCGAGGGGGACGCGCACCGGCTCGGGGAAGATCGTGGGGACCCGCGCTCCCTCGGTGATCAGCGCAATCGCCGCCGCCGGAGCGGTCATCAGCGCGGCCAGCACCCCCGCTGCCCCGGCCACCTGCCACAACGCCAGCGCGGCGCCCGGAGTGCGACGCAGCCAGTGGACGTCGGGGAGCAGTCGCGGCATCGCCACGGTCAGGAAGATCGCGGTCGCCGCGAGGGCGAGGACGGGCAGGGCGGAGAACACCGGCGCTGCCCGTGCTTATCCGGAGGACTTGGGTGAGGCCGCTTCCAGCAGCGCCTGCAGATCGGCGATCTCCTCCTTGCTCGCACCGCCGATGAAGTGCAGCATCGCGGCCTTGCGGTCGCCGGAGTCGAGTGACTCCAGCGTGTTGCGCATGGAGGCAGCGGTCATCTCCTCACGCGACCCGACGGGGCTGTACTGCCAGGCCCGGCCGTCGCGGCTGCGCGTCACGACCTTCTTCTTGGCGAGCCGGTCGAGCACGGTCATCACCGTGGTGTAGGCCAGGTCGCGCTGCTCGCCGAGCCGTTCGTGCACCTCGCGCACGCTCAGATCGCCGTCACTGTCCCACAGGACATCCATGACGGCGCGCTCCAGATCACCAAGACTCGCTGCGAACGGCCACATACACCCAGGATACGCCCTGACGTCAACTTCTCCTACACAGCGTAGGAGACGTCACATTCGGGCTCATGCCGGCGAGGACTCCTCGATGACAGGCATTCTTGGTCGCGCGGAAGACGTCGCATGCGACAGGTCCTGCGTGACCAAAACTGCCCTCCGCAGCGCTCCGGCGACAGAGGCGCTGCGGCATGCGCTCGGTGGGGTGGTGGGCCGCAACACGGCGCGCTCGGTGGGGTCCTTGGCCGCAACACCGTGCGCTCGGTCGATCTGGCACCCGGTCGGTCAGGCGGGGTAGCCCTCGGGGTTGTCCTGCTGCCAGCGCCAGGTGTCCGCGCACATGTCGTCGACCGAGCGCTCCGCCCGCCAGCCCAGCTCCGACTCCGCCAGGGCGGGGTCCGCGAACGACGCGGCGATGTCGCCCGCGCGACGGGACACCACGTCATACGGGATGTCCCGGCCGGAGGCCCGCTCGAAGGCGGCGACCAGCTCCAGCACGCTGGTGCCGCGGCCGGTGCCGAGGTTCCACGCCGACAGGGGGCGGTCGGTCCGGCCGATCGCCTCGAGCGCCGCCAGGTGCCCCAGCGCCAGGTCGACGACGTGGATGTAGTCCCGCACCCCCGTGCCGTCGACCGTGTCGTAGTCGTCGCCGAAGACCTGCAGCCGCTCCCGGCGCCCGACCGCGACCTGCGCGATGAACGGCATCAGGTTGTTGGGGATGCCGGCGGGGTCCTCGCCGATCCGCCCCGAGGCGTGCGCCCCGACCGGGTTGAAGTAGCGCAGCAGCGCGATCCGCCACGTCGGGTCGGCCACGGCGACATCGCGCAGGATCTGCTCGATCATCACCTTGGTCCAGCCGTAGGGGTTGGTCGCCGACGTCGGCAGGTCCTCGGTCATCGGCACCGGGGCGTCGGCGCCGTAGACGGTGGCGGAGGAGGAGAAGACGAGCCGGCGCACGGCATACTCCTGCATCGCCCGCACCAGGGAGACGGTGCCGGCGACGTTGTTGTCGTAGTAGTCCAGCGGCTGCTCGACGCTCTCGCCCACCGCCTTCTTGCCGGCGAAGTGGATCACCGCATCGAACCCGCCGTCCCGCAGCACCCCCCGCACGGCCTCGTGGTCGCGCAGGTCCACCTCGTGCACCGGCAGTTCCGCCCCGGTGAGTTCGCGCAGCCGGTCGACCGCCGAGGGCACCGCGTTGCTGAAGTTGTCGAGGATCTCGACCTCGTGGGTCGGGGCCAGCTCGACGACGGTGTGCGAGCCGATGAACCCCGCGCCCCCGGTGACCAGAACCTTCTGACTCATGGCGCGAGCCTACGGGAGCCCGGCCCGCGCACCGTTCACCACGTGCCCGTCGTGCAGCTCGACCAGCCGGTCGGCCCGCTCCATGAGGATCGGGTCGTGCGTGGAGACGACGGCGGCGATGCCCCGCTGGTGGGTCAGTTCGGAGAGCAGGTCCATGATCGTCGCGGCGGTGTCGGAGTCCAGCTGGCCGGTCGGCTCGTCCGCGATGAGGATCTGCGGGTCGCCGACCAGGGCCCGGGCGATGCCGACCCGCTGCTGCTGACCACCCGACAGCTCGTAGGGCCGCTGCGTCCCGTGCTTGCCCAGCGACACCTGGTCCAGCGCCTTGGCCACCCGCTCGGCGCGTTCCCCGACCGGGGTGTTCTTCAGCCGCAGCGCGACCTCGACGTTCTCGGCGGCCGACAGCACCGGCACCAGGCCGAAGCTCTGGAAGATGTGCCCGACCATCTCCCGGCGCACCGCCAGGACGTCGTTCTCCTTCAGCTCCGAGAGCACCCGCCCGTCCCCGAGCAGTACCCGCCCTGAGGTCGGCCGGTCCAGTCCGCCGAGGATGTTGAGCAGCGTCGTCTTGCCGGAGCCGGACGGGCCGCGCACGACGGTCAGCTCCCCGGGGTGCACCTCGACGTCGACGTCGACCAGGGCGTGCACCTCGGCGGCGCCCTTGCCGAAGGTGCGCGAGACCTGCTCGGCCCTGATCAGGTAGTCGCTCACTGCTCCTCCTCCGGCCGCCGGAAGGCGGCGTTGGGGTCGTCATCGGGGGCCGTATGCCGATCGGCCGGCTCCGCGGGCCCCTCGCCTCGGTCGTGGGTCTCGGTGGACACCTCGTCCTGGGCGTGGGTCCCGGCCGCCGGTGTCTCGTGGTGCTCCGGCTCGACCGGCTTGTTCCGCTCCGCGTCCGGCCAGACCCCGACGTGGTCCGGCTCCAGCTCGAGGCGGACCCGGTCGCGCAGCCCCAGCTCGGTGACGTAGCCGCTGGGCAGCTGCATCCGGCCGGCGCGGTCGATGACGGTGTACTCCTGCGCGACCAGGTGCTCGACGCCGTGCTCGTCGACCTCGGTGTGGCGCAGCACCTCGGTGGAGGTCCGGCCGTCGCGGATCTGCACCGTGCGGCGCACGTGGTCGGCGATCGTCGGGTCGTGCGTCACGATCAGCACCGTCACGCCGAGCCGCTCGGAGGCCTCGCGCATCGCGTCCAGCACGACCGCGGACATGGCGTCGTCCAGCTCGCCGGTGGGCTCGTCGGCCAGCAGGACGGCCGGGTTGTTGGCCACGGCGGTCGCGATCGCGACCCGCTGCTGCTGGCCACCGGACATCTCCGCCGGCCGCCGGTCCCGGACGTCGGCGACGCCCAGCAGCTCGAGCAGCTCGCCCACCCGCTCGCGCCGCTCCCGGGCGTTGCTGATGAGCAGCGGCAGCGCGACGTTCTCGGCGGCGGTCAGGAAGGGCATCAGGTTGCGGGAGGTCTGCTGCCAGACGAACCCGACGGTGTGCCGCTGGTAGTGCACGCGCTGCTGGCGGCTCATCGACCCCAGGTTGACCCCCGCGACCGTGGCGCGGCCGCCGGTCGGCTTGTCCAGCCCGGAGAGGATGTTGAGCAGCGTGGACTTGCCGGAGCCGGACGCACCGACGAGGGCCACGACGTCGCCGGGCTCGACCCGCAGGTTGAGGCCCTGCAGCGCCTGGATCTCCACGCCCTCGGTGGAGTAGATGCGGACCAGGTCCTCGCAGAGGATGTCCGGCCCCCCGTGGTCCCGGCTGGCGCTGCCGCCGGGGGTGGCGGCAGGGCGGGTGTCCGTGGTCGTCATGGTGACTCCTTCACCGCGATGCGGGTCATGATCGTCCGGATGGTCATGTCGTCGCTACCTCTCCTCGCCCCGGCGCAGCTGGGTGACCAGGTCGGCGCGCCCGGACAGCGCGGCCGAGACCGCGATCGCGACGGCCACGGCGACCAGGATCCCCAGGACCACCGGTCCCAGCACGCCCCAGTCCACCGCGAGGTCGGGCTGTCCCGTGCCACCGGTGAGCCCGGTCAGGTTGATCGCCCGCAGCAGCAGCCAGGGCACCAGGACGCCCAGCGCGGCGCCGACCACGAAGGCGATGGCCACGAGCGGTCCCAGCTCCCAGGCGGTCAGACCACGCGCTTGTCGGTGCCGGAGCCCGAGGGTGCGCAGCACGGAGAACAGCGCGGTCCGTGAGGCCGCCCCCATCAGCTGCACGAACAGGACGGCCAGCACGGTGAGCAGCGTGGTCGCCACGACGGCGGCGGTGAAGAGCCAGAGCATGGTGCCGGTGACCGGCGCGTCCTGCTGCACGGCGAGCTTCTGCGGCGGCGTCTCGACCAGGGCGTTGACGACCGCGGAGTTCAGGGCGGAGACCAGCTCCTCGTCCTGATCGGGGTCGGTGGCGCGGACGAGGACGACGTTCCCGTCCGGCACGCGTCCGCCGGCGTTCTCCCACGCGGTCCGGTCGACGACCAGGAACTCGCCGCGGGTGCGCACCCCCGGCAGGACGTCGACATGGCCGACGATCTGGACGTCGCCCAGGGGGTCCAGGGAGCCGGTGCCGGAGTCGGCGGCGAGCCCACCCCCGGTCAGCACCGAGGTCGGCCCACCGGTCCCGTCGAAGAGGGCCTCCGGCAGCGGCGGCAGCGGGGTCTGCGCCCAGACCTCAGGCAGGGTGCTGTCCACGAGGTAGACGGTGAGGCCGCGGGCCGTGACGTCGCCGGTCAGCTCCACGGTGTTGGACGCCGGCCGGACCGCGGCGACCTGGGCGACCCCGTCGATCTCGCGGAGGTCGGCGACCTCCTCGTCGTCCCAGGTCGGTCCGGACAGCCGGGCGTCCCCGCCGACCGTCTGCCAGACGGCCGCCTCGGTGCCGGTGCTGATCGTGGAGGCGAGGACCGAGGAGAGCACCGCCACGGACACCCCGAGGATCACGGCGAGGGCCGGGATCACGCCACCGGCCGGGTCACGCACCGCCCGTGCCGCGCCCAGGAAGTTGGTCAGGCCCGGGCGCCCGCGGAAGATCGCCATGAGCGCCCGCACCGGGAGGGGGTAGAAGCGCAGGGTGAGGACGCACGCGGCCAGCGCCAGCAGCACCGGGGTGGCGGCCATGAGCAGATCGACGCCAGTGTCGACCTGGACGGGCGTCGCGACGGTGGGCGCCCCCGGCGCACCGGTCGCCGGGGCGGTGGTCTCCGGGGCGATGCCGGTGAGCCCCCGGTCGAACAGCCGCCACACGGCCAGCCCGGCCAGCCCGAGCGCGACCACCTCGACCAGCACCCGGAGCCGGCTCGCGCCGCGGCTGCTCAGGTCGCGGCGGGTGGTCCGGGTCGCGGTGCTGGCGGTCCAGGCGAGCAGCACGGCGGGCGCCAGACCGATCAGGGCGACCGGCACCCACTCGCTCCACCCGCTGGACACCGGCTGGACCAGGTCGGCGGCCAGGTGGCCGACGACCGCCGCGGGCACCCCGACGACCAGCCCCTCGAGCAGCATGACGCCGCGGACCTGGGCGGAGGAGCCGCCGCGCGCGGTGGCCAGGGCCAGCGCCTGCTGGCGGCGCGAGACGATCAGCCGCGAGGCCAGGGCGAAGACCGCCAGGGCGACACCGATCGGTCCCGCCGCGACGACCGCCAGGATGGAGGCGGTGGCCCGCTGCTGCTGGGACAGCGCCTCGAAGGTGCTCAGCACCTCGGTGCCGAAGGTCACCTGCACGGGCGGGTCGTGGCTGTTGAAGGTCGGGCTGTTGAACTGGGTGTCGAAGCCCTCCGGGTCGTCGGGCAGCCGGACGTCCTGCTGCGTGGAGGTCATGGCGATGAGCTGGGCGGTGAGCTCGTCCACCTCGTCACCGCGCAGCGACTGACCCTCGAGGGGGTAGAACAGTCGCATCGAGTTGTTCGTGATCGGGCCGGTCGACCCCGGGTTGGCCGGGGGGAGGTATGCCGTGACGAACGCCATCAGGCCGGCGTCACCGGAGAAGATCTCACCGACCGTGATCGAGTTGGTCATGTGCGCCCAGCGGGGCGCCTCCGGGTCCTTGGGCACGAACGTGCCGGTGACCAGGAGGTCGTTGAACTCGTCGCCGGCCTCCAGGTTGAGGCGGTTCGCGGCCTCCTCGAGGAGCAGCACCTGGACCGGGCCGCTGGCGGTGCCGGGCGCGATCTCCTCGGCGGGCAGCTGGGGGCTGGCGTTGAGGACCACCTCCGGCCACTCCCCGGACACCAGGTCGACGTGCTCCTCCAGCTGGGGGTCGACCCGCTGCTGGAAGTAGACCATGGAGTAGTCGGTGCCCTCGGGCGGCCGGACGCCGATGTCGTTCTGCCCCAGGTTGATGTAGAAGTCGCCCGGCTGGATGAGCGAGCGCAACGGCTCGGGCTGGGCCTGGCGGACCGCCTCGAGGCCCTCCCGGACCGGCCCCCAGGTGTCCTCGGCCGAGGTGTACTCGCGGTCGGGCTGCGGCGTGATCGTCGAGTTCCACGTCGTCGACAGGTCTCGCTGCTGCGCTGAGAGGGCACCGACCTGGTAGGGCACCTGCCGGCTGTTCATGTCCAGGATGTAGCGCGGCCACAGGGTCGCGGCGCAGGCGACGAGCGCGACGAGGAGCCCGAGCAGCAGGGACGGCCAGGGGTCGGCGAGGAACTGGCGCACGAGCACCCGGCCCCGTCCCGGGACGCGAACCCGACCGTGGCGACTCATCGGATCTCCTCCCGGTACTCCCGGTCCACTGCCTGGTTGCGCACCGTCGCGTAGAGCACGGTGAGCAGCAGCCCGAGGATGACCAGCAGGACACCCAGGAGCAGGAGCCAGAGCGGGACCTCCAGGGCCAGGCGCGCCGGGAGCTGCGCCTGACCGGCCAGGGTCGTGCTGCGGGACAGCTCGGGCACCACCAGCCAGCCGACCAGCCACCCGGCCAGCAGGCCGAGCCCGACCGAGGCCAGCACGACGGCGAACAGCTCGGCGGTGCGGGCGCGGGCCTGACCGCCGGGCGTCATGCCCAGCGCGCGGAGCACGAGGACCTCGGGGCGGCGGACGCGCAGCAGGTTGGCGGCGACCGCGCCGATGCCGGTGAGGGCCAGCAGCACCGCGCCGGCGGAGGCGACCCAGAAGACGAGACGGACCGCGCTGGCGGCGTCGGTGACCGACACGGCGTCCGGCCCGGTGGCCGCTGCCACGTCGGGCAGCTCCTGGACGCCCGCGAGGGCCGTGTCGGGGTCGCTGCTCGAGGCCCACAATTGGGTGGGCCGTGGCAGGGTGTCGCCCGACCGTGCCAGGGTGTCGCTGACCGCCGTGCTGTCCATGAGCACGCTGTGCGGCGACGTCGAGCCGGGCACCGCGGTGACGATCGTGGCGACCCGCGCCGGGATGGTGCGGCCGAACACCTGCACCGACAGGGGCGCCCCGACCGTGAAGTTGCCGGTCTCGGCGAGGGAGGCGGTGATGGCGACGGGCAGCGCGGACGGGTCCGCCGTGACGGTTCCGTCGTCGGTCCCGGGCTCGGCCGTCGGTGCCGCCGTGGCGTCCCCGGTCCCGCCGTCGTCGGTGGCCCCGGCATCCGTGACACCCGCGCCAGTGTCAGTCCGGTCGGTCGCGTCGACCAGGCCCGGGTCGCGCAGCGGCACGAGAGCCTGCTCGGCGCCCTCCCCGCCCGTCGTGCCGACCAGCCGCAGCCCGTCCTCGCCACCGCTCAGCTCGCCGGTGCTCGGAGGGGGTGAGTCCTCGTCCCCGGACCACTCGCGGGGGATCGGGGTCGTCCATTCCCCAAGGGCAGGGTCGCCCATCAGGTCGGTGCCCGGGTCGCCGTCCCCGGAGGTGGTCAGCCCGCTGATGGCGAGGTCGACGTCGTAGATCGGTCCCTGCGGCAGCCCCAGGTCGATCCCGACCAGGCTGCGCCCAGGCCCTGCGTCGACGGGGACCCGCACGGTGTCGGTCATCGTGGTGGGGGAGACACTCACCTCCCGCGTGGTCAGCGGATCGCTCACGGTCGCGTCGAAGGTGGTGCTCATGGCCGGGGCCTCGACGCGCAGCAGGCTGGCGCTCTCCTCGTCCCAGAACCACAGGGTCAGCGACAGCTCCTGCTCGCCGGTGAGCGAGGCGATCAGGTCCTCCACCCAGCTGGCGGCTACCTCGTCCGGGGTCAGTGGGCTGTCCTCGCCGCCCTCCGTCTCGTTGACGACCTCGAGTGCGAAGTCCCACTGGTCGTCGACGGCGATCTGTGTCCACTCGCGGTCGAGCTCCACGGTCAGGTCGAGCGTCAGGTCCAGGGCCGTGGCCGTCGCCGGCAGAGCGACCGGCGCCTGGGGCCGCAGCGGGCCGCGCAGGGCCTCGGTCACCTCCGGCACGTCGAGCACACCCTCGGGGACGCTGACCGCTCCGCCGAGCTCGTCCACGGGCAGCGTCGTGTAGGTGACGATGCTGCTGCCCAGGCGGCCCTCGGAGAGCCACACCGGCACCTGGCTGTCGACGCCCTCGACCTCCGCCAGGCTCGGCACGGTCGACAGCGCCTCCCGGGAGATGGGGGCGGAGGCGACGACCGCGCGGATGTCGGCGCCCCGGCCCAGCGCCGAGATGCTGTCGCGCAGCTGGGCGGAGGTCCCGGCATACAGCCCGGAGACGGTCGTGGCACCCACGGCGAGGACGGTGAGGACGACCGGCACGGCATACACGACGATGCGGCGGGAGACCTGCGCGGAGACCAGGTGGGTGAGCAGGCCGCGGGACCGGCGGCTGAGGGTCTCCACGAAGCGGCCGACCGGCCCGAGGACCGTGGTGGCCAGCAGCGCCGCGGCCGCCAGCAGCAGGGCGGGGGCGGCACCGGCGACCAAGTCGGTGCGCAGGGTGCCGTCGGCGTTGGTGACCAGGGGCGAGCCGTACTGCCGCAGCTGCCACCAGGACAGGGCTGCCGCGCCGAGGGTGAGGACGAGGGTGCCGAGCGCGGCCACGGTCCGGGTGCGGCCGGAGCGGTCGGTGGCGGTCCGTGCGGCCAGGGTGCGGACCTGCAGGACGTTGACGACGACCAGGGCCAGGATGGCCGCGACCCCGGCGAGGATGCCGGTGCGCACGACGATCCCGGTCTGCAGGTCGCCCGCCGGCACGAACCGCATCACCGCCAGGGCGGCCGCGATGCCGAGGGTGGCCGCGACGACCGCGACCGTGACGGACTCGACCAGTGACCAGGCCAGCACCTGACGGCGTGAGGCGCCGCGGGCGATGAGCAGCTCGACCTCGCCCGACCGGGCCTCCGCCTGCAGCCGGGCGATCTGGACGATGGCGATGAGGCTGACCAGGAGGAGCAGGGTGACGGGCACCAGGTTCAGCGCACGAGCGGTGGCCAGGTTGCGCGCGGCCGCGGCGGCGGTGGGGGCGAGGTCGCCCTCGACCGTGAGGCCGCGGACCTCGACCTCGGGCGTGCGCAGCTCCCGTTCGAGGGTCTCCGCGACCGCGGCCAGGCGCGGCATGTCGCCGGGCAGGATCTCGTCGGGGTCGGGCTGCACGGTGAACCGCACGAAGGGGGTCGAGCCGAAAGAACCCACGACGTCCTCCGGCACGACCAGCGGCCCGACGCTGCCGTCGTCGACGCCGGTCTCGGCCAGCCGGTCACCGAACCAGAACGCCTCCTGCGCGTCGACCGGGCGCCACAGGGCGGTGACCTCCACCGGGGTGCCGCTGACGTCCAGGACGTCCCCGACACCGACCTCCCACGAGGCGGCCGTGCTCGCGTGCAGCGCTCCCTGGACGGTGCCGCCCTCCCCGGCGGCGGGCCAGCCGCCCTCCGTCACCTCGACCCGGTCGGCGAACGCCGGGTCCCCGGTGGTCAGGGCGGCCCCCGACAGCACGACCAGCCGGCCGGACCGGTCGGTGACGCTGCGCGGCTCGGAGACGATCGTGCGCTGGACCAGGACGTCGGTCGGCGCGAACGCCTCCCGGATGACCGCCTCGGCGGTCGTCGTCTGCGCGGCCGGGTCGTCGGCCAGCCGGGTCTGCACCCGGATGCCGGCCTCGCTGGGCGCCGCGTCGGAGAGGGCGTGCCGCGCAGCGGTGGTGGCCGCCGCCTCGGAGTAGCCGAGGGTGCCGGCGATGATGGCGGTGGTGCCCGCGGCGAGCACGAGGATGGTCAGCAGCAGGCCGAGGCCTGCGCGGGCGCGCTTGAGGACCAGCGCGAACACACCCATCCAGCGACCTTCTCCCTCGTGCGCGACCTGACCCCAAGTCACCGCGACCTTTCCACGCGATGGGCCATCGTGCAAACGATTTGCCGAACCGTTGTGGATTCGTGACCGGTGCCTTCCTGAGCGCGGGCGCCGCCAGGAGCCGGGCCGACCCCCCGGACGGCCCCGCGTGTGACAGCATGACCACGTCCCTGGACCCAGGAAGGATTCGCGTGTCCGGTTCTCAGCCTCTGGTGGTGCACGTCACCGGTGCCCGCCCCAACTTCCCCAAGGCCGCGCCGGTGATCGCGGCGCTGCGCGGGTTCCCGGTGACGCAGCTGCTGGTGCACACCGGGCAGCACTACGACGAGACGCTGAGCGAGGTCTTCTTCCGGCAGCTGGGGCTGCCGGAGCCGGATGTGAACCTGGGGGTGGGCTCGGGGGCGCACGGCGCGCAGACGGCGGCGATCATGGTGGGGCTGGAGGAGCTGTTCAGCCAGCGTCGACCCGATCTGGTCGTGGTCTACGGCGACGTGAACTCCACGGTGGCGGCGGCGCTGGTGGCGGTGAAGCTGGGCGTTCCGGTGGCTCACGTGGAGGCGGGGCTGCGTTCCTTCGACCGGACGATGCCCGAGGAGATCAACCGGGTGCTGACCGACCGGATCTGCGACCTGCTGCTGGTCACCAGCGTCGACGCGGTCGCCCACCTGGGCCGCGAGGGGGTCGCCGCCGAGGCGATCCACTTCGTGGGCAACCCGATGATCGACACCCTCCTGGCGCACCTGGACTCTCTGGAC
>JAAYYA010000301.1 GCA_012515595.1 Actinomycetales bacterium
CAGCGCCGCCCGCTCCTGACCGACCTTGCTCAGGTAGTAGGCCGGCGCCGGCTCCGCGCCCAGCTCGTCGGACTCGGTCCGGGACAGGGGGCCGGGACTCGACCCGCGGGTCACCGACGAGCTGGTCACCACCACGCGGCGCACGCCGGCCGCTGCTGCCGCCTCCACGACGCTCCGGGTGCCGCGGGTGTTGACCTCGTCCACCTCCGCCGCCCTGGCCGGGCCGTAGGCGTAGACGGCGGCGCAGTGGACCACGGCCTCGGAGCCCTCCATCGCGCGGCGCAGCGAGGCGCGGTCGTCGAGGCGGCCGGTGACCCAGCGGGCGGTGGCGAGGCCCGGCCCGGTGGGGCCGCGGGTCGTGCGACGCACGGCGATGACGTCGTGCCCCGCCGCGAGGCCCGCCCGCACCACGTGGCCGCCCACCATGCCGGTCGCGCCGGTGACGGTGATCCTCATGTCTCAGCCCGGGCCCGCCACATGGGTGAAGCCGTCGGCGTCGACCTGTGGGCGCTCGCGGCCCTGCCGGTCGTGCGTGGGCTGCTGCGTCGCCCACGACCGGACGAGCTCGAGGAGCTGCTGGACTCCCGCCGTGGGTAGCGGGTCGTCGGCGGCCGGGGCGGGGCGCCCGATCCGGAACTCGCGCCCCTCGAACCGGGCCTCGAGGTTGTCGAAGGTCGCGGTGAAGAACGCCCGGTAGGCCTCCTCCAGCAGCGGGTCCCGCACCTCCGGCACCGCGGTCAGGTCCAGCACCTCCCACACCGGTGGGAGGGTGAACTGCTGCCGCCCCGAGACGGACATCCGGGTGAGTCCCGGCCCGGCGTCGGTCAGGGTGAGGACGCCGTCGTCGTGGGTCGCCGAGCCGTTGGGGCTGCTCACCGTGCGCCACCACAGCCGGTGCTCCGTGGGGCCGCGCTGGACCAGCTCGATCTTGCAGACGTCGATCGGCCGCCCCGCCCACAGCGCGAGGTAGTTGGGCTGGGGCAGGTACAGGTTGCGCTCCGCCTGTCGGGCCCCCTGCGGCCCCGGGGCGTTGCCCACGGGGACCCGCCGACCGCCGAGGTAGTCCGCCATCAGGCTGATGCCCTCCGCGACGTCCACCCGGGCGACGAACGCGGCGAAGTCGGCGCGCACGGTGCGCGAGGTCTCGAAGACGGTCGCCCCGTCCACCTGGCACCAGCGGAAGCCGCCCGGGCCCATCGGCAGGTCTCGCAACGGCCGCAGGACGGGCTCCAGCTGACCCGGCAGCTCGTCATACTGCTCGACGGGGTGGTCCTGCGGATCAAACCCCAGCGGCACCTCGACCCTGGGCACGCGGTCCTTGTCCAGCATCGTGCGCCAGCCGGTGAGCTGGGTCGAGGCGATCCCGCAGGCGCCGAGCAGCTGCGTCAGGGCGAGGCGGCCGGCCGGCTCGGTCGAGGCCTCGACGAGCGTGGTGAGCAGGGCACGGGCCGCGCTGAGGAGGGCGTCGCCTCCGGCGGTCCCCGGGTCCGGGCCGCCGATGCCGGCCAGCAGGACCCGGCCGATCGTGGGCTGGGCGACCGCCATCCCAGCGGTGGCGCGGACGAGCGGGTGGGGGACCTGCACCCCGTCGAACGGCGTGCGGTCCCCGTCGACCCGGCCCCCGGGCTCGCCGCGCCGGGCCAGCACCGCCCGGACGTGGCCGGAGGACGAGCGGTCGATGCCGACCAGATGGGCCAGGGTCACCTCCGCGAGGAGCGGGTCGCCGAGGATGACGGTCCCGGTCGGCGTCTCACGGGGGAGCCGGACGCCGTCCGGCCCGTCGCTCAGGAACAGCGCGTCGATGACCCCCAGGTGGGGCGGCAGGAAGGTCAGGACATCGGCCGCGACGTCCCCCGGCGCGGCCCCCGGCACCTCGGCGGCGGCCCCGCCCAGCGGTGCGAGGACCCCGCAGAACCCCTCCACGAGATCGGTCGCGGCGCGGGCCACCACGACCCGCAGGTCCGCGTCGACCCAACGCGCCGACGCCCGGCGCCCATGCAGCACACTGGTCGCCGGCACCGGGGCCGGGACCGTCTGCTCCCGCAGGTCCACGATCCCGTAGGGAGCACCCCGTGGGGTCCGGCCGGTGAGCCCGCTGGCCCGCGCCAGCTGGGCGACGCTCACGTGGCCCCGGTCGCGGTCGGCCAGCGAGAGCGCCGCACCGATGCTCACGTCGTCGCAGCCCTTCTCCAGCAGCACCTCGACGAGCGCCTCGAGGACGGGCAGGCCGACCGGGGCCGCCGGGGAGAGGCGGGCCAGCAGGAGCGCCCGGCCGCCCCGTCCCACGTCCTCGGGCAGGGCGGCCCGGGTCAGCTCGTGGGACAGGCCCGAGGCGAGCAGGCCCCGCGCGTCGTCCCCTCGGAGCACGACGCACCCCGGCGCTGGACCAGGCGCTGCCACGCCTCCAGTGAACCAGCCCGGCGACCGGCCGTCGAGGGGCGTCGCGGCAACCTGATCGGTTGCGCGTTTCCTCTGGTGGGCTGGCCCGTGAGGTGGTTGGCTGTGCCCATGAAGAAACTCATCAACGACCCCGCCGACGTCGTCGTCGAGGCGCTTCGTGGAATGGCCGCCGCCCACCCCGACCGGCTCCGGGTCGACCTGGAGAACAAGGTCGTCTACCGCAAGGAGCCGATCCGGCAGGGGAAGGTGGGTCTGATCTCCGGCGGTGGCTCCGGCCACGAGCCGATGCACGGTGGGCTCGTCGGTCTGGGCATGCTCGACGCGGCCTGCGCCGGTGAGGTCTTCACCTCGCCCGTGCCCGACCAGATGATGGCCGCGACCAAGGAGGTCGACGGCGGGGCCGGCGTGCTCCACATCGTCAAGAACTACACCGGCGACGTGATGAACTTCGAGATGGCCGCCGAGATGGCGGCGGCCGAGGCCGGCACCGAGGTGCAGTCAGTGGTGGTCGATGACGACGTCGCCGTCCAGGACTCCCTCTACACCGCGGGCCGCCGCGGGGTCGGCACGACCGTCCTCCTGGAGAAGATCGTCGGTGCGGCGGCCGAGGAGGGCCGCTCGCTGGCCGAGTGCGCCGAGCTGGCCGCGAAGGTCAACGGCAACGGCCGGTCGATGGGCATGGCGCTCACCTCCTGCACCGTGCCCGCCGCGGGCAAGCCCACGTTCGACCTGGCCGAGGACGAGATGGAGGTCGGGATCGGCATCCACGGCGAGCCCGGACGGCAGCGGCTCCCGCTGGCACCGGCGAAGGAGGTCGCCGCGATGCTCGTCGAGCCGATCCTGGGCGACCTGGACTTCACCGGCGACTCCGGCGCGATCGTCATGATGAACGGCATGGGCGGCACGCCGCTCATCGAGCTCTACCTGATGTACCACGAGGTGGCGCAGGTCCTGGAGAAGTCGGGCGTCGCCGTGGCCCGCTGTCTGGTCGGCAACTACATCACCAGCCTGGAGATGGCCGGCTGCTCGGTGACGATCCTCAAGGCCGACGACGACCTCGTGGGGCTGTGGGACGCCCCGGTGAACACCCCCGGTCTGCGCTGGGGGGTGTGAGTGTGGCGAACCTGCAGTCGTTCACCGCCTGGATCGCCGACTACGCCGCCACGGTCAGTGAGCAGGCCGACTACCTGACGGACCTCGACCGCGCCATCGGTGACGCCGACCACGGCAGCAACATGAAGCGCGGGATGACCAAGGCGGCCGAGTTGGCGACGGCCGAGGAGTTCCCGGGCACCGACGCCTACCTCAAGAAGGTCGGCATGAGCCTGGTGAGCAACGTCGGCGGGGCCAGCGGCCCCCTCTACGGCACTTTCTTCCTGCGCATGGCCGGGGCGTTCGCCGGCGTGGAGGACGCCGGCGTCGAGGAGGTAGGGGCCGGCCTGCGGGCCGGCGTCGAGGGCATCCTGGCCCGCGGCAAGGCCGAGCTGGGCGACAAGACGATGTATGACGCGTGGGCCCCCGCCCTGGAGGCCTATGACGCCGCCGTCGGTTCCGGAAGCGACCTTGCGTCTGCGCTGGCGGCCGCCGCCGAGGCCGCGGCCGCGGGACGTGACGGGACGGAGGACCTGGTGGCCCGCAAGGGCCGCGCGAGCTATCTGGGCGAACGCAGCCGCGGGCACATCGACCCCGGCGCGACCAGCTCCACCCTGCTCCTGGAGTCCGCCGCCCGCACCCTCACCTAAACAATTTTCGTAGTGTTTTGTCGGTCCCACACGCATTTTCGTAGTGGTTTTGTCGTGACCCACGCCGTCTCGACGTGGTCGCACGTCCCCACGGTCCGCCGTGGTCTCGTCCTTCCAGCGGCGGAGGTCTCGTCGTTGGTGTCGCACACGCCGTCCCACCTCAGGAGGTCCGGGTCATGATCGGCATTGTCGTGGTCAGCCATAGCCGCGCCCTGGCGGACGCGGCCGTTGCGCTCGCCTCGGAGATGACGGACCCCGATCACCGTCCCTCCATCAAGGTGGCGGCGGGGCTGGACGAGACGACCTTCGGGACCGACGCGGCAGCCGTCTCCGAGGCGATCACCGCGGCCGACAGCGGCGACGGGGTGCTCGTGCTGCTCGACCTGGGCAGCGCCGTCCTCTCCGCGGAGATGGCTTTGGAGTTCCTCGACCCCGAACTCGCTGGTCGGGTGCGGCTGTCCAGCGCCCCGTTGGTGGAGGGGCTGGTGGGCGCGGCGGTCGCGGCCGGAGCGGGCGCGGACCTCGAGGCTGCCGCGGCCGAGGCCGAGCAGGGGCTGGTCGCCAAGTCGCAGCACCTCGGGACGGGGGACGTCGGACCAGACAGCCACCGCGAGGCAGATGCAAAACCCCTGCAAAAAGCCGGGGAGGACCAACAAAGCCACTATGAAAATGTGCGGGAGATGGCGGTGACCGCGGCGCACGGACTCCATGCCCGCCCGGCCGCACGGTTCGTGCGGGCGGTCGGGGCGCATCCGGGGGTGGAGGTCCGGGTGCGCAACCTGGACACCGGGAGCGGGCCGGTGGACGGGCGGAGCCTGACCGGCATTGCCACGCTCGACGCCAGGCAGGGTCACACCATCGAGGTCAGCGCCTCGGGGGAGACCGCGGTCGACCTGCTGGAGGAGCTGGCCGCGCTGGCCGAGACCGGCTTCGGGGACCTCGAACCGGCGGCGGCTCCGGCGCCCGCGGCCGGGTCCTCACCCGCGGCCAGAGCCGGCGCCAGCGTAGCCCCGACCACCGGACCCACGTTCGGCCTGGAGGCCGCCATCGGTCCGGTGGTGCTCGGTGATGTCGCAGCCCGCCTCGACGACTACCGGATCGGCGACGTTGACGCCGAGCTGCACGCCCTGGACGTGGCGGTGGCCCGGTCGCGAACCGAGCTGACCGACCTGGTGGACCAGACAACCGCGCGCGTGGGCGCCGGTGAGGCCGGGGTCTTCGACGCGCACCTGGCCATCCTCGAGGACCCGGACTTTCAGGATCCGGTGCGGGACGGCATACGGGCGGGTCTGAGCGCGCCACAGGCGGTCGGCGAGCGGGCGGCCGAGCTGCGGGCCCGGTTCGAGAGTCTCACCGACGCCTACCAGCGGGAGCGTGGTGCTGACGTCACCAGCGTGGGCGACCGGCTGCTTCGCGCCCTCACCGGCCCGGAGCCGACGGGGTCGCGCGAGTCCGGACAGGCCGAGGCGCACGGGCAGGGTGTGCTGGTCGTGCAGGAGCTCGACCCGGCCGCGGCCGTGCTCCTCGACCCTACCGAGACCCTCGGTGTCATCACCCTGGGCGGCGCGGCCACCGGGCACGGCGTGCTGCTCGCCCGGGCCCGCGGCCTGCCGGTGCTCACCGGTGCCTCCACCGCGCGGGACGTCCGCGAGGGCACGCTGGTCGCCTTCGACGTGCGGTCGGGTCGGCTCGTCGTCGACCCGGGGGCGGAGGAGCTGGGGGAGTTCGAGGCCCTCCTGGAGGAGCGGGCCGAGGCACGCGACCGGATGATGGCCGCAGCTGGCGAGCCCGCGGTCACCCGCGACGGGCACCACGTCCTCGTGAAGGCCAACATCGCCAGCGTGGCCGAGGCCGGTCTGGCCGCCGCCGCCGGCGCGGACGGGTCGGGGCTGGTCCGCACCGAGGCGCTCTTCGGAGACCGGGCCACGGCCCCGACGGTCGCCGAGCAGGTGGCCGACTTCGAGCGCATCGCCGAGCTGCTGGCCGGTGGCACCATCACCATCCGCACCTGGGACGTTGGCGGCGACAAGCCGTTGCCGTTCCACCCGCAGGCAGCCGAGGCCAACCCGTTCCTGGGGGTCCGGGGGCTGCGGGCCTTCCGCGAGGACCCGCGGCCGCTCGTCGACCAGTTGGAGGCGGTCTGCCGGCTCGCCCGGGAGCAGCGCGTGCGGGTGATGTTCCCGATGGTCACCACGGTCGAGGAGGTCGACTGGGCCCTGGCACGGCTGGACGAGGCCGCCGGTCGGCTGCCCGACGGTCGCCCTGACGGGCTCGAGGTCGGCATCATGATCGAGGTCCCGGCGGCGGCCCTGCGCCCTGAGGCGCTCTCGACCCTGCTGGACTTCGTGAGCATCGGCAGCAACGACCTGGTGCAGTACACCCTGGCGGCCGAGCGCGGGAACCCCGCCCTGGGGGACCTGGCCGATGCGGCCGACCCCGCCGTGCTCCGCCTGATCCGGGACACCGTGACCGGCGTGGCGGAAGGTGTCGACGTCTGCCTGTGCGGGGACGCGGCCAGCGACCCCGACCTGGCCCTGCTCCTGGTCGGACTGGGCGTGACCGAGCTCAGCGCGACGGCCGCCTCCGTGCCACGGGTCAAGGACGCGGTGCGGCAGGCCAGTCTCGCCGACCTGCAGGACCTGGCCGAGCGCGCCCTGCGGGCCGACTCCGCCGCCGAGGTGCGGTCGCTCCTCCGCGGGTGACCGCCCGCCCGAGGGCGATCGCGCACCTGCGCGGGCGGTCGCGCAGCGATCGTCGACAGTGCGCTAGCGCACGCCGCGGGGCCGGAACTGGATGCTGATCCGCGGACCAACGGGCTTGGCGGTCTTGGGCACGGCGTGCTCCCAGGTGCGCTGGCATGACCCGCCCATGACGAGCAGGTCGCCGTGGCCGATCACGCGGCGGATGGTCCGGCCCGCACCACCGCCGTTGGGGCGCAGCAGCAGCGCTCGGGGTGCCCCGATCGACACGATCGCGACCATCGTGTCCTGGGTGTTGCCGCGCCCGAAGCGGTCGCCGTGCCAGGCCACGCTGTCACGGCCGTCGCGGTAGAGGCACATCCCCGCGGTGCGGAACGGCTCGCCGAGCTCCGGCAGGTAGTGCCGGCTCAACTCCTCACGGGCCCGCGTCAGGACCGGATCGGGCAGCTGCTCGTCCTCGCCGTAGAACCGCAGTAAGCGGGGGGTGTTGACCTCGTTGTCCCACATCACTCTCCGTTCGCCGCGCCACTCGACCCCGGCCGACCCGCCCAGGGCCAGGCGGGTGAAGAGCTCGTCGGAGCCGGTCACCCACCCCGGTCGGACGTCGAGCCACGCCCCGTCGCTGAGCTCGGTGCGTTGGACCGCGCGAGACAACGGTCGGAGGCCGATCTCGTCGACCTGGTCGAGGAGGGAACCCTGGAGTGCGACGGACATGTGTTCGAGAATAGAACAGGAGTATGACGAGTGCAAGGGCGACTCTGGTGCGCTCGGTGACCCGTGGGGAGCGACGCGCGACGCGCTCGGTGGGGTGCGGGAAGCGCAACCCGGCGCGCTCGGTGGGGTCTGGGGCCGCAACACGACGCGCTCGGTCGGGAGATGGGGGGAGTTCGTCGGTGGTGGGTGGGAGACTGGGGAGCATGCCGCTCTACCGGGACGCCGCGATCGTCCTGCGCACCCACAAGCTGGGTGAGGCCGATCGCATCGTCACGCTGCTCAGTCGCGGCCGGGGCAAGATCCGGGCGGTCGCCAAGGGGGTGCGGCGCACGAAGTCCAAGTTCGGCGCGCGGCTCGAGCCTGGCATGGTGGTGGACCTGCAGTGCTATGAGGGCCGCAACCTGGACACGGTGACCCAGGCCGAGTCGCTGGCCTCCTACGGCGAGCCGATCGCGCGCGACTATGAGTCCTGGACGGCCGCCAACGCGATGCTGGAGACCTGTGACCGGCTGACCGAGGAGGGGGAGCCCGCCGTCCAGCAGTTCGTGCTGCTCGCGGGCGCCCTGAGCTCGCTGGCCGGGGGCACCCACGAGGCGGGGCTGGTGCTCGACTCCTATCTGCTGCGCGCCATGGCCATCGCCGGCTGGGCGGCCAGCTTCCACGACTGTGCCCGCTGCGGGGCCGAGGGGCCGCACCGGGCCTTCGACGTCGCCTCGGGCGGGGCCGTCTGTCCCGTATGCCGTCCGCCCGGGTCCGCTGCGCCCGCGCCACAGACCTTCGAGCTGATGGCGGCGCTGCTCACCGGCGACTGGCAGGTCGCCGACGACAGCGAGGTCTGGCACCGCAAGGAGGCCAGCCGGCTGGCGCAGGCGCACGTGCACTGGCACCTGGAGCGCGGCGTGCGTTCGCTGCGCCTCGTGGAGCGGGTGTGATGGCCCGTCGCCGGCCCGTCGCGCCCTTCCCGCACCCCGGCGGCGCCCAGCCGCCCGACATACCGCGTGACCTCGTGCCCCGCCACGTGGCGATCGTCATGGACGGCAACGGCCGGTGGGCCAACCAGCGCGGGTTGAAGCGGACCCAGGGGCACGAGGCGGGGGAGGCCAGCCTGCTCGACGTCATCGCCGGCGGCATCGAGATCGGCGTGAAGTGCATCTCGGCCTATGCCTTCTCGACCGAGAACTGGCGGCGCAGCCCGGACGAGGTCCGCTTCCTCATGGGGTTCAACCGCGACGTGATCCACCGCCGCCGCGACGAGCTGGACAGCTGGGGCGTGCGGGTGGTCTGGTCCGGCCGGACGCCACGGCTGTGGAAGTCGGTGATCTCCGAGCTGCAGGACGCCGAGGAGCGCACGCGCGACAACGACGTGATCACGCTGAACTTCTGCGTCAACTACGGCGGACGGGCCGAGCTCGCCGACGCAGTGCGGCGCATCGGGGAGGACGTGCGCGACGGGCGGCTGTCCCCGCGGGGGATCGACGAGCGCACGATCGGGCGCTACCTCTACCACCCGGAGGTGCCCGACGTGGACCTGTTCGTGCGCAGCTCGGGGGAGCAGCGCACCTCCAACTTCCTGCTCTGGCAGAGCGCCTACGCCGAGATGGTCTTCCAGGACACGCTGTGGCCCGACTACGACCGGCGGCACCTGTGGCAGGCCATCGAGACCTACGCCTCGCGGGACCGCCGCTACGGCGGTGCAGTGGACGCGCAGGCCTGACTGAGGCTGGCTGGGCGAGCCGTCCCGGCAACACGCCGGTCCACGTCGGCTCAGTCGTACCCGGGTACGACTGAGCCGTGCGCAGCCGGGCGTGTCGCGGGACGTATGTCCGGCACAGCGGTGGGGTGGATGCCCAGGCCTGTCTGAGGCTGGCTGGACGACACCCTGCCCGCCGCGAGGTGGATCTGCGTGCGGACGCCCGCCACGGTCGGTGACCGTGACGGGCGTCCTGCCTCGACGGAGGGTGAGTGCGCTGACCCCAGGTGCCGGGGTCAGCTGCTGGGCCTCAGCTGCTGGCGGAGCAGGCCTGCGCGTAGCCCGCCTGGTCGAAGGTCGGGCCGTGGAAGAACTCGTTGGTCGTCTCGATGCCCAGCGGGGCCTCGGCGTTGGGCGTGCCGACGATCACACCGCTGACGGCCACGTCCGCTCCCTCACCGCCATAGGTGATGGCCTCGGCCATGCCGTCGAAGTCCACCTCCAACCCGTCCATCGC
>JAAYYA010000302.1 GCA_012515595.1 Actinomycetales bacterium
CACCGGGCGCACCGCGTTGCGGCCCCGAGGGGCACCGGGCGCACCGCGTTGCGGCCCTGCCTACCCGCCGCGTCGCTCCCGGCACACGGCGAGGACCGCCATCTCCACGGCATACTCCGGGTCGCGCGCGACGGCCGTGCCGGTGCGCAACCCGCCCTTGACCTCGACGTCGGCAGCGGCCACCGCCTCGATCGCGCGGCCGAGCCGCTCGCCGTCCCACCCCTGCGCGGTGCGCCGCGCCTGGTCGACCTGCCACGGCGCCATGCCGAGGTCCCTGGCCAGCGTCGTTGCGCTCGCCCGTCCGGCCGTGGCGACCTTGCCGACCTGCCGCAGTTGCATCGCCAGGACGGCGATGATGGGCACCGGGTCGAGACCGCCGGCGAGCGCATGCCGGAGCAGCCGGAGCGCGTCGGCGGTGTCCCCGCGCAGCGCGGCGTCGGCCACCTTGAAGCCGGTGGTCTCGACCTTGTCGCCGTAGTAGGTCTCCACGTCGGCCACGGAGACCCGGCCGGTCGTGTCGCGCACGAGCTGCGCGCAGGCGGTCGCCAGCTCCGCGACGTCCCGGCCGACGGCCTGCACGAGCGCGGTGACGGCGTGCTCCTCGATCTGGCGCCGGGCGTCCTTGAACTCCTGCTGCACGAAGGAGGCCTTGTCGCGGTCGGACTTCACCGCGGGGGCCGCGATCACCCGGCCGGCCTTCTTGAGGACGTCGAGCACCCGCTTGCCCCGGTTGCCGCTCTTGTGCCGGACGATCAGCGTGACCCCCTCCGGGAGGTCCTGCGCCAGCGCGTGGGCGTCCTCGACCAGCGCGTCGTCCGCCTCGTCGAAGTCCTCGACCACGATGGCGGTCCACCCGCCGAACAGGGAGGGACTGGCGTGCACGCCCAGGGCGCCGGGCTCGTAGTCGGCTGCGGCGAGCCGCACCACGTCGACGCCGGGGTCGTGGGCGCGCAGCGTCACCAGCACGCCGTCCACCGCACGCTGGGCCAGGATCTGCTCCGGCCCGGAGACAAGCACCAGGTCCGGCAGGTCGGGATCGCTCACAGGTCAAGCCTGCCATCGCCGACCAGTTGCAGCCCCAGCTGGTCGAGGCGGGCCGACACGGCGTCCTGCGGCAGCTGGAGGTGGTCCGCCAGCTCGGGCAGGTCGATGCCCGCCTCGACCCCCTCGCGCAGCTCCTCGTCCTGCTCCTGCGTCCAGGCGTGTCCGCCGGTGACGGCGGTGCGGGTGCTGGGGGCGACCGGCGGCGGGTCAGCCACCGGGCCGCGATCCGCGGTGCCCGCGCCCGGGCCGCGCGTCTCGCCCGACCCCGTCCCGCCGGACCCCGTCGCGCCGCCTCCCCCGACGCCGCGCAGCACCGGCTCGGCGACCGGCAGCGGCTCCGGTGCCGTCTGGTCGAGCCGCCGCAGGGCATCGAGCACCATCGCCCGGTTGGTCGTCGGCCAGAACGGCGGCAGCGACTTCTGCAGGAAGCCGGCGTAGCGCGCCGAGACCATCCGGGAGTCCAGGAAGGCCACCACCCCACGGTCCTGACCCCGGCGGACCAGCCGCCCCGAGCCCTGGGCGAGCTTGAGGGCGGCGTGGGTGGCCGACACCTGCATGAAGCCGTTGCCGCCCATCCGGGCGATCGCCTCCGACCGCGCGGAGGCGAGCGGGTCGTCGGGCCGCGGGAACGGGATGCGGTCGATGATGACGAGCTGACAGGCGGAGCCGGGGACGTCGACGCCCTGCCACAGCGACATGGTGCCGAACAGGCACGTCGTCGCGTCCCCGGCGAACTGGCGCACGAGGGTGGGGGTCTGGTCGTCGCCCTGGCACAGCACGGTGATGCCGGCGTCCGCCAGGCGGGAGCGCATCTCCTCGGTGGCGGCCTCGGCGGCCCGGCGGGAGCTGAACAGCCCGAGTGTCCGGCCCCCGGCGGCGCGCACGAGGGCCTCGATCTCGTCGAAGATCTGGTCCGAGGTGCCGTCCCGGCCAGGGGGCGGCAGCGCCTTCGCGACGTAGGCGATCGCCTGCTGCTTGTAGTCGAACGGGCTCCCGACGTCCAGGCCGTTCCAGGCCGGACCGCCCCGTCCGGTCAGCCCGAGGGTCCCGGCCACCGAGTCGAAGGTCCCACCCAGCTCCAGCGTCGCGGAGGTCAGCACGACCGTCCGCTCGGAGAAGAGCTTGTCCCGCAGCAGCATCGCCACGCTCATCGGCGCCACCCGCAGCACCGCGCCGCGCAGCCGGTCCTGGGTGATCCACGCAACGTCGAGCTCGCGCTCCTCGAGCACCCGCTCGGCGGTGTCGAAGATCTCCTCGACCGCGGCGCGGGCCACCTGGCGGGCACCGTCGGCCTCCTCCTTGCCGGCCGGTTTGAGCTCGCTCTGCAGCGCTCGGGCGGCGTCGCGCACCGAGCCCAGGGCGACCACGAGCCGGTCCGGCAGCCCGGTCATCCGGCCCTCGGGCAGGCCGTCGAGCACCGCCTGCATGGCCGTGGCAGCCTCGGTCAGGTCGCCGGTCTCCCCCATCCTCCCCGCCCGCTTGGCCGCCGCCGCGATAGTCCCCGAGGTCAGCTCGTCGGTGATGGTGGAGGTGACCCGGTCGGTCAGCTCATGGCCCTCGTCGATGATCAGCAGGTCGTGGTCGGGCAGCATCTGACGACCCTCGAAGGCGTCGATCGCCATGAACGAGTGGTTGGTGACGACGACGTCGACCTGGGGGGCCACGGCGCGCGCCGCCTCCACGAAGCACTCCCCCACCTGCGGGCACTTCTGTCCCAGGCACTCCCGCGCCGACACCGACACCTGCCGCCACGCCCGGTTGGTGACGCCGGGCACCAGCTCGTCACGGTCCCCCGAGTCGGTGACGTCGGCCCACTCGCGGAGGCGCAGCACCTCGTCCGCGAGCCGGGACCGCTCGCGGTCCACCTGCCCCATCGCCAGCAGCGTGTCCTCGTCGTCGTCGGGGAAACCGCCCTGGAGCTTGTGCTGGCAGAGGTAGTTGGCCCGCCCCTTGACCAGGGCGAACGTCGGCCGACGACCCACGATCGGCTGCAGCGCGTCGGCGATGCGGGGCAGGTCGCGGTCGATGATCTGCGCCTGCAGGGCGAGCGTCGCGGTGGCGACGACCACCGGCTTGCCGGTCGCCATCGCGTGAGCGATCGCCGGCACCAGGTAGGCCAGCGACTTGCCGGTCCCGGTCCCCGCCTGGACCAGCAGGTGCTCCTCGTGCTCGACGGCGGCCCTCACGGCGTGCGCCATCTGGACCTGTCCGGGCCGCTCGGTGCCACCGACCCCGGAGACCGCCGCGTGGAGGAGGGCATCGAGGTCGGGAGGCATGCCCACAGAGTATGACGACGGGCCGACAGCGTCTGCCGGCGACGGGGCGCCTGTGGACAACCGAGCGATCCGGCCAGTCCTGGGGACGAGGACCGCCCGACCCGCACGGTGACCCGCTGACCGACGGCGATGCGTGGAGAGCGGTCGCGGTGCGGCGTGGCTATCCTGTCGGACGGAGGAGGGGCATCATGACGAGGAACGACCCGGTCGGCGCACGACGTCGGGCCGCCCTGTGGGTGGCGGCGGCCGCCCTGGCCATGGCTGGCTGCGGCCAGGCCGTGGCCCCGGAGGCGACAGCCCCGGGCGCCACACCCCCGGACGACGAAACCCCGGGCGAAGCAACCCCCGACCCGACAGCCCCGGTCAGCCCGAACAGCCCCGCCGCGGAGTCAAGTGCCGCGGAGTCGGCCGCCGAGGACGGGAGCGGCGCCGACGTCGGCGTCACCGACATGGGGACCTCGCTGGCCGACTCCCTCGCCTTCGACCCGTGGCTGAACCTGGGGGCCCCGGGCGTCGGCTACATCCTCGGCCCGGAGTGGCTGATGGTCAGCTGGACCCTGAACAGCACCGCGGACGAACCGGTCCTGGTCGCGATGGGGGTCCCGCGTCGCCCGCAGTTCGAGGGGGTCGACCCCCACTCCATGGTGCTCCCGGACCAGCGCGACCAGGCGGTGTGGGCGTTCGGCACGCCCGAGGGCCGGGTGCGCCTGAGCCAGCAGACCTTCCCGGTGCTCGACGAGGCCGACGGCGGTTCCTACGCCGTCGCGGCGACGGTGCTCGAGCCGGGCAGGGGTCTCGGCGGCGGCGGCCAGGCGGTCCTGCCGCTGCAGGCCGCCATCCCGGACCGCACGCTGTTCGCGCTGCCCGGGCCAGGCGACCTGCCCGCGGAGGCGACCGAGTGGGAGTTCTGCCTCCAGGTCGCGCCGGTCCCGGAGGACTTCGACCCGAGCGCGCCGCTCATCACGCCGGACACACCGGGGGCCGAGCTGCTCTGCTCCGAGCCCGCCGAGCTGCCGGCGGACTGGGCCACCCGTCCCGCGAACACGGCCCCGCCCACCGCACCGCCACGGGACCACGGGTGACCGACCCGACCGCTGCGGACCGGTCGCCGGACCCCCGGCGCCTCAGCACGACCGAGCAGCTCCTGGAGCACCTCGACGGGGTGGTCGCCGCCCACGAGCGCGGCGATCGCACCTCCCGCGCCGCCGAGGCGTTCTGGGTGCAGGTGCTGACCACGCCGGGGCACCCGCTCACCACCTCCCTGCCCGACGAACCACTCGTGGACTGGCACGACCGGGGGCTGCTGGGCGACCTGTCGGGAGCGCGGGTCCTCGACATCGGCTGCGGCAACGGTCGCAACGCGGCCTGGCTGGCGGACCGCGGGGCGCAGGTGACCGGCATCGACCTCGCCGCAGGACTGCTCGACACCGTGCGCCCCCGGATGCCGCGCGGGGTCACCCTGGTCTGCGCCGACGTGCTGCGCGACGACCTCCCCGAGGGCACTTTCGACCTCGTCTACGACTCGGGCTGCTTCCACCACCTCGCGCCGCACCGGCGCATCACCTATCTCGGCCGGGTCATGCCCCTGGTCGGCCCCCACGGCAGGTTCGGCATCGTCACCTTCGCGCAGGAGCGTCAGCCCAGCCCCGACGACACCGACATCCTGACGAGCGGGGACACCGCCGGCGGGACCTCCTTCACCCTCGCGGACCTCACCGCGATCTTCGGGGCCCACCTCGACCCGGTCGAGGCCCGACCGGTGTCGGACTCCAGACCGGGGACCTTCGGGGCGGACTTCCTCAACGCCGCGCTGTTCAGGGCCTGACCGTTCACCGCGCGACCATCGCGCCTCAGCGGTTCGTGATCCCGTCCGGTGCACAGATGAAGTGCGCCACCATGGCGGTCCACCCGGTCTGGTGCGAAGCCCCCAGGCCGGCGCCGTCGTCGCCGTTGAAGTACTCGCTGAAGGTCGGGTGTGCGTCCCACAGCGGCCCGCCCGGGTGGTGGACCGGGGTGCTCGGCCGGCGCCCGTCCTCCCCCGGCCGGAACAGGCCCACCAACCGCTGCTCGAGCTCGCGCGCGACCTGGACCAACGGCATACGGCGTCCTGAACCGGCGGGGAACTCCACCTCCAGCCCCACCCCGGCACCCCGACCGTAGGTCCGCAGCGCGTCGGTGAGCAGCGAGTTCACCGGGAACCACACGGGTCCGCGCCAGTTGGAGTTGCCACCGAACATCCCCGAGCGCGACTCCGCCGGCTCGTAGGCCAGGCCGAGCTCGGTCTCGCCGAGCCGCACCGTGAGCCCGTCCCGGTGCGCCGCGGACAGCGAGCGGATGCCGTGCGGGGAGAGGAACTCGCCCTCGTCCAGCAGGTAGCCCAGCAGCGAGTCCAGCTGCCCGGGACTGACCATGGACAGGGTGCGCACGGCATACCCACGGTGGTTGGTGTGCAGCAGCGTGTCCTGCAGCTCCGGGCGCCGCTCGGTCCACCCCTGGAAGAAGTCGGTCAGGTCCGGCAGCTCCCGGGCGACCCAGTTGGGCACGATCGCGGCCCCGCACAGGGGCAACAGCCCCACCATCGAGCGGACCGGCATCCGGTGGGCCGTCCCGTCAGTGTCGACCAGCACGTCCTGGAAGAAGCGGGCCTCCGGGTCCCACAGGGAGGTGTGGTCGGCGCCCAGGTCCTCCATGGTCTCGGCGATGGCCAGGAAGTGGACCAGGAACTTGGTGGCCACCTCGTCCCACGCCGGGTCCTCGCGCGCCAGCTCCATCGCCATCCGCAGCATCCGCAGGCAGAAGATGCCCATCCAGGCGGTCGCGTCGGCCTGCTCGAGCCGCTGGCCGCCGGGCAGCTCCTCGGAGCGGTCGAACAGCCCGACGTTGTCCATCCCGAGGAAGCCGCCCTCGAAGACGTTGGAGCCGTCGGCGTCCTTGCGGTTCACCCACCACGGGAAGTTGAGCAGCATCTTGAGCACGATCCGCTGCAGGAAGTCGCGGTCCCGGTTGCCATCGATGCTGTAGACCTGCCAGGCCGCCCACGGGTGCACCGGAGGGTTGACGTCGGAGAAGTTCCACTCGTAGGCGGCCAGCTGGCCGTTGGGGTGCATCGCCCACTCGCGGCACATCAGCAGCAGCTGGAACTTGGCGAAGGCCGGGTCGACGTGCGCCAGCGGCACGCAGTGGAAGGCCAGGTCCCAGGTGGCGAACCAGGGGTACTCCCACTCGTCGGGCATCGAGATGACCTCGGCGAGGTTGACGTGCTGCCAGTGGGCGTTGCGGCCGGTGTGCCGGTCGGCCCGCTCCGGCGGTGGCGGCGGCTGGGCCGGGTCGCCGGCGAGCCAGCGCGGCACGTCATACAGGTAGAGCTGCTTGCCCCACTGCAGCCCGGCGAAGGCCCGGCGGGCGATGTGCCGGTCCTCCTCGCTCGTGCTCTCCGGGATCACCCCGGCGTAGAACTCGTCGGCCTCGGACCGCCGCTGGCCGAGCACGTCGGCTGGATCGCCCTCCGGCTCTCCGCCGGAGAGCTGGGTCAGCCGCAGCCGCACCGTCACGCTCTCCCCCGGCGGCACCGCGTCGAAGGTCCACCAGAGCGCCGCCTTGGTGCCGACCCGGTCCGGGTTGGTGGCGTCCTCACCGTGGACGACGGTCCGGTTGATCGCGTCCTTGGGGTATGCCGTGTGCTCCGGCGGCGCGGCGTCCTCGCCGTAGAGGGTGGCCAGGTTGGTCTCGTTGTCGCAGAACAGCACCCGCGGCGCCCCGTCGGCGCTCAGCCGGACCCGGCCCAGCTCGTGGTGGCGCGCCTCCAGGACCACCTGCCCGGGGTGGGGGTCGCCGGTCGCCGGCGCTTCGGCATACGGCCCGGGGTTGACGACCACGATCTCGGGGCGACGGTCGTCCAGCCCCCAGGACCAGGTGTTGCGGAACCACAGGTGCGGCAGCAGGTGCACTGGGGCCGCGTCCGGCCCGTGGTTGGTCGCCGTGACCTCCATGACGAGGTCGGTCGGCGAGGCCTTGGCGTGCGTGATGACCACGTCGAAGAAGCGGTCCTGCTCCAGGACACCGGTGTCGGTGAGCTCGAGCTCGTCGTCCTCGAAGCCCCGGGCGGCGTTGCCCTCGACCAGCTGCTGGTAGGGGAAGGCGGCCTGCGGGTAGCGGTAGAGCCAGCGGGCGTAGCTGTGCGTGGGCGTGCCGTCGAGGGCCCACCAGTACTCCTTGGCGTCCTCGCCGTGGTTGCCCTGCGGGTTGGTGAGGCCGAAGAGGCGCTCCTTGAGTCGGTCGTCCCGGCCGTTCCACAGCGCCAGACCGAGGTTGAGGAAGCCGTCCAGGTCGCAGACGCCGGCCAGGCCGTCCTCCCCCCAGCGGTAGGCCCGCTGGTGGGCGTGGTCGAACGGGAAGTAGCCCCAGGCGTCGCCGTCCGCGGAGTAGTCCTCGCGGACGGTGCCCCACTGTCGCGCGGAGACATAGGGTCCCCAGGCCCGCCAGGGCGCGTCGGACTCCGCGGACTCGGCCAGTCGCTGCTGCTCGGCGTTCACACCCAAGAATGTAGGGGTTCCGTACGCACTCCACAGAACTTCGTAGTGGTCCCGTACACCTCGGCCTGGCGCCAGGCCGCGGTGCAGCGACCCGCCGCGTGATGCCGCCCGGAGGAGTGGGGAGGTTCTCAGGCAGTGCGTCGGACGGGCGGCGCCAGGTGCGGGTTGTGTCGCTCGGTGACGTCGGGGTGGGCGCGCACGCGGCTCTTGAGGGCGTTCTCGCCGTAGACGCCGACGATCGGGTTGCTCTCGTCGAGCGTCACCCCGGGAGCCCGGGCAGCCAATTCCTCCGGCAGCGTCAGCTTCGGGAAGACGGCGTCGAGGGCGGGGTTGTGGAAGTAGGGCACCGAGATGCGGTCGGTCCCCGGCTCTGGCGCCAGCACGCGGTGGTTGGTCGCCTTGAGGTAGCCGTCAGTCGCCCACTCGAGCATCTCGCCGATGTTGACGATGAGCGCGCCCTCGATCGGCGGGGCGTCCAGCGGCTCACCGTTCCGCTCCACCTGGAGGCCGGCCTTGCCGGGCTCGACGAGCAGCAGCGTCAGCACGCCGGAGTCGTTGTGCCAGCCGACCCCCTGCGTGGTCCCGCCCTCGACCCGGCCGGGGTAGCGCACCACCTTGGTGAGCGTGGCCGGCGCGTCGCCGAAGGTGTCGTCGAAGACGTCGCGCGGCTGACCGAGCGACTCGGCCCACTCGGCCAGCAGCCGGGTGGACACCTCCGCGAGCGTCTCGTTCCACGTCTCCACGACCTCACGGACCCGCGGCAGGGCGCTCGGCCAGAGGTTCGGCCCCTGCAGCACCCAGTAGTCCGGCACGTCCGGCCCGGCGGGGACGGCCTCGCGCTCGGGCCCGATGTCGATCTGCTCGCGCCAGTCGACCTTGCCCTGGGTGCGCTCGCCGCCGACGCGGGTGTAGCCCCGGTAGTGCGGGCTGAGGACGTTCTCGATCTCCAGCTTGTCGGCCTCGGG
>JAAYYA010000303.1 GCA_012515595.1 Actinomycetales bacterium
CGTGATGACGGCCCGGACCCTGACCAGACATCCGGTCGTGCTGGAGCGGAGCCTCAGCGCCCTCGCGTTCTGTCCCGGCCAGGTCTTCGGCACCGGGCTGGCGACCAACCTGTCACTGCCGCGCCGCATCGCCTGGAAGATCATGGGCACGCCGGTGTCGGCACCGCTGCGACGCGTCGTCCCCACGCTCAACACGGCGGCCACCACCGGGTCGGCACTGGCGCGGCTCGCGCTCGGACAGGTCCCCATCCCGACTGGCCGGACCTACGTCGCGCTGCGTCGCGGCGCCCTGACCTGGCCCGACCCCTCGGAGCTCGCCCGGGACGAGGAGGCCACCCGCGCCCTGTGGCGGGACAGCGCAGACCTGGTGGGCCTGCCTCGCTGAGACGAACCGCCACGCGGTGCGTTCGGTGGGGTGGATTCTCGCAACACCGCGCGTTCGGTGGGTGGATTTTTCGCAACACCGCGCGCTCGGTGGGGTGGATTTCTCGCAACACCGTGCGCTCGGTGGGGTGTGGGAGCGCCACGCGGCGCGCCCGGTCGGGTGGGGGGTGCCGGGTGGGGGTGGGAGGTGCCCTACGCCCTACATCCGGTCGACGAGGGCCTTCGCGTCGGCCAGGCCGAGGCCGGGCTGGATCTCACGCAAGAGCTTGATGGCCTGGATGTTCCTGCCCTCCGACTTCAGGCGGAGCACCTCGTCCATGCGGGCGTCCCGCGGCGCAGACGCCGCCGGCGCACCGAGCAGCTGAGCCAGCTGCTCCACCCGCTGCTCGAGCTGGGCGACGCGCGCCTTCAGCGCCGCGACCTCGGCGGAGTCGTCGTTGCCGAACAGTCCCATGTCAGTTCCCCTTCGTCGTGATGGACAGGTCCGCGGCGACCTGCTCGAGGAGCACGGCGAGCCCGTCCTCCTCGACCGGCGCGGTGGTCTCGTCGGCGGCCTCCACCACCTCGGGCGGCGCCTGGCCCATGGCGACGCCCCGGGCCGCCCAGCCGAGCATCTCCAGGTCGTTGCGCTGGTCGCCGACGGCGATGGTGCACGACGGCTCGATGCACAGCTGGCGACGCACCTGCTCCATCGCGCTGCCCTTGGAGACCCCCTCGGGGGCCAGGTCGAGCCAGGCGGTGAAGCCCACCGCGTAGTTGACGCCGTGCAGCCCGATCCGGTCGACCAGCTCCGAGAAGCTCTCGGCCGAGCCGTTCGGGTCCCGGAAGGTCACGCGCGTGGCCGGTGCGGACACCAGCTCCTCGTGGCTGACGATGCGCAGGTCGCCCTGCAGCTCCCCGTCCGGGAAGGGCGCGCTGAGCTTGAAGCCGACCCCGACCTCCTCGACGGCCACGAGCGCGTCCGGGCGGGCCTGGCGGAGCAGCTCCACGGCCGGCCGGGGGTCGAAGGTGACGGCCTCCTGGATCCGGTAGCCCCCGTCATACTCCGGATCGAGGCCGATGGTGATGGCGCCGTTGGAGCAGACGGCGAGCCCGCCCGCGCGGACCAGGCCCAGCTCCTCGATGATCGGGGTCGTCGCGACGACCGAGCGACCGGTGGCGATGACGATGTGCGCCCCGGCGTCGCGGAGGGTGCCGATCGCGTCCGCCACCCGCGGGCTGAGGCGCCCGTCGTGGTGCAGGATCGTGCCGTCGACGTCGAGGGCGATCAGCAGCTGCTCAGGTCGGACCCCACTCACCCGGCCCACGCTACCCGGGATGCGGGCGATGTCGGGCACGCGCCTGGGTGCGCGGTCGCGGTCGGCGGTCTGGGATGCTTGCCCGTGATGGAGGAACTGCTGATCACCTCGCCGGCGAACCCGCGGCTCAAGGCGCTGGCCGGGCTGCGGCGTCGGCGCGCCCGGGAGACCGAGGGACGCACCCTGATCGAGGGCTTCGAGGAGCTCGAGCTGGCGCTCGCCGCGGGGGTCGTGCCGCGCGCGGTGTTCTACTGCCCCGACCTGATGGCCGACCCCGACGCGCAGGTGCGGCTGGTGCGGGACGCCGCGGCCCAGGGGACCGAGGTGGTCCGGCTGGGACGGGCCGCCTTCGAGAAGGTGGCCTACCGCGAGGGGCCGGACGGGTTCCTCGCCGTCGTGGACACGGTCACCCGGTCCTGTGCCGACCTCGAGGTCCCGGACCGCGCCCTCGTCCTGCTCTGCGAGGCGGTGGAGAAGCCCGGCAACCTCGGCGCCATGCTGCGCACCGCCGACGCCGCGGGGGTGGACGCCGTCGTCGCCGCGGACCCCGTCACCGACTGGGGCAACCCCAACCTGGTGCGGGCCAGCAAGGGCACCGTCTTCTCCGTCCCGGTCGTCAGCGACCCGACCGACACGGCCCTGGCGTGGCTCGCTGACCGCGGTATCCCGCTGGTGGCGGCCACCCCCGACACCGACGTGGAGTACACCGAGGTCGACTACACCGGGCCGGTCGCCGTCGCGGTGGGCGCGGAGAAGACCGGGCTGACCGACCGCGTGCTGGCAGCGGCCACGCACCGGGTGCGTATCCCGATGGTGGGACGGGCCAACTCCCTCAACGTGTCGACCTCCGCCGCCGTCATCACCTACGAGGCTGTCCGGCAGCGGCGCGCGGCGACCCGCGGCGGCTAGCCCGGGCGGGCAGGTGGGCTCGGTGCGGGTGGTGCGGATCGTCTCCGGCGGGCAGACCGGGGCGGACCGGGCCGCGCTCGACGCCGCCCTGGAGGCGGGGCTGGAGTATGCCGGGTGGTGCCCGTCCGGAGGGTGGGCCGAGGACCTCCCGGAGCCACCGGGCCTCCTCGCCCAGTACCCGGGTCTGCGCGAGGCCCCGTCGGCTGACCCCGAGGTCCGCACCCGGCTGAACGTGCGGGACAGCCACGCCACGCTCGTCGTCCGCGCGGCTCACGTCCCCTCGCTGGGCACCGACCTGACCGTGGAGACGGCCGGTGCGCTGGGCCGCCCCTGCCTGGTGACCGACGGCTCCGTCGACGAGGTGCGGCACTGGCTGGAGGGCCTCGGGCACGGGCTGACCCTCAACGTCGCCGGGCCGCGGGAGAGCGAACAACCGGGGCTGTATGCCGTGGCGCGAGTCCTCCTCGACGCGCTGCTCGAGCGCGGGCCGGCCCCCGGGTGAGGCTCGGGTCCGGACCTGATGCAAACCTGAAAGGTCCGGTGTGCCACGATGAACAAATGCGGATCGATCACGTGAGTTACGCGGCGAGTCCGGAGGGGCTGCAGGCCACGGCGGACGAACTGAGCCGGAAGTTGGGCATCACCCCACGGGACGGTGGGGTGCACCCCCGTTTCGGCACCCGGAACGTGATCCTGCCCCTGGCCGGCGACCGCTACGTCGAGGTCGTCGAGGTGCTGGACCACCCGGCCTCGGACAAGGCGCCCTTCGGCCAGGCGGTCCGGGCGCGGTCGGCCGCGGGGGGCGGTTGGATGGCGTGGGTCGTCGCGGTGGACGACCTGTCCGACGTCGAGGAGCGCCTGGGGCGGCGCGCGGTGGAGGGCCAGCGGCACACGCCCGAGGGCGTCGAGCTGCAGTGGCGCCAGATCGGCATCCGCGGCCTCATCGCCGACCCGCAGCTGCCGTTCTTCATCCAGTGGTCCTCGATGGACCACCACCCCTCCCGGCTCGACGACTCGCCGGTGCGGCTCACCGGGCTGCACATCTCCGGCGAGGCCGGCCGGGTCCGCGAGTGGCTCGGGCTCACCGAGCCCGACACGTGGGGCGACGGCGTGGACTTCGACTTCCAGAGCTCCGGCCCGGCCGCCCTGGCGTCGGTGACCTTCGAGGGGCCCGAGGGCCCGGTCACC
>JAAYYA010000304.1 GCA_012515595.1 Actinomycetales bacterium
GCGACCCGCTGCTGCAGGTGGACGGGCTGCACGTCCGCTTCCCGGTGCGCGGGGCCGGGCGCCGCCAGTGGCTGTATGCCGTGCAGGACGTCTCCTTCACCATCGGCCGGGGCGAGACGGTCGGCCTGGTCGGCGAGTCCGGGTCCGGCAAGTCCACCATCGGCAACGCCCTGCTGCGGCTGGTGCCGGTCCACGCCGGGTCGGTCCGGCTCGGCGACACCGACGTGCTCGCCGCCCGGGGCAGGGAAATCACGGACGTGCGGCGGCGCATGGCCATGGTCTTCCAGGACCCGCTGGCCGCGCTCGACCCGCGGTGCACCGTGGCCGAGTCGGTGGCCGAGCCGCTGCAGATCCACAAGCTTAAGCCGTCGGGCGGTCGGCGGGCACGGGTCGCCGAGCTGATGGACCTGGCCGGGCTGCCCTCGCGCTTCCTTGACCGCTACCCGCACGAGCTGTCGGGCGGCCAGCGGCAGCGCGTGTGCATCGCCCGGGCGCTGGCGGCCGACCCGGAGCTGCTCATCCTGGACGAGGCGACCGCCTCGCTCGACGTGTCGGTCCAGTCGCAGATCCTCAACCTGCTCCGGCAGCTGCAGGACGAGATGGGCCTGTCCTACCTGTTCATCAGCCACGATCTGGCCTCGGTCGAGCACATGAGCGACCGGGTGCTCGTGCTCTACCTCGGGCGGATCATGGAACGGTCGCCGCGCGAGGACCTCTACCGCTCCCCCGGCCACCCCTACACGCAAGCGCTGATCTCGGCGATCCCGCTCGAGGACCCGGTCGCCGAGCGGCAGCGACAGCGGATCATCCTCGAGGGCGACATCCCCTCCCCGATCGACCCGCCCTCCGGCTGCGTCTTCCGGACCCGCTGCCCGCTGGTGATCCCCGAGTGCGCCGAGGACCTCCCCCCGGGACACGACCTGGGACCCGGGCACACGGCATACTGCCTGCGCGCCGGGGAGCGGGTGAGGGGAACCTAGCCGACAAAACCACTACGAAAATGCGGTGGAGACCAGCAAAACCACTACATTTTTGGGTGGTCACACGCGCCGCCGGCGTGTGAGGCTGGACGTATGGCGGACAGGGAGCTGGGTCGACGCAGGCTCGTCGCGCAGGGGGTCGTCACCCGACCGTTCGCGCGTCCGGCCGACGCGGTCACCGCGCTGGGGGCGATGCAGGGGCAGGACCTGCCCGGGGTCATCGCGTCCGCGGCGCTGCGCACCGCTGACGGCACGGTCGCCGACGTCATCGAGGACCTCGATGCGGGGCGGATCGTGCGCGGCTACCCGATGCGCGGCACCGTCTTCCTCCTCCCGTCCGCCGACGCGACCTGGATGGGGCAGCTGTGCGTCGGACCGGCGCTGCGGGCCGCCGCGACGCGGCGGGTGGACCTCGAGCTCAGCGACGGGAACGTCGACCGGGCGCGCGAGGCGCTCCTCACCGCGCTTGCCGAGACCCCTGGCGGGCTCTCCCGCGGGCAGGTGATGGAGCTGTGGGAGACCTTGGGGCAGCCCACCTCGGGGGGTCGCGGCTATCACCTGCTGGCGCACATGATCTCGGAGACGTTGGTCTTCTTCGGCCCGTGGAATGGCACCGACCAGAACGTCGTGCTGGCGCAGGACTGGGTGCCGGCCGGCTCCGGGCTCGAGGACCGGTTCAACGGCGACCGGGTGGCGGCAGTGACCGAGATGCTGCGGCGCTACCTGACCAGCCACGGGCCGGCGACCATCCGGGACTTCGCCTGGTGGACCAAGCTGCCGCTCAAGGAGATCCGGGCGGCGCTGCCCGAGGCCAGCGCGGGCCTGGAGCACGACGAGGCGGACGAGCCGTCCTACTGGCGTCCCGGCCTGGTCGAGGAGGTCGCCGAGCTGGCCGCGAGCCTGCGGAGGCCGCGGCTGCTGCCCGGCTTCGACGAGTTCATCCTCGGCTACCAGGACCGATCCTTCGCGATGTCCGAGGAGGAGCTGCTGCGCCTGTCGCCCGGCAAGAACGGCATGTTCCGCCGCAGCGTCGTCGTCGACGGGCAGGTCCGCGGCCTGTGGAAGCGCGGCGGGCGACCCGGGAAGCGGTCCCCGGAGCTGGAGCGGTTCGACGGCCTGTCCAAGCGCGCCGAGGCCGCGCTGCCGAGGCTGTTCGACGCCTTCCCGTTCACGACGCCGTGAGCGGATGCACCCCGCGACCAGACCCGGCCGAGGAGCAGGTGCGGGGCAAGCGACGGCGGGCACACGGCATACTGCAGGATCCCGCCCCGCACGAGAGGCCAGACCATGACCGAGTTCATCCCCACCGCCGATCTGTATGACCTCCATGAGGAGGCCCTGGGCTCCTGCGACCTGCAGTTCCGGCAGTTCGGCGCCCGCAGCCGGTTCCAGGGCGAGGTGGTCACGGTCCGGGCGCACGAGGACAACTCGCTCCTGCGGGAGGTCCTCTCCCAGCCCGGCCACGGCAAGGTCGTCGTGCTGGACGCCAGCGGCTCGCTCCACTGCGCGATGATGGGCGACCAGATGGCCGCCCTCGCCGCCGGGAACGGCTGGGAGGGCGCGGTCATCAACGGTGTCGTGCGCGACGCGGTCGCCCTCGCCTCCATCGACATCGGCATCAAGGCGCTGGGCACCAACCCGCGCAAGTCCCGCAAGGGCGGCACCGGCGAGACCGGGGTCCCGGTCGGGTTCGGCGGCGTGACCTTCACACCCGGCGCCACGGTGGTCAGCGACGAGGACGGTGTAGTCGTTCTGCCGCGGTGAGGCGGGTGGCTACTCCCCCGCCTCGTCCTGGGTCTCAATCTGGCCGGAGTCGGCCCTGTCGCTCCCGTCCAGGAACCCGCACAGGATCTCCACCAGCACCTTCGGCTGGTCCGTGTTGACCTGGTGACCGGCGCCGGGGACCTCCCGGAGCTCAGCGTCGGCAATGCCCTCCGCGAGTGCCCGGGCCGCCGGGTGGTTCGGCCGGTCCTTGGCGCCCACCAGCACCAGCGTCGGGGCGGTGATCCTCGGCAGCGCGTCGGTCAGGTCGATCTGGCGCACCACCTCCAGGGTCTGCAGCAGCCGTTCCTTGGAGACGCTGGAGTCGGCCAGCCGGGACGCGGGCATCAGCCTGAGCATCCCGGACTGGAGCTTCATCAGGCCACGCGGCGGCTTCACCTGTCCCCCGATCAGCACCAGCCGGCGCACCCGCTGCGGGAAGTCCGCCGCGAGCCGAGTCGCCACCACCGCCCCGTACGACACTCCACACAGATCAACCTGCTCCAGGCCCTCGAGCATCAGGGCCGAGTCGAGGGCTGCGGCCGCGTCAGCGACGGGCACGGCGCGCTTCTCGGTCGGCTTGAGCCCGGGCACCCACGGGGTGAGCAGGCGGCGCGTCGGGTACAGCGGCACCACCACGTCCTCCCAGGCCATCGGCGCCTGGCCGAGTCCGTGGAGCAGGACGAGCGGGGTCTGGTCGGCGGGTTCGGTCACCATCTGACTGTATGTCGTGGGGCCGGCTGACTCCCCCGGCCCCAGCCGGTCGCCCGGCCGGGCTCCCCCGCTGTCGGCAGCCGTGGTTGGGTGAAGCATGACCACCAGCGCACTGACCGAGCAGGACCGCCACCACCTGCGCCGCTGCCTGGACCTCGCCCGCGAGGCGCTCGACGCCGGCGACGAGCCCTTCGGCTCGATCCTCGTCGACGAGGAGGGCCAGGAGCGGTTCGCCGACCGCAACCGGGTCGCCGGCGGGGACCGGACGAAGCACCCCGAGTTCGAGATCGCCCGGTGGGCCGCCCAGCACCTGACCCCGGAGGAGCGGACCGTCGCGACGGTCTACACCACCGGTGAGCACTGCCCGATGTGCGCCGCGGCCCACGCCTGGGTCGGGCTCGGTCGGATCGTCTATGCCAGCAGCAGCGAGCAGCTCAGCGCCTGGCGCACGGGGTGGGGCATCCCCGCCGGGCCGGTCGCGCCGCTGCCGATCAACGTCGTCGCGCCCGGGATCGAGGTCGCCGGGCCCGATCCGGAGGTGAGCGCAGAGGTGCGGCAGCTACAGGCGCGCAGGTACGGCCAGACCTGACGTGCCCCGCGCGCCCAGTGCCCCCTGAGAACGCAGCACGACGCCCCCAGTGCCCCCTGAGAGCGCCACCCCGTGCGCCC
>JAAYYA010000305.1 GCA_012515595.1 Actinomycetales bacterium
CCAGAGGACGCCGGATCCGCTTTCCATCGCCCGCGCTCACCAGGGTCAGACCGGCAGATGCCACTGGGTGTGGGCGAGGTCATCGGGCGACACGGCATGTTCCTGATGCCCGAGGAGGTTCAGCTGCTGGCGGTGCTGCCCGGCTCGACCCTGCACCGGCTGCTGATCGACCCGGCGACCGGGCGGTGCACCGAGCGCACCATCCCCGCCTACCGGTTCGACAAGGCCATGCGGGAGCAGATCATCGCCTCCGACCTGTTCTGCCGCGCCCCGGGCTGCCTGCGCCCGGCCCGCCTCTCCCAGCTCGACCACGTCCAGGAGCACGGCACCCCCGGCGGACACACCTGCGAAGCCAACGGCCAGCCGGCCTGCGAACCGCACCACGACCAGAAGACCAAGAAGGCCTGGGACGCGGTCCTGCACGCCAACCGCGACGTCACCTGGACCACCCTGCTGGGTCGCATCTACCGCACCAAGGCCCACGACTACCGCCAATACACCAAGCTCCTGACCGCCGCCACCAACGACATCACCGACGCGATCACCAACGGCGCCGACAGGGCCCGAGTCATCGACGACGCGATCTACCAAGCCCTGTCCTACCGCGATCCCGGATCGCCCCTGGCCGTCGACGACGAAGAAGACCTCTTCCACGGCTGGGACACCATCACCCTCACCCACCGCACCGACACCGGCCGCCGCACCTACGCGCCCGACCCCGAAACCCGCCAGACGGAAGCCAACCGCCACCGCCAGGCCGACACCGACGACACCCACAGCACTGACACCGAGGGTGGCGAGCACGCCGGCCGCGCGGATGCCGGCACCGGGGCCAACCCAGATCCACATGACGACGGGTCACCATGGACGAACCGCAACGACGAACCCCCACCCTTCTGAGTCAGGCCGTTTGAGCCAGACCGTCCGAGTCCGGACCGAGAGGGCTCCTTCGGCCCGGGCCAGACAGCCTCAGCCGTGCCGTCGGCGCAACTCAGCCTCGACGTCGGACAGGCCCAGCCCACGGCTTCGGAGCAGGACCAGCAGGTGATAGATCAGGTCGGCGCTCTCCCCGATCAGGTCGGGGTCATCCTGGGCGACAGCAGCCAACGCGGTCTCCACGCCTTCCTCGCCGACCTTCTGCGCGATGCGACGGACGCCGCCCTCCAGCAGGAAGGTGGTGTAGGAGCCTTCCGGCCGCTCCCGGTCGCGGGCCACGACAACCTGCTCGAGCTCGGCCAGGAACGCGCCGACAGCATTCGCACGACCGGACGGCGCGCCCGGGTCGGATAGCGCGTGAGGACCGGACAGCGCGTCAGGACCGGCGGAAGCGTCCACCTCGAATGAGGCGCCCTCGTCGCCGAAGCACGATTCGTCGCCGGTGTGGCAGGTCGGACCGTCCGGATCGCACAACAACAGCACGGTGTCCCGGTCGCAGTCCACTCGGACGGAACGAACGTGGAGGTAGTTGCCGCTGGTCGCGCCCTTGACCCACTGCTCCTGCCGGCTGCGACTGAAGAAGGTGGCCAGCCCCGTCTCCAGCGTCGCCGTGAGGGCGGCCTCGTCGACGTAGCCGAGCATGAGCACTGCGCCGGTGCCGTGATGCTGGACCACGGTCGGCAGCAGTCCGCCCTGCTTGGCGAAGTCCAGGTCGGCCGGCACCAGTCCGTCGGGCAGGGTCACCGGGTTCACCGGCTCACCGCCCCGGCAGCATCGTCGAGGGCAGCATCGTCGAGCCGGACCTCGACGCCCGCGGCGCGCAGCTGCCGCTTCAGGTCGCCGATGGCCAGCTCCCCGGAGTGGAAGACCCCGGCCGCGAGGGCCCCGTCCACGTCCGCCTCCCGGAAGACATCGATGAAGTGCTGCGCGTTCCCGGCCCCACCGGAGGCAATCAGGGGAACGCCGCAGACCTGACGGACGGCGCTCAGCTGCTCCACGTCATACCCCTGGCGGACGCCGTCGGAACCCATGGCGTTCAGGACGATCTCCCCCGCCCCCAGCTCCTGCACCCGCTCGACCCACGCGAGCGTCGTCGTGTCGAGCGCGCGGGTGGCGTCCGGGTCGCCGGTGAGCTGCCGGATCCGCCACTGGCCGTCCTCGTCGCGCAGGCTGTCGACGCCGACCACGACGCACTGCCGGCCGAACTCGCGCGCCAGCTCGCCGACCAGCTCGGGCCGCCGGGTCGCCGGGGTGTTGATCGACACCTTGTCGGCCCCGGCAAGCAGCACCGCACGGGCGTCCTCCACCGAGCTGATGCCACCGGCCACGCAGAACGGGATGTCGATCTCGCGGGCCACGCGGTCGATCCAGGCGACGTCCACGCGCCGCCCCTGGGGACTGGCGGTGATGTCGTAGAAGACCAGCTCGTCCACACCCTCGGCGCTGTAGCGGGCCGCGAGCTCGGTGATGCCGCCCATGTCCTGGTGGTCCCGGAACCGTGTGCCCTTGACGACGCGGCCGTCCTTCACGTCCAGGCAGGCGATGATCCTGCGCGCCAGGCTCACGAGCGCTCCTCGGCGATGGCCTCGTCGATCGACAGCCGGCCCTCGAGCAGGGCCTTGCCCAGGATCACGCCGGCGCACCCGAGCTTGCGGACGCTGCGCACGTCGGCAGCGTGCCGGGTGCCCCCGGAGGCCTGGACGGCGACGTCCGGGACGGCCCGGGTGAGGAAGGTGTAGAGGTTGAGGTTGGGCCCGGACATGGTGCCGTCCCGCCCGATGTCGGTGCACAGGGCGTGCGCCAGCCCGGACCGGGCGTAGTGGCTGAGCAGCACCGCCAGGTCGGTCTCGGAGTCGGAGGTCCAGCCGCTGGTGGGCAGCACCCAGGAGCCGTCCTCTCCGGTGCGGGTGTCCAGCGCCACGGTGATCCGGTCCGCGCCGAACTCCTCGATCCAGGCCGCGACCGTCTCCGGCTCACGGACCGCCAGCGACCCCACGACGACCCTGGCGGCACCGGCCTCCAGCAGCGCCTCGACGTCCTCCTTGGCGCGCACTCCCCCGCCGGTCTGCACCTGCAACGAGGTCTCGGCGACGATCTCGCTCAGCAGCGGCGTCAGGGTGTAGCCACCGGCGCGGGCCGCGTCCAAGTCCACCAGGTGGAGCCACCGCGCACCGCCCTCGGCATAGTCGCGGGCGACGGCGAGCGGCTCGGTCGGATAGCGCGTCTCCTTGTCGTAGTCGCCCTTGTGCAACCGGACCACGCGGCCTTCGCGGATGTCGATCGCGGGATAGATGGTGAAGTCGGTCATGGCGACACCTCCAGGAGGAAGTTTGTCAGGAGTCGGGAACCGGCGCTGGTGGACCGCTCGGGGTGGAACTGCGCGCCCCACCTGTTGCCGTGGCGGACCACCGCGCTCCAGACCCCCGAGTACTCGGTCGTCTGCAGGGTGTCCGCGGTCACCGGGACCGCGAAGCTGTGCACGAAGTAGGCCCTCGTCCCGTCCGGCAGGCCCGTGGTCAGCGGGTCCTCCCGCACCGTTGTGAGGGTGTTCCACCCCATGTGCGGGACACGCACCCCCGGCGCCGGCGGGATGGGCACGACCTCGCCGGCCAACAGCCCCAGGCACTCGGTGCCCCCGTCCTCGGCGGACCGCTCGAAGAGGAGCTGCATCCCGAGGCAGACGCCGAGCAGCGGCTGCCCGACCTGGCGCAGCACGTCGACCAGACCGCTGTCGTGCAGG
>JAAYYA010000043.1 GCA_012515595.1 Actinomycetales bacterium
CAGTACCCGCGACAGGCACGGAGTCGACGCCGTCGCTGCAGCACTCGACGAGCTCGGCGCCGAGCTGGAGCAGTCAGCGGACCCAGGCGCGCGGGCGCGACTGTGGGTCGACCGGGCCTTCACCCTGCCCGGCCACGGAACGGTGGTGACCGGCACGCTCCCGTACGGGACTCTCGTCCGCGGTGACCGGGTGTGGACCACGGGAGGCGAGTCCCGCATACGCGCTCTGCACCGGTATGGCCACGCGGACGAGGAGGTGAGCGGCCCGGTCCGGGTCGCAGTCAACCTGGCCGGTCGCGCCCTCGACGAGGTCCCGCGGGGCAGCTGTCTCATCGGTCCTTCTCGTGGAGCACAGACTGGGAGCACTGCACCGACACTCGTGACCAGGGTGCCCGCGGACGTTGCCCTCCACTTCGAGGACGTGCGGTGGCCGCGATCCACCTTGGTCTCCTTCGGGACGACGACCGTCATGGCCGGACTGAGCCGGATCCGGGACGGGTTCCGCCTCCACCTACCGATGCCGCAGCCGCTCGCGGCAGGCGACCGGGTGCTCGTGCGGGATCCCGGCGGGCGCACCGTGCTCGGTGGCCTGGTCATCCGGGATGCCGCGGCGGTCGTGGAGCCGGCACCTCAGGAGGTCTCGGCCCACCCCGGAGCCGCCGTCCTGATAGCCCACCTGCATGACCACCCACTGTGCCCACCGGAGCCGTCGACCCTGGACGGATGGGGGATCGGTGTGGGTGAGCTCAATGCTCTGTCCGCCGCAGGCCAGATCCTCTATCTCGGAAGGGGGTTGGCGCTGGGCATCAACGCGCCCGCGCAGCTCCTCGCAGTCCTCGCCGACCTTCCTGGCGAATTCACCGTGAGCGAGGTCCGCACCGCCCTGGGACTGTCCCGCGCACGCACGCTGGCGATCCTCGAGTACGCCGACAGGTCGGGCCTCACAGAACGGCTCCCCGACGGGACGCATCGACGCGTGCGCTGAGTGGCGGCCCTCCAGAAGCGCTGACTCGGGTCGCGCTGGACGTTCCTATGTCGCGGCGCGCTGGAAGCGGCTCGGACGAACGGGCAGAGCAGCCGAACTGGTGAGCGCAAGAACCCCAAGAGCGCCACCTACGTGCGGTAGCCTATGCGCGATCGACCCGTTCCAGAGGGGGAAACGCGTGGCCGGTAGGTGGTCCCGACGCGGCACCCGCGCCTTGGTGACCGGCGTGGTCGGGTCCGCCCTCGCGGTAGCCCTCACCGCAGCGCCGGCACTCGGTCCCAGCCTGGGAACGGCGTCCGCCAACACCGCGTCCATTCCCACCTCGTGGCGCGCCGACCCCCGCGGCCAGGCACCCTGCGTCGAGGGCAGCAGTCGGACCTCGACCCTGTACACCCAGTCGTTCGAGAGCGGTCTCCCGGAGTCACGCTTCGTGAACCGCTTCGCCCGGTCGACCGCCTCAGGTGCCGCCGCAGGCTCCTACTCCGCCCGGGCCTCTCTCACCGGCACCGGCTCGTCCGCCTACTTCTTCCTGCCCTATGTCCTCGGCTCGGTGGGCACGCAGACCCGCCTGGCCTTCGCCTACCGGTCCAATGCCGCCCAGGCCCGCAACACTGTCGCCCTCAACTCCTTTGCGTCGTCGTTGCCCACCTCCACGTCCTGGCGCGGCGCGATGTTCGACGTCACGTCCGCCACCCGGGACGAGGGTGGCTGGCTGGGAGCCTGGTTCCAGCACAACGTCACGCCCGGCTCGTCGACGTACATGGCCGTGGACAACGTCCAGCTCTTCACCTGTCGACCGAACGCCACCGAGCGCATCGCCGGCTCGAGCCGCTACGCCACCGCAGCGCTCCTCGCCGATCGCTTCGACCCCGGCGTGCCGGTCGTGTTCGTCGCGCGCGGCGACAACTTCCCCGACGCACTCTCCGCCTCGGCCGCCGCCGCCGCCCAGTCCTCGCCCGTGCTCCTGACCCTGCCCTCGCAGCTGCCCACCGAGACGGCCGCCGCACTGGAGCACCTCCAGCCGGAGGAGATCATCGTCGTCGGGAACGAGGGCTCGGTGAGCAAGTCGGTCGCCACGTCGCTCGAGGCCTACGCTCCGGTACGCCGCCTGGGTGGGGTGAACCGCTACGAGACCTCCGCGCTCATCGCTGCCGAGTTCCCACCCGAGGTCCCCGTCGTCTTTCTTGCCACCGGTCTGAACTTCGCTGACGCGATGACGGGCGGGGCACTGGTCGGGCACCGCGGGGGGCCGCTGCTCCTCACCCCACCGGATGCACTGTCGGAGTGGGCGCGGGAGGAGCTCGCGCGCCTGCAGCCGCAGGAGATCGTGGTCCTCGGCACCCACCCCACCGTCACCGACACAGTGCTGCAGCAGGCGACGCTCTACGCCCCGACCGTGCGCCGCATCGGCGGTGCGAACCGCTACGCCACCGCCGCGCTCATCGCCTCCGAGTTCCCCACCTCCGTCCCCCACACCTACCTGGCGACCGGCACGAACTTCCCAGATGGGCTGGCGGCGGGTGCCCTCGCCGGCAGTGAAGGCGTTCCCCTGCTCATCTCAGCGCCCAGGGGAATGGCGCCCGAGACGACAGCGAGGCTGACGGCCATCACCGAAAGGCGCGGCTACCTTCTCGGCATGGAGGACGCGTTGAACAGCCTCGTCCGCGACCAGTACGGCAGGACCCTGCCATGACCCTCGTGAACGATCGGATGAGTATGCGCGGGCTCGCCATGGCCTGGAGGGGGCAGCGATGCTGCTGAACACCACACTCCTCGACGGACAGCTGCTGGCCCTGGGGACCACCTCGAGCCCGGTGGCGGACTTCGCGGCGCCCGTCCGCACCGGGGTCCTCCTCACCGACGGCATGGAGCTCGAGATCCATGCAGGCCCGACGTCGGCAGCCGACTTCTTCTTCGAGACGACGGGGTCGACACCCGGTGCACCCGTCCGCCTTCGCACCGGCCAGGACCTGCGCACCGGCGCCTACGGCGCACGTGCCGACCAGGGTCTGGCCTTCCGAATCGATGTCGGCGGAGATGCGCTGTTCGGGGTCGCCCCGCCGACGATGACGCGGGAGACTCTCGCCGCGGCTCTGTCGTCGGCCCGGCCGGATCGAGGACGCAGGGGGCTGCGGCTGCGCCCGACGGGGGCGGTCGAGTGGTCGCCACTGCGCTCCCTCGACCTTGCGGTCTCGGCCGGCGACGGCAGCGGCCACAGCGTCCTGCTCGATGTCCGCCGGGCCTTCCGGCCGGCTCCCCGTGGCAATGGTGGGCAGCGGGTCCGTGGTGGCTGGCTCTCCCGGAGCAGTCCGTCGGAGCGGGTGCACCTGGTCCTCGAGACCGACGACGTCGTGGTCTACGGCATCCCCCCGACGGAGTCCGACCTCGACCTCGCAGTCGAGGTGCTCGCGGACCTCGAGATCGTCCTCGAGGACCCGCCCCGGGACGGGGCACCAGGGGTCGATGAGTCATCGGACGTCGACGGGTCATCCCAGGGAGATGGACCTTCGCAGGGGGAAGCATCCCCGGACGTCGGTACGGTCGATGACTCCGGCGACGCTGACCCGGAGAGGGAGCTGCCGTGAGTGAGGCTCTGATCGCCGTCGCGGCGCTCTCGCTGCTCCTTGCCGGTCTCGCCCACACGAGGGCACCCGATCCCCTCCGGAAGACCCTGGCCCGGCACGCCGTCCTGCCCGGGTCCCTTCAGGCGCCGGTAGCTGCATCCCTGGTCCTCGTCGAAATCGCGCTCGGTGCAGGCCTGCTCGTCGGCCTCTCTCTCGCGCACAACCTCGTCCGGGGCCTCTCGCTCGCCGCCGCCCTCCTGTTCGCCGCCATGGCCGGATATGTCCATATCGCGGCACGACGTGCGCCGGCGACGGCTCTGCCGTGCGGCTGCGGGTTCGGCGAGGCGCCGCTCGGGCTCTGGGTGACGGTGCGGGCCGGGCTGCTCGCCGTTCTCTCCGGGCTCGGGGCCCTCACCACCGACGTTTCCGCACTGCAGCGGCGCCCGGCGCCTGAGCTGGTCATCATGCTGGCCGCTACCGTCGCGCTCACCATCGCGATCACTGCGCTGCCGGCGGCGCGGGCGACGGGGGTGGCCCGATGAGCTTCACGACCGCCGCGCTCCTGGTCAGCTGGCTGGCGATCCTCGTCCTGGCGCTCGGCCTGGCCGGTCTGATGCGCCAGATCGCCGAGATCCGCGCACAGCAGGCCCTCGGTGGCGCACGTCCGCGGACCGGATCTCTCGTAGGCCTGTCGCTCCCTACGACGGGACCGTTGAGCACGCTGCGCCCGGCAGGAGGCGGAGTCCTCCTCGTCGTCGCCCCCGGTTGTTCCTCCTGCCAGCAGAGCGTCGAGGCGCTGCTGTCGGCCGGGCTCGGACCGCATACCGTCGCCGTGTCCGCGGCCGGCTGTGAGTACCGCGGCCTCCAGGCGTGCATCCCCGACGCGCGCGAGGCGATCGAGCGCCTTGGTGTGCCGGCGACTCCCTACCTCGTCGCCGTCGACGCCGATGGGGTGATCCGACGCACCGAGGTGCCCGACGGCGTCGAGGACGTTGCAGCCTTCAGCCGGGACGTGGCTCCCCTGGTCCGCCCGCAGCTGGGGATCCGTATGACGACGAGGCACGACGATGAGTGATCCCACGAAGCCAGCACAGTCCACAGAGACCGGACCGACCGCACAGACCACCCGAGCGTCCGTGCGCTTCGAGGACCTGCCCGTCGTGGACTCGGACCGGATCCGCTCCCGCTTCCAGGTCCGCCCGAGCCGGCGGGGGGTCCTCAAGGCTGCTGTCTACGGCGGGATTGCGACGTCTCTGGCTGCCTTCGGGATGATCAACTACAGCGCAGGACGTGCGGAGGCGGCGTACTTCCAGGACTGGACGGACCACACAGCGGGTCCGTGCGCCCCGGGAGGCTACGCCAGCGGTCACACCGAGGCAGGCCTGAAGTGCGGCCCCTCGGCGATGTGCGCCGACCTTTCGTGCTGCTGGAAGTACCGGAACGGCGCCGGCAACGTCGTCGGCTGGCACAAGCAGGGTCCGGGTCCCGGCAAGTACTACCTCTTCCGGCCGGACTCGTGCTGGCAGGGTACCTACGACTCCTGGCGATGGAAGTTCAGCGACGGAGTCGTCTACCGGTGCGCCGACGGCTTCACGTGCAGTCCGAGCGGCTCGTGCTTCAAGTCGATCTGCCCATGGCCGACGTAGCCCTTCGCAGGTGGGTCGCCGACCCGACCACGCTCATGGTCCTCGCCCTTCCGCTCGCGGTGTGGACCGCATACCTGGGCCTGAGCGGCCACCCACTGCCGGCCCTGGCCCTTGCCGGGCTGGTGGCAGCCCTGGCCCTGTCCGGCTCCACTTGAGGCCTCAACAGCGCGTGGGCGCTGGTGGCCTCGGTCCGTGGCCAAGTCTCTCGTCTGCACCTGTGGGTGCCCTTCGCCGCCGGCGGGCTGCTCGGGGGCGCGAGCACCGGCCTCGTTCTCGCCGTGCTCTCCGGCCTGACCTCTCCCCTGCCAGGACGTGCCCGGGCGATCGCAGTCCTGGGTGCCGCGGTCGTTCTGACAGCGCTCGATCTGTGGCAGCACCGGCTGCGCCTGCCGCAGCGCGGCACGCTCATCCCGCAGACCGTCTTCGCCGCAGGACTGCCGCGTGGGTTCCTCCGGTTCGGATTCGAGTACGGGACCGGGGTGCGCACTCTGATCCCGAGCGCGGCGTCGTACATCCTCGCTGCCGCCCTCGTCCTGACGGGGTTGCCCTGGTGGCAGACCGTGCTGGTGGGCGCGGTGTTCGGCTTCTCCCGCACCCTCGCCGTGCTGCAGTACCTGCTGATGGGTACGGACGACTGGGCCGCCTTCCTGTCCGCGCACACGCGGGTGCTGGAGCGCCTCGGTAGCCTGGTGGCCGCCGGGCTCGTTAGCGCGGCGGCTCTGCCCGCAGTCCTTGGGTGAGGGCCTTGACCGCGTCGCCTGTACCGTGCCAGCTCAGGTGCCGAATACTGCCCCCTCCAGCGTTGCCTCAGCCGTCAGGTCGAGGCTCACGGCCGATCTGCCGACCGCCACTTCGTACACACCCTCGGTGATCCGCCAGCCTGTGGCAGGACCATCGAAGCGGGCGAGCAGCCGTGGGTCGGCTGTCAGGGCAACTCGGCGTGATGCGCCAGGATCCAGGTGCACGCGCTGGAAGCCGAGC
>JAAYYA010000306.1 GCA_012515595.1 Actinomycetales bacterium
AGCGGCACCTCGCGCGGGGAGATCACCTCCACGGCCGACGTGGACGCCTCATCGGCCTCGCCGCCGCAGAGCACCTCGGGCGGCGCCACCTCCAGGTTGCTCATGGGGGAAGGCTAGCCGCTCAGGCAGCACCCCACTCGGTGGCGCACACCGCGGCGCATCACCTGCGTTGCCCTCCCCCTGCGGCGCGCTTCCCCCTGCGGCGCCCTCCCCCTGGGTCCTCCACAGCGATAGGCGGTTTTGGTCGCGCGGATCTTGTCGCATGCGACTGGAAACACGCGACCAATTCCGCCGTGCACAACCGTTATCCACAAGCGGCCACGAGGGCCGTACGAAAAAGAGCATGCTGACCCGATGAAGACGAAGCGCTCACGGTTCTCCTCGACACGTCGGGAGGTCATCGCCCGCCGCCAGACACTGGCCAGGTCGGTGGCTGATCAGCACGACGGGGTGGCGCGGCGCAAGGACCTTCGAGCTGCCGGCCTGACTGATGCCGACATCCGGGCAGAGGTCGAGGCCGGTCGGTGGACCCGTCTGGGCCGCCACACGATCGGCATCACGGTCGGCAGTGCGGAAGGCAGAGCACGGAGGTGGTGGGCGGTGTGGGAGTCCGGACCCGGGGCGGTCCTCGACGGAGAGGCCGCACTGCTGGAGGCTGGCCTGACGAACTGGACCCTCAGCCACAACCAGATCACGGTGTCGCTGCCGAGTGGCTGCAAGGGGCATCCGCTGCCCGGCGTGCGCCGCAGCCACCCGCGCCGCCTCGGTGACACCGTGACCGCCGGACTGCCCCGCACCGCGCCCGCTGTCGCGGCCGTCCGCGCCGCCCAGCGGGCCAGCTCCGACCGGCAGTCCGCGACCATCCTGGCCATGACGGTGCAGCAACGCCTTGTGCGCCCGGAGGCCCTGCTGGCGGAGTGGCAGCGCGTTCACCGGTCCCCTCGGAAGGCCTTCCTGACGACGGTCATCCGGGACATCTGCGACGGCGCCCACAGCCTGGGCGAGCTCGACTTCGCCGCGCTGTGCCGAGGCCGTGGACTGCCCGCTCCGTCACGACAGGTGCTCCGCAAGGGGCCGAACGGCTCCTACTACCTCGATGTCTACTGGGAGGATCTTGACCTTCACATCGAGGTCGATGGCTTCCACCACCAGGTGGGGATGGCGGTGGTCAGCGATGCGGTCCGTCAGAACGAGATCGCGCTGAACCAGGACGTCACGCTGCGCATCCCCGTGCTCGGCCTCCGGACCCAACCGGAGAAGTTCCTCGAGCAGGTCGAGCGCGGCCTCGAGCAGGCGCGTGCCCGCCGGATGGGTCGCGCCGGGTAGCGCACCGCTGGGTCGCCCCGGGTAGCGCACCGCTGGGTCGCACCGGATGGAGCCCGATGGGTCCGCCCCGGTGAGGACGCGGCCCAGACGGTCGAGGTCGCCGCCCCATCACTGCGACCGGCGGTTTTGATCGCGTGGATCTGGTCGCATACGACATCTTCCGCGCGACCAAAACCACTCAGCGCAGCGGATCACGCTGGCCGGGCACCACGGATCGCCCGGAACGACACACCAGCCGTCCGGAACCACACATCAGCCGCGCGGCCAGGAGGCCCCGGCCCACGTCATACCCCCGATCCGGGGAACCGCGGGGCTCTCGGGCACGTCTGCCACTGTGAAAGACTCGGTCCCGCGCGGCGAGGTCGTGCCCGACGGAAGTACAGAGGGGAAGATGGTGTGAGCAACAGATCGCAGCAGTTCATCGAGGCCGCCAGGCAGGTCGCCAGCGGCGCGGACGTCAGAGACGTCGTGGGGCAGACGCTCCAGTCGGCCATGGGCGGTGGGTCCGGCGGTGGGTCCGGCGGGGGTTTCGACCTCAACGCCCGTGACTTCCCGGCTGCCCGCGGGGAGGGCGGATCGGCCGGCACCCGGATCGCCTCCGAGAGCGTCTCCCTGGACGACGCCGCGGAGAAGCTGAGCCGCAGCCACTTCGAGATGGGTCCGAGCGGCCCCGTGCACGTGATCACCCCGATGGTCATGCCGCGCGGTCGCAAGCTGCGGGCCATGATGCCGGTGATCATGATGATCATCCTGGGCGTCGTGGGGGCCGTGGTGCTGCTGCCCTTCGACGGGATGAGCAGCGCCGTCTTCGGCATCCACTACTGGGTCCTGGTCCTGTTCCTCGCGGCGTTCATGTGGTGGCGCCAGGGCATGGTGATGGTCCCCGAGGGCTGCACCGCCCTGATCAGCCGCTTCGGCAAGGTCGAGGCCGAGGTCGGCCCCGGTCGGGTGACCCTGTGGAACCCGTGGAAGCGGGTCTCCTACATCGTCAACACCACTCGCGAGTACCCGTTCAACGCCCCGATCCGCCAGGCACCCACCAAGTCCGGCGTCCAGGCCTCGGTCGACCTGTTCCTGCAGTTCCGGATCGTCAACGCCCGCGAGTTCGTCTTCGTGCTCGGTGCGGTCCAGGGCTTCCAGGACAAGCTGAACAACGCGATCTCCGAGACCACCCGCTCGCTGATCTACGACCAGGAGGCCTCCGGCATCTACGACCTCGTCGGTGAGAGCACCGCGCGCCTGCTGGAGCAGCTCAACGCGCAGTTCGCCCCCGCGGTCGAGCTGACCACGGCGAACATCACGCACGCCGAGCCCTCCGCGCAGGAGTACCGGATGGACCTCGCGGCCCCCGAGATGATCCGGGTGGCCAAGGAGGCCTACACCTACG
>JAAYYA010000307.1 GCA_012515595.1 Actinomycetales bacterium
CTGGCCTCCGAGCTGCACCGCCCCTCCGTGGTGCCGGCGCCCACGATCGCCCTGCGCCTGGCGCTCGGCGAGATGGCCAGCGAGGTGCTCGGCAGCCTGCGCGTGCTGCCGGCAGTGCTCGCAGAGAGCGGCTTCGAGTTCTCCCACCCGCGTCTGCCCGACGCCGTGGAATGGGTCACCGGGAGCGATGCCTGAGCCCGGGCCACCACGCCCCACCCGCTCCGTTGGCCCGGTCCCCGAGCCGCTCGAGCCGTTAGCCCGTGGCCCGCTGACCCCTGCGCTCGAGCGCTTCGCCGGGGGCCCCGTGCTCGCCGCGAGCGCGGTCGCGATGCTCGTCCTCACGACCTTCTCCGGGGTCTACGGCTACCACCGCGACGAGCTCTACTTCCGGATGCTGCCGCCCGACCTGGCCTACACCGACCAGCCGTTCCTGACGCCCTGGCTGGCCCGCACCCTCACGGGACTGGTCGCCGACGAGGTGTGGGCGCTGCGGATCCCGGCGACCCTGGCGGCCGGCACGGCGGTGGTGCTGATCGCCCTGCTCACCCGCGAGCTCGGCGGCGGCCGGCGGGCGCAGGCGATCGCGGCCTGGGGGTATGCCGGCACCGCCTCGCTCCTGATGTTCGGCCACGTGCTCCTCCCGGCGACCCTGGACCTGGCGCTGTGGCTCGCCGTGCTGCTGGCCGCGACGCGCGCGGCGCTGCGCGACCCCCGGTGGTGGCTGCTGACCGGGGTGCTCATCGGGCTCACCACCTGGAACCGGTGGCTGGTCGTCGTGCTCGCCCTGGCCATCGCGGCCGGGGTGCTGCTCCACGGCCCCCGCGACGCGCTGCGCTCCCCCTGGGCCTGGGGCGGAGCCATCGCGTCCCTGGTGATCGCCGCGCCGAACCTCGTCTTCCAGGCGACCAACGACTGGCCCCAGCTGGCGATGGGCGCCGCCCTCGGCGAGAACAACGCCGGCGAGGTGCGCGTGCTGATGTGGCCGCTCCTGTTCCTCCTCCTCGGGCCGGCGCTGGTGCCGACCTGCCTCCGGGGGATCCGGCACCTCTGGACCGACCCGGCGCTCCGGCACGCCCGGTTCCTCCTCCTCTGCCTGCTGGCGCTGCTGGCCTTCACCTTCATCGGCGGCACGCAGCCGCACTACTTCATGACACCGCTGGCCGCGGTCTTCGCCGCGGGGTGCGTCCGGCTCGGGGCGCGGATCGAGAGCTATCGCCAGCTCGCCGTCCCGTGGGGTCTCAACGCGGCCTTCTGCGCGCTCATCGGTCTGCCGCTGCTCCCCCTCGCCGTCCTCGGCAGCACCCCGGTGCCCGCCATCAGCCCGCTCGCAGCCGACCAGGTCGGGTGGCCCGCCTACACGGAGACGGTCGCCACGGCATACGACCTCGCGGTGCAGGAACATGGCGAACCGGTGGCCGTGATCACCGCCAACTACGGCGAGGCCGGCGCGCTGGCGCGCTACGGCCCGGAGCACGGGCTGCCGGCCCCGCTCAGCGGGCACAACCA
>JAAYYA010000308.1 GCA_012515595.1 Actinomycetales bacterium
GCGGCTGCGCGACCTGGTGCGGGAACAGGTGCTGGCCGAAGCCGTCAGGGCTGACCTGCCGGGCCTGATCTTCACCTTCGTCTGGGCCTTGGACCTGCCGGATGACTCTCGGGAGGTGGCCAGGATCGTGCAGCCCTTCCACGATGCGTGCATTCCCGTCGACTTCGTCGAGCTCGAGGTCGACCGAGCCACATCCCTGGCCCGTGAGGGCACGGACGTCCGGGTGGCGCACAAGAGGTCCAAGTCCGACGTGGCCTGGGCGGCCGCTCACAACGAGGAGTTGCACGGCCGCCACGTCTTCAACACCCGGGGCACCTCGGACGTCGAGATCCCCGGACGGCACACGGTGGTGGACAACGGCCCCGAGCGGTCCGCTGCGCAGACCGCCGAACAGATCATCGAGCGCTTGCGCTTGCCTCGTCGGTAGACCCCGGCATCGAGGGGCATCGACCGGCTCTGGGCGGTCGCGTGGTCAGTCCACCAGCCGCAGCACGGCGTCCAGTCCGCGGACGCGTGTGTCGGTGCGCGGCAGCAGCAGGGTGCGGATCCCCAGCGCCGCCGCACCGGCGTCGTCGCGCCAGCTGTCGCCGACCATGAGCGCCTCCTGCGCGGTCGCCCCGAGGGACTCCAGAGCGTGGGCGAAGATCCCCCGGTCCGGCTTGACGCTGCCGACCTCGTAGGACATCACGAGCGCGTCGACGACGATGCCGTTGCGCGCGATGACCGGCCGCAGGTCGAAGCCCACGTTGGACACGATCGCGGTGCGCACCCCGGCCTCCCGCAGCGCGGCCAGCACCGGCGCGGTGTCCTCGAACGCCGTCCACTGGTCCGGCATCACCGCGTAGAGCGCTTCCGCGAGGTCGGGGTCTACGCCCGGGCACCGCTCGACCGTGCGGAGGAAGACCTCCCGGTGCCGCTCCGGACCCTCGTCCCGGGTGCTCTCCGGGTCGATCACGGCGGCGTGCTCCCAGATCCGGTCCAGGAAGTCGGCGGCCGTCGCGACCTGGTCGGGGCCAAGGTCGGACGTCGCATCGGTCCTGCGCCCGGCCGCGTCCCAGCCGGCCGCGAACCAGGTGGCGGCGTCACCGCCGTGGACGAGGGTCTGGTGGAAGTCGAACAGGACGGCACGGATCGGCAATGGCCGCGCGGTGTCCGCCGCCTGCACAGTCGTGGGGTCGGGGAGGCCCACCGGTCAGCCGCGGCGCGCGACGAGCGCGTCGCGCACGATGTCAGGCACCAGTCCGGTGACGTCCCCGCCATACTGCGACACCTCGGTGACCAGCGAGCTGGACACGTGCTCCAGGGCCGGGTCGCCGGGCAGGAAGACGGTCTCGACACCGGTCAGGTGGCGGTTCATGAGCGCCATCGGCAGTTCATAGGCGAAGTCGGTGCCGCCCCGCAGCCCCTTGACGATCGCGGTGGCGCCGAGCTCCTGGGCGATGTCGACCAGCAACCGCCCGCCGAAGGCCTCGACCCGGACCGTGAGGTCCGGGGGGAGCGCCTGGCGGATGAAGTCGATCCGTTGCTCCACGGGGAAGCGGCCGCGCTTGGACGGGTTGTGCAGCACGCCGACGACAACCTCGTCGTAGAGCGCGGCGGCGCGGACGATGATGTCCAGGTGGCCGTTGGTGACCGGGTCGTAGGATCCGGGGCAGAGGCAGCGACTCATGCGGGCCAACCTACCGGCCCGTTCGGCGGACCCGCCGAGGTGACCGGGGCGTGGCCCGGGGCAGGCGGCCGCTCGCAGTGGCCCGCTGATTTGTTGGGGTGCCAAACCCTCGGCTAACCTAGTGTGTCGGTCTGTGTCCCTGGGTGGACCCAGGCCGATCCACACGATACGCGAGGGACGACATGGCAACGCAGGACGCCGCGAGCCCCTGGGTCTTCGACACCCGGGAGCTCGTCCGACGGCCGGGCGCCATGACCGAGACCTCGCGCAGCGTGACGGCTCCGGACCAGATCGGCACGGACGTCATCGCGGTCAAGGAGGGCGACAGCGTCGACCTCGACCTGCGGATGGAGTCTGTGATGGAAGGTGTCCTGGCGTCCGGATCGGTCGGGGCCATCGCGACCGGCGTGTGCGTGCGGTGCCTGGACGAGGTGGAGATCCCGGTGGATGTCCGCTTCCAGGAGCTGTTCGCATATCCCGACCGCGCGGCCCACCACCACGAGGTGGCGGCCGACGAGGACGAGCAGGACGCGGGTTATGTCCTCGAGGACGACCGGATGGACCTCGAGGAACTGATCCGGGACGCAGTGGTGACCGCCCTGCCGTTCCAACCGGTGTGCCGGGACGACTGTCCGGGACTGTGCTCCGAGTGCGGGGCACGCCTGGCGGACGATCCGGACCACCACCATGACGTGATTGACCCCCGGTGGTCGGCGCTAGCCGACCTCGCCCACCAGGGCACCGACGACGAGAAGAAGAGGAACTGACGTGGCTGTCCCGAAGCGGAAGATGTCCCGCTCCAACACCCGCTCCCGCCGCGCGAACTGGAAGGCCTCGCCGGTTGCCGTGAGCACCTGCCCGCAGTGCAAGTCGCTCAAGCAGCCCCACATGGCGTGCCCCTCCTGCGGCACCTACGCCGGCCGTCACTACGACGCCGCCGAGCGCACCGAGCACCAGGGCTGAGTTCCTCGTCAGTATGACGTCGGGCTCCGGCTCCACCGCGGACACCAGCGCCGCGACCCCTGAGCAGCGCCCCCTCGCGGACCTGCGCGACTACCTCACCGAGGTGGTCGGGCGGGAGTGCGACGAGGCGCTGCTTCGGCGTGCCGTCACGCACCGGTCCTACGCCTACGAGAACGGCAACGTCCCGCACAACGAGCGGCTGGAGTTCCTCGGCGACGCCGTCCTGGGGCTGGTGATCACCGACACCCTCTTCCGGCGCAACCCGGACCTGCCCGAGGGACAGCTGGCCAAGCTCCGCGCGGCCGTGGTCAACTCCCGGGCGCTGGCCGACGTCGCCCGGACCATCGGGCTCGGCGACTATCTCCTGCTGGGCAAGGGCGAGGAGGCCACCGGTGGCCGCGACAAGGCCTCGATCCTCGCGGACACCACCGAGGCCGTCATCGGGTGCGTCTACGTCTCGGTCGGGCTCGAGGCCGCGGACCACTTCATCCACCACCTGCTCGACCGGCTCATGGAGCGCACCGCCACCATGGGGGCCGCCCTGGACTGGAAGACCAGCCTCCAGGAGCTGGCCTCCTCCGAGGGGCCGGTCTCCCCGAGCTACCACATCGCCGAGGACGGCCCCGATCACGACAAGGTGTTCACCGCCAGCGCCGTCATCGAGGACGAGGTGCTCGGCACCGGGGTGGGACGCAGCAAGAAGGCCGCCGAGCAGAAGGCCGCCGAGGCGGCGTGGAAGGTCTTGACCGAGCGGAACACCGCCGTCGAGGACGCTGAGTCCGACCCCGCCCCGCCCGCCTGACCCGCCGTGCCGGAGCTGCCTGAGGTCGAGGTGGTCCGCCGCGGACTCGCCGACCACGTCGTCGGCCGCCGGATCGCGACCGCCACCCTCACCGGGGCCCGGGTCGCCCGGCGCCACGATGCGGGCCCGCTCGATCTGTCCACCCGGCTGACCGACGCCAAGGTCCTGGCTGCGGACCGCCGTGGCAAGTACCTCTGGCTGGTCGTCCAGACCCCCTCCGACGACCCGCGCGCCCTGGTGATCCACCTCGGGATGAGCGGGCAGCTACTCGTGGAGCCGGCCGACGCGCCGCGCGAGAAGCACCTGCACGCGTCCTTCGACTTCGCCGACGACGGGCCCCAGCTGCGGTTCGTGGACCAGCGGACCTTCGGCGGGCTGGCCCTGACCGACCTGGTCCCGGACCCGTATGCCGGAGGCCACCACACCCACGGGGTCCCGGTGCCCGTCGGGCACATCGCACCCGACCCGCTCGAGCCGGCCTACGACCAGCCGGCGGTGGTCCGCCTGCTGAAGCAACGGCATACGGCCATCAAGCGGGCGCTCCTGGACCAGGGGAAGGTCAGCGGCATCGGCAACATCTACGCCGACGAGGCGCTCTGGCGGGCGCAGGTGAACCCGCTGCGCGAGACCGCTGCCCTGACGAAGCCGGTGCTGGGGCGGGTGCTGGACCACGCCGCCGAGGTCATGCAGGAGGCGCTGGCGCAGGGCGGCACGAGCTTCGACGCGCTCTATGTCAACGTCAACGGCGCGAGCGGCTACTTCGACCGGTCACTGAACGCCTACGGCCGGGAGGGGGAGCCGTGCGACCGGTGCGGGACGCCGATCCGGCGCGAGGCGTTCATGAACCGGTCGTCGCACTACTGCCCGCGCTGCCAGCCACGCCCCCGCGTGCGTCGGACCCCGTGAAGGATGCGTGCACGTGGATGGATGATTCACGGTCGATCGCGGATCGGTCGTGAAGGACGCGTGCACGTGGATGGAGGGTTCACGCTCGCTCGCGGATCGGTCGTGAAGGATGCGTGCACGTGGACGGGTGGGCTCGGGACGTGGGCGGGGAGCGGTCTCCCTACACTGGCTGCGTGGTGAGAGCGCTGGTGTTCGTGCGGGGTCGGGTCCAGGGAGTCGGTTTCCGCTGGTGGACGCGGGCACGGGCGCTGGAGCTCGGGCTGGTGGGGCACGCCCGGAACCTGCCGGACGGCCGGGTGGAGGTCAACGCGCAGGGGCCCGAGGAGTCGGTCCGGGCGCTCATCGACCTGCTCGGCGAGGAGACCTCGCTGCGCAGCCGCCCCGGGCACGTCGCGGGCATCACCGTCCAGTGGCACGCACCGGCGGACGGGCTGAGCGGGTTCCGGGAGCGCTGACGGGGTCGGAGGATGTCTGCCGTCGCCGGCCTCCGGCGGGCAGCAGGTTGGGGACCGCGACGAGGAGCAGGGCGACGGTCCAAACGATGAGTCCCGTCAGCCACCATCCCGCACGCCACCCGTCCGTCCAGGGCTCGAGCGGGTAGGGGGAGCGCACCCCGAGCATCAGGCCGACGACGAGGGGTGCCAGGCCGAGGAGGACCAGCGTCGAGGAGATCCAGCTGCCCGGGTGCGGGACCTGCCGTCGGCTGGTGGCCAGGGCGGTGAGGAGGGTCACCCCGCCGACGGCCAGGGTGAGTCCTGCCCAGTCGGACCGGTCGGAGCCGGCCTCTCCCGCGGCGACCACCGCCAGGGCCGCGCCGAGAACGACGAGCCCGCTCCCGGCACACAGGCGGTTCAGCGGCGCCCACCGGGTGCCGCGGGGAGTCGCCGTGGCGACCCGCACCGCGGTCTCGTCGAAGACGAACCCGGCGGCCGACGCGCCCAGCAGCACGACGAGGGGGAGGAAGAGGCCAGCGGTGTCCGGCCATCGGGTGACCGCGGCCACCA
>JAAYYA010000309.1 GCA_012515595.1 Actinomycetales bacterium
CACACAGCCAGCGGCCCAGCCGCCGTGCACCGGGGGTCATCGTGCTTCCTGCCGACAGCGCTGCACAGCACCCGACGACGTCACGGCCATCTCTCCCTCGCGCAGCCGCCCCCTTGGTGGCTGTTGGCCATACCGTAGCGCTCCGCCGTGTCTGCGGGCTCGCTGCCTTGAGGAGGAGGCGGTGCGCCCAGCCTGCGTCCTACTCCGCCATCTTGCGGAACTCGATGAGCTCGCCACGGGAGGAGAAGCGCTCGCAGAGCGCGCGCAGGTCGGCTTCGTCACCGCTGCGGATCAGGTAGAAGCCGACGATCTGCTCGACGGATTCGGTGAACGGCCCGTCGGTGACCAGGGTGCCGCCGCTGCCGTCCGGTCGCATCGAGGTGGCGTCGGCCGAGGGCTCGAGCGGACCGGCGACCAGGATCTCGTGGCCGCCCGCGGCCAGGTCGGCGTGGAACTGCTCGTGCGAGGCCTGGCCCGACTCGTGGGCCTCGGCCGGGAGCTCGGCCCACTCCGCCTCAGGCGCGGGCAGCAGGATCAGGTAGCGGCTCATCTGGGGTCCTCTCGGGATGCGGCGGCCGCGGTCGCGACCTCACCACTGTGACGCACGAGGGGGCGCCAGATCGACACGCTGCCCCATCTGTCCCGCCGACACCTCGGCGATCCGTCCCGCCGACACGCTGCCCCATCCGTCCCGCCGACACGCCGACAGAGAACGGCTCATTCGTACCCGGGTGCGGCTGAGCCGATGCGGGCCGGGCGTGTCGCGGGACGAGATGTCAGTGGTGCCCGCCGACGCCTCTCAGCGTCGGCGCCCGGGGCGACCGGGGAAGTGCTCCGCGAAGGTCGCTGGAGGGGAGGTGAGCGGCTTGTCGTAGCCGCGCGATCCCATCGCCGCCACGACCCGGGCGACGCTGGCCCATGGTGTGCTGTAGACGTCCTCGGCGCGGAGCACGATCAGCCTCCACCCGTGGGCGTCGAGCCACTCGCGTCGCGACAGGTCGTGCCCCCACTGGTGGGCGTCCTCGGCGTGGTGGCGTCCGTCATACTCCACTGCCAGTCGGAGCTCGGGCCAGGCGAGGTCCAGACGGAAGGTGACGCCGTCGGCGCCCACCTGCAGGTTGACGACCGGCTCGGGCAGCCCGGCGAAGACGAGCATCAGGCGGACCCGTGTCTCCATGGGAGAGTCGACCCGCTCGCGCACGAGGCCCGCGGCACGACGGGCCCTCGCCCGGTGCGGACCGGCCCATCGCTCCACCGCAGAGAGCAAGGCCGCTGTCGTCGTGGCCTTCTTCCGGACCAAGCTGTCGCCCAGGATGACGAGGTCGACGAGGCTGAGCGTTCCGGCCAGGTCGCAGAAGGTCTGCTCGGGTGTCGTCACCTGCACGCCACCGTGGTTGGTCGATCGCACCGCCTTGGCGTGGTGCATGACCAGCCCCTGCCGAGGTCGCCGACGGTCCCGACCGATGACAGTCAGGTGCGTCTGTGCAGTCTCGGGCACGATGCCGCCCCAGAACTCGGCTGCGGTGTGGTGACTCACGACGGCATCGGGAAGAACCAGAGCAACAGCTAGGCACCGGGTGCGCACGTCGACAGGAACCGTGGCCAGGAGTCGCACGCTCCCGAACAGCCGGGTGTAGGTCCGGCTGTCGAGCACGTGCTTGGTCAGGCCCGCCCGCAGACCATCCCGGCGCAGGAACGGCCTGCGGGTGTTCAGCGGGCCGCGGGGTGACGAAATCTCCGGGTGGGGGTCTGTCATGACACCGAGGATGACTGCTGCCGGGCGATGACCGCCGAAGTTATCCACAGGTGGGGTGGCGTGCACCGTTCGCACGCGGGCTGCGCCCGGGCTCGTCGACCCGAGGCCTGGCCGGCACCCCCTCGCCGACGCGTTCTCTCGCTGGTGCGACGTCCCGCCGGCACCTCGACGGTCCGTCCCGCCGACACGCCGACCGAGAACGGCTCATTCGTACCCGGGTGCGGCTGAGCCGCTGCGGGCCGGGCGTGTCGCGGGATGGCGTGCTGGTGGGTTCAGCCGAAGACGCGGCCCGGGTTCATGATCCCGAGCGGGTCGAACAGCGCCTTGACCGCTCGCTGCCGGGCCACCTCGGCCGCGCCCAGCTCGCCCTCCAGCCACGGGGCCTTCAGGGTGCCGACGCCGTGCTCGCCGGTGAGCGTGCCGCCCAGCGCCCACGCCGCCTCGACCGTCTCTCCGAACGCCGCCTGCGCCGCGGCGACCTGCGCCGGGTCGTCCGCGTCGAAGAAGAAGCACGGGTGCAGGTTGCCGTCGCCGGCGTGGCCGCTGCAGACCGCCTCCAGCCCGTGGCGGTGCGCGATCTCGTGGACCCGGCGCATTAGGTCACCGAGGCGCCCGACGGGAACACACACGTCCTCGATCAGCCGGGAACCCCGCGCCTCGAGCGCCGGGTTGAGCACCCGCCGGCCCTGCAGCAGCAGGTCGGCCTCGACCTCGTCGTCGGCCACCGCGACGTCGGACGCACCCGCGGCCCCCAGCGCCTCGGCATACTGCAGGACGTCCTCGTGGGCGTGACCGACCCGGTCCGACTGGACCAGCAGCAGACCTCCGGCACCGGCGGGGAAGCCGTAGTCGCCGTAGTCCTGGATCGCCGCGATGCTCGGCCCGTCCAGCAGTTCGACCAGGCTGGGCGTGTGCCGCTGCTCGCGCAGCGCCGCGACCCCAGCCATCGTCGCCTCAAGGGTGTCGAAGACGGCCAGCACGGTCAGCGCCGGGTCGGGGGCGGGGATTAGCCTCAGCACCGCCTCGGTCACCACGCCGAGGGTGCCCTCCGAGCCGACGAACAGGCCGGTCAGGTCGTAGCCGGTGACTCCCTTGGCCGTGCGACGTCCCGTGCGGATCACCTCGCCGCCGGGCAGCACGACCTCCAGGCCGCGGACGTAGTCGGCGGTGACGCCGTACTTCACGCAGCATAGCCCGCCGGCGTTGGTGGCGATGTTGCCGCCGATCGTGCACGAGTCCGAGCTGGCCGGGTCCGGGGGATAGGCCAGGGAGTATGCAGTGAGTTGGCTCTTGAGGGCGGCGTTCACCACTCCCGGGCCCACCACCGCGATCCGTTCGACCGGGTCGATCTCGACGTGGGCGATCGCCTCGGTGTTCAGCACGATGCTGCCCTGGACGGCGACGGCGGACCCGGTGGTGGCGGTGCGTGCGCCCTGGGGGACGACCGGGACCCGGTGCGCCGCGGCATACTGCAGTACCTCGACGACGTCGCCGCGGTCCCGCGCCCGGACCACCGTGAACTCTGCGGGCGCCACGGCGCCGGGGCTGTGGTCGACGCCGTACGTGCGGGCGACCTCTGGATCGGGCACCACGCGACCCGGGAGCAGGGCGGTCAGATCCTCGGTCACGGGCATGCTTGCGATGCTAGACCGGACTGCTGCGGGCGAGGGTCGGTGTCACACACGGGCTGGAGTTTCCGCAGCCCGGCAGCAAAACCACTACGAGAATCCGGGGAGTGGCAGCAAAACCACTACGAAAATCCGGGGAGCGGCAGCAAAACCACTACATTTTTGGGTGGGGGAAGCGGGTAGCATGGCCTCTGGCGTCTGAGCCGTCATCAGCGGCGAGCCTCCGGAAGAACGGGACCACACGGCATACTGCCTCGGCGGTGTGATGTGGGGCCTCACTAGAACCGGACGGGTGGGCCCGACACAGCCTGGACCAGAGCGGTCGCGTGCGTGCACGCGGCAAGCGAGGTGGTACCGCGGCGCGCAATCGTCGTCCTCGTGCAGAAGAGCCGAGACGACGACCGAGCAGGAGCGCCAGGAGCATGACCTACCCCAAGGTCGAGACCGCCCACCAGGGACTGACCCCGTCCCCCGACTTCCCCAGCCTCGAGCAGGCCGTGCTGGCCTACTGGGAGGAGAACGACACCTTCGTCAAGAGTGTCGAGCAGCGTGACGCGGGGGAGGACGGCGCCAACGAGTTCGTCTTCAACGACGGCCCGCCCTTCGCCAACGGGCTGCCGCACTACGGGCACCTGCTGACCGGCTACGTCAAGGACGTCGTCCCGCGCTACCAGACGATGCGCGGACGCAAGGTCGAGCGGCGCTTCGGCTGGGACACCCACGGCCTGCCGGCGGAGCTGGAGGCGATGAGTCAGCTCGGCATCAAGACCAAGGACGAGATCCTCGAGCTGGGCATCGAGGCGTTCAACGCCGCCTGCCGCGCCTCGGTGCTGCAGTACACCGACGAGTGGCGCGAGTACGTCACCCGCCAGGCGCGCTGGGTCGACTTCGAGAACGACTACAAGACGCTCAACCCGGAATACATGGAGTCGGTGATCTGGGCGTTCAAGCAGCTCCACGACAAGGGGCTGGCCTACGAGGGCTTCCGCGTGCTGCCCTACTGCTGGAACGACCAGACCCCGCTGTCCAACCACGAGCTGCGGATGGACGAGGAGGTCTACCAGGTCCGCCGCGACCCGGCCGTGACCGTCGGCCTGCGGATCCTGCCGCAGGAGTCCGGTGATGGGACGGCGCAGGGGAGTATGCCGTCAGCCGGGGGCGACGACGTCCTCGCCGGCGCCCTCGCGCTGGTCTGGACGACGACCCCGTGGACCCTGCCCTCCAACCTGGCGATCATGGTCGGCGAGGACATCGACTACGTGGTGGTGGAGAGCGACCACACGGGCCGCACCGAGCGGTACCTGCTCGCGGAAGCCCGCCTCACGGCATACAAGAACGAGCTGGGGGAGGACCCGACCGTCGTCGGGCGCTTCACCGGCGCGGAACTGGCGGGACGCTCCTACGTGCCGCCGTTCAGCTACTACCAGGGCTGGGAGCGGGCGCACCGGCTGGTCGTCGCCGAGTTCGTCACCACCACCGACGGCTCCGGTCTGGTGCACACCGCCGGCGCGTTCGGTGAGGACGACAAGGTGGTCACCGACCGCGAGGGCATCGAGGCGGTCATGCCGGTGGGGGCGGACGGCGCCTTCACCGCGCCGGTCAACGAGTACGCCGGGATGCTGGTCTTCGACGCCAACGCCCCGATCATCGACCACCTCAAGGCCGCGACCCGGGCGCAGGACCCGGCGCGGGCGGGCGAGGAGCTGGACCCCGGGTCGGTCACCGAGGGCACGGTGCTGCTGCGCCGCGAGGCCTACGACCACTCCTACCCGCACTGCTGGCGCTGCCGCGAGCCGCTCATCTACAAGGGCGTGTCCTCCTGGTTTGTCGAGGTGACGAAGTTCAAGGACACGATGCTGCGCACCAACGAGGACATCACCTGGGTGCCCGACCACGTCAAGCACGGCCAGTTCGGCAAGTGGCTGGCCAACGCCCGCGACTGGTCGATCTCGCGCAACCGGTTCTGGGGCAGCCCGATCCCGGTGTGGAAGTCCGACGACGAGGCCTACCCGCGGATCGACGTCTACGGCTCGCTGGCCGAGATCGAGGCCGACTTCGGCAAGCTGCCCCGCAACCGGGACGGCGAGGTCGACCTGCACCGGCCGTTCGTGGACGAGCTGACCCGGCCCAACCCCGATGACCCGACCGGGAAGTCCACGATGCGCCGGGTCGAGGACGTCCTGGACGTCTGGTTCGACTCGGGGTCGATGCCGTTCGCCCAGTGGCACTTCCCGTTCGAGAACACCGACTGGTTCGAGCAGCACTACCCGGCCGACTTCATCGTGGAGTACATCGGCCAGACCCGCGGCTGGTTCTACACCATGCACATCCTGGCGGCCGCGCTGTTCGACCGCCCGGCGTTCGAGACGTGCATCAGCCACGGCATCGTGCTGGGCAGCGACGGGCAGAAGATGTCCAAATCGCTGAAGAACTACCCGGACGTGCGCGAGGTCTTCAACCGGGACGGCGCCGACGCGATGCGCTGGTTCCTCATGGCCAGCCCGATCCTGCGCGGCGGCAACCTCATCGTCACCGAGCAGGGCATCCGGGACGGGGTCCGCCAGGTGCTGATCCCGCTGTGGAACGCGTGGTACTTCTTCGGCCTCTACGCCAACGCCGCGGGCGGCGGGAAGGGCACTGAGGCGACCTGGTCGACGGCCTCGACCCACGAGATGGACCGCTACATCCTGGCCAAGACCCGGGACTTCGTGCTCGAGGTGCAGGAGGCGCAGGACGCCTTCCACATCGCCTCGGCGTGCGAGGCGGTGCGCTCGTTCGTGGACGTGCTCACCAACTGGTACATCCGCGGCTCGCGCGACCGGTTCTGGGCCGAGGACCAGGACGCCTTCAACACCCTCTACACCGTGCTCGAGGTGACCTGCCGGGTCGCCGCGCCGCTGCTGCCGCTGACCACCGAGGAGGTATGGCGTGGGCTCACGGGCGGCGAGTCGGTGCACCTGACCGACTGGCCGGACGCGGCGGACCTGCCGCAGGACGACGACCTGGTCGCCGCCATGGACACCGTGCGGGAGGTCTGCTCGGTGACGCTGGGGCTGCGCAAGGCCGAGGGGCTGCGGGTGCGGCTGCCGCTGTCCACGCTGACCGTCGCCACCGCGCACCCCCAAGGACTGTCGGTGCTCACTGACATCGTGCGGGACGAGGTCAACGTGCGAGAGGTGGTGGTGCTGGACCTGGCAGAAGCGTCGGCGGCTGATTTTGGGGTCGAGCAGAAGCTGACCGTCAACGCGCGCGCGGCAGGGCCGCGCCTGGGCCGGGACGTGCAGACCGCGATCAAGGGTTCCAAGTCCGGTGACTGGTCGGTGGCCGAGGACGGCACGGTGACCGCCGGTGGGCTGGAGCTGGTCGAGGGTGAGTACTCCCTGGAGACCGTGGTCGCGGCCTCCGGTGACGGCAGCTCCCGGGCGACGGCGATGCTGCGCGGGCAGGGTGGCGGCTTCGTGGTGCTCGACACCGAGGTGACGCCGGACCTGGCCCGCGAGGGCCTGGCCCGTGACCTGGTGCGCGCGGTGCAGGGCGCCCGCAAGGAGGCCGGCCTGCAGATCACCGACCGGATCAGCCTGACGGTCGTCGGCGACGACGATG